>NZ_VSRN01000001.1:4486515-4790517 GCF_008369915.1 Dyadobacter sp. UC 10 | reverse complement strand
TCACCCAAAACACCGGTGCGCCAGGCGGAGGCATTTCATTCAACATTCGTGGTGCTACTTCAGTGAGTGGCTCCAACCAGCCGCTGGTGGTGATAGACGGTTACCCGGTCGATTCCGATAATGGGGGAGTCAAAATGTCAGGCGGCAGCCAGTCGGGTTACCTGGGACAACTTCCGCAGGACAACGCCCTGGCCAACCTCAACCCGAGCGATATCGAATCCATTGAAATCCTGAAAGATGCCTCTGCTACGGCCATTTATGGTTCGCGCGCCTCCAATGGGGTCGTCCTCGTCACGACCAAAAGAGGTAAGGCAGGCGCCGACCGCATCTCGTACAGTTTTCGTTATGATGTAAGTGAACTGCCAAAAAAGATCGGCGTGCTCAACACGGCCGAGTACCTGCAATATTCCAATGAAGGGTATCTGAACAATGGCCGGGATTCGATCTACACAGCAGCTCAGATCGCCGACCTGAGCCAGGTAAATACCAACTGGCAGGACCTCATTTACCGGCAGGCGCGTACGCAAAATCATCAGCTCAGCATTTCCGGAGGGCAGGACAAAATGCGGTATGCGATCAGTCTGGGATATCTCTCACAGGGAGGTATTGTTAAAAACTCCAACTATGAAAGAGGTTCGATACGCATTAACCTCGACCGGCAATTTAACAGCAAATTCAAATTCGGCGTGAATATGAGCGGCACGCTGAGCAGGAACCGCGCTGCCATGCAATCTTCCAACATCAGCGACGCATCCATGTCTGTCGTCCGCGGGGCACTTACTTCGCGCCCGTTCGACTCGCCGTTCAGCGCGGAGGATGAACTTGAGATCGACCAGACGCAGGTAGGCAACCCGCTCACGCTCGTAAACCTGGCCGACGACCAGAACCGGATGACCACCGTGCTGGCCAATATTTTCGGTGAGTATTCGGTCGCCAAAGGATTGACTTTCAGGGTCAACAGCGGCGTGAATGTAAGCTCGGCCCATCGTGATTTTTACCACCCTCGCGGCACAAGTCTGGGAAATCTGGAAGGCGGCTACGCGTACCGTGGCCACATCAATTCTTTCAATTACCTGACGGAATACACGCTTAACTACACCAAGGTTCTCGGAGGCAAGCATAGCATTAATGCGGTGGGTGGTTACACCTGGCAGCAATGGAACCGCCGTAGTTTTGGGATCAATGCGCTCAACTTCCCGAACGATAACCTGCTTTACTACGACATGGGAAGCGCAACCTCTATTACCAACCCGTCCACAAACACCACAGAATGGGCACTGGGCTCATTTTTAGGGCGTCTGAATTATAGTTTTGACAAAAGATACCTGATCACTTTCACCGGTCGTTCCGACGGATCGACCCGGTTGGCCGAAGGCAACAAATGGGCATTTTTCCCGTCACTGGCATTAGGCTGGAATGTCCACAATGAGAATTTCCTCAAAAGTGTCAATGCGATTTCCGAACTGAAAGTGCGCGCCAGCTACGGCCTTTCGGGTAACCAGGCGGTGGGTGTGGGTTCTACCAAAGCCATGCTTCAATCGACCGGCAGTGTCGCTAACCAGAGTATTCAGATCGGATATGTACTTGCTAACCTGCCCAACAGCAGCCTGCATTGGGAAACCACCCGGCAAACCAATGTCGGCGCCGATATCGCTCTGTTTGGAAACCGGCTTTCGTTTGGTTTTGATTATTACAAAAAGCGCACGCACGACCTGCTGATCAGCCTCACCATCCCGCCATCAAACGGTTTTTCTTCTTACAGTACCAACCAGGGTGTCATCCAGAACCAGGGCGTTGAATTCGACGTAAAGGCGCGGGCACTGGCAGGAGCATTTTCGTGGGATATTTCCGGAAACATTTCAAGGAACCGGAACAAGGTGATCAGCCTGGGCGACGGTCTTACTTCATTTGTAGGCCCTACTTTCGGGGCAGTTTCGAGCCAGTCGCTGACCATCGCGAAAGTGGGCAGCCCGATCGGCGCGTTTTACGGCTACCGGATCGGGGGAATTTATCAGAATACGGCCCAGATCGACGCCGGACCGACAGATTCTTATACACGTAATCCGGGTTCGTTTATGTTCCGCGATATCAGCGGCCCGGAAGGAAAACCCGATGGTGTGATCACGACGGACGACCGGGAGATTATCGGCAGCCCCTATCCCGATTTCATCTTCGGTCTCACCAACACATTCGAATGGAGAGGCTTATCGTTGAATGTATTCTTCCAGGGGAGCATTGGTCAGGATGTGATCAATGCCAACCGCCACGTCATGGACGCACTAAACCGCGGAACAGCTTCCAATGTGCGCCAGGAAGCCTGGGACAATCGCTGGCGGGGCGAGGGTACCAGCAATGTTTACCCCAAACCTGATATGGTTGATCCTTTTCAAAGCCGTTTCACAGACTTTATCGTGGAAGATGCCTCGTTTGTCCGACTTAAAAACATCACCCTCGCCTATACCCTGCCAAAGACAAAATTACGGGTATTCAAGACCGTGAAGCTGTTTGTTTCCGGCGGTAACCTGCTCACCTGGACGGATTACAAAGGCTACGACCCCGAGATCAACAGCAAAGGCGACAATTCCATGCTGTCGGGCATCGACAACGGGAGTATCCCTCAGTACAAAACCTATTCATTTGGAATCAATGCCGGCTTCTGATATCCGGCAACAAACGATCATTGGTATGAAAATGAAGTTTAAATCCATCATCTGTTCACTCCTTTTTTGCCTGAGCGTTTCGAGCTGCAGTCTGGAAGAGCAGATCTATTCCTCAGCGATCGCTGAAACTTTTGTAAAGTCGGAACAGGACGTCCTGGCGCTGGTCAACGGAGGCTACTCCCTTTTGCCCACATTTGATTGTTTTAAGTCGAACCTTACGTACAGCATCATGTTCGGCAGCGACGACGTAGCGAGTACGAGCTCAACCCACCGTGCATTCAATGAAAGGACTGTCTCCGCATCGAATGGCTATTTCATTACACCGTGGAGGAGTTTCTACCGTGTGATCAACCACGCCAATGCCGTGATTGAGACGGTACAGAAAAGTGCGGTAGGCTCCGGGGCATTCAGGGCGCGGATCATTGGCGAAATGCAGTTCATGCGCGCATTATCGTATTTTTACCTGGTCAGAATGCATGGAGGCGTGCCCATTCACACCGAATCGGTAACAGGTAACTCTGATTTTTATCCAAAAAGAAACACCCTGGAAGAGGTGTATGCGCTGCTGCTGGAAGATTTTCAAAAAGCCAGCACCACCCTCCTGCCTTACAGCCAGCAGGCTCCTGCGGAGTCGGGCCACGCAACCAAAGGTGCTGCCCAGGCCATGCTCGCGCTGGCGCATCTGACTTATGCCAATCACCACGATTTGTCGGGAAAGGCGGATCAGGCAGTAGCCAATTACCAGCTGGCAAAAAGCTATGCAGATAGTGTGATCAACTCAAATCAGTACAGCCTGATGGGCAACTATGCGAGCCTTTTTGATGTAGGCCAGGAAAAAAATGCCTATCAGGAAGTGATTTTCGCGATCCAGTTTACGCGAGACGCCACCGCCGCCAGTGCCGGCGCACGCGGTTCCGAACTGGCTTACTATACCCAGCCTTCCAACCGTTACAACATCTGTGGCAACGTCACCAATGGCGCGGGAGCAGGTACGGCGCGCGTACAGCCCTGGTTTTACGACCAGTACAATACGGGTGAATACGCGGGCGATTACCGCACGGAAGTATCTTTCGTAACACGTTTCAAGAACCAGAACCTGACCACAGACAGGATCACGTATCCTGAAAAACGAAAAGCCACAGAAACCACGGAGCAGTTCCCATATCTGAATAAGTACATTGACCCAAGCGGATACCAGGCCCGGAACAACGAGAACGACTTCTTTGTGATCCGGCTTTCGGAGGTATTTCTGATCAAAGCAGAGGCAGAGAATGAGCTCAATGGTCCAACCGCCGAGGCTTATGCGGCATTTAACAAGCTGCGTGAAAGAGCCCGGAAAGCCGACGGGACGGTCCGCACTTTTCCGGCCGACCTCAAAACCGGCCTATCCAAAGCACAGTTCAGGTTAAAGATCTTCGACGAGCGCGGATTGGAGCTCGTGGGCGAAGGTCATCGCTGGTTCGACTCGGTGCGGATGAGATACCTCGATACCGAAAAAACAATGATCCAATACCGCTACGAGGACTTTTACCCGACATTGGACAAAACAGCGCCGGTATTTAGTGCGACGACCAATACCTGGGGAGGCGGGCGCGTGCAGCCTGCAAACATCGTAGCCTGGACGCCAAAATTCCTGATCTGGCCCATTCCAAGTTCCGAGATCGACGCTAATCCGAATATGACGCAGAATGCGGGGTGGTAAGCATGCACCTATTCCTAAACCCTATGAAAAAACTACTAATCCTATTCCTCCTCTGCTCCGTGGCGCAGGCACAAACGGAAGATTACACGACGCCCGTCGTGCAGGTAGAACCGCTCGATATGAAACGGGTAAGCGAGATCGCGGCGATGCTGCCTGATACGCCCCGCGGCTTTGGGGAAACATACAAGAACCGTAAAGCCTGGGACGAGCTGGCGAACAGCGGGCGTTTTGAAAAAGTCAAACGAGAGGCAAAAGCGTATCTCGATAAGCCTTTTCCTCCGTTTGACGAAACCCGGTACATGCGGATGTTCACCCACGGCGATTCGCAGGCGGGCAAAGACCTGATGGGTGAGCGGCTGCGGTGGCTGATCAAACTTACCTGGGCGGAATGCCTGGAAAATAAGGGCACTTATATGCTGAAAATTGAGGAAGTGCTCGCCGGGCTTTTGACGCAAAAAACATGGGTTAATCCACGCAATTTCCTGGAAAGAAACCACCAGAGCCTGGTCGAGCTTGCTTGTGCGCAATATGCCCAGAACATTGCGCAGGCGATGTATTTGCTGGACGACAAGCTGAATGCAAAAACCCGCGAACAGATTAACCTAACGATCCGCAAACGCATGTTCGAACCTATTTTGGCTACGATTGACGGTAAAAATGCGGATCACGGCTGGCTGAAAAGTACCAACAACTGGAACGCAGTGTGCCTCTCGGGCATTGCCGGAACCGCATTGACCATCCTTCCAGGCAAAAAAGAACGGGCGCAATTTGTGGCCATCGCCGAGCGCTACCACCAGAATTTCGTAGCAGGATTTCTGAGCGACGGCTACTGTACGGAAGGGATCAGCTATTACAATTATGGTTTTGGAAGATTTGTCAGCTTGCGTGAGATCGTATTTGTAGCGACAAAAGGAAAGCTCGATTTTTTTGATACTCCTAAAATGGCCAGAATCGCAGCATTCCCGATACACTCGGAGATCATCAACGATACGTACCCTGCGATCGCGGACTGCAAATCGGGCATCAAACCTTCACGGAATATCGTGTGGTACGCGGCTAAAAACCTCGGTATTGACGCCGGGCGTTACGACCAGACCAAATCCGAACCTACCACGCTCGATCTGGTTGCGGACGTGATGTACGAATTCCCGAATACAGCATCGGCCAAAACGGGCGGCAGCAAAGCCGGCGAATATGCGGCTCCATTGCGTTCCTATTTCGACGCTGCCGGAATACTTACGGTGAGACCGGGGGACAGAGGTGGCCTCGGGGCGGCATTGAAAGGCGGCCGGAATAATGAGCACCATAATCACAACGACGTTGGCTCCTACACCATTGCCGCAGGCAGCGAACTCATCATGGGCGACCCCGGCGCAATTCCTTACACTGCCAAAACATTCAGCGACGAGCGCTACACCTACAAATCGCTCGGTTCGTACGGTCACCCCGTGCCGCTGGTGGCGGGTACGCAGCAACGCACAGGCAGAGAGGCGCATGCGGAGATTGTTTCAACAAAGTTCTCCAATGAAAAAGATGTGATGCTGATGGATCTTACCTCTGCCTATGAAGTACCCGGACTTCAATCACTGAAACGTGAATTCACCTATTTGCGCGGAAAAAATAATGAGCTTAACGTGAGTGATGAGATCGTTTTCGACACACCGCAGCGGTTTGAAACACCGATTGTGACCCGCAGTACATGGGAGAAAAATGGCGAAAACCGTATCCTGCTAACCAATGGAAAAGAAAAGATCCAGGTTACCATTGACACAAATGGTATTCCCTATGACATTGAAAATGAAGAGATCAGCGAAGAAAAAGGAGAACCTTATACCAGGCTGGCGGTGCGGCTGAAAGCGCCTGTCAGAACTGCGACGGTATCTATCCGGTATGCACCGGTCACTAATCCATAAGCATATGACATTTAAACTAAAATACATTTTTAAAAGCTGGATCGCGGGCCTGGTATCTCTGACATTTCCGCTGGCAGCATGGGCGCAGCACGATGCCATCCCACTCCGCCCGATCGACCAGAAACGCGTGG
Organism: Dyadobacter sp. UC 10; assembly: GCF_008369915.1. Lineage (NCBI taxonomy): Bacteria > Pseudomonadati > Bacteroidota > Cytophagia > Cytophagales > Spirosomataceae > Dyadobacter > Dyadobacter aurulentus. Next base: position 4,784,111 of record NZ_VSRN01000001.1, on the reverse strand, counting down.
CAGAAATCGCGGGCCAGTTAACCGACCAGCCTTCGGGCTTTGGAGAGCCCATATCAAAGCGGCAGAATTGGGATAAGCTGCGCAAATCGGGCGGCTACGATGCTTTTTTGAAAGAAATGGAAACATTCACTTTCCCCGAATTCAGCAAGGCCGATTACTTCTCCCTCTCCGACGGCAGTGCCTCGTCCTCGGCCAAAGGACTTACCATGATGCGAAACCGCGCCAAAGGATTGTCGATGGTAACCCTCGCGGAATGCCTGGAAAACAATGGAAAATATCTGCAGCAAACGGAAGCTGGCCTGCGTGATATTATCCGGCAAAAATCCTGGGTTTCGCCGCGTATCGATTACGATTTTATCAACTACAATGGAAAGCAGTATACTATTGACCTGACCTCCGCATTATATGCCCATACCATTGCACAAACCTTGTTTCTGCTGGGCGACCAACTGAATCCAGAACTTCGGAAAGAGGCGGTGCAGGCTTTGTATATGCGTGTTTTTGATCCATTAAAACGGATTTTCGAAAAACAGGATACGCAATATCACAGCTGGCTGACCGGTACCAACAACTGGAACGCCGTATGCCTGTCGGGTGTAATCGGTGCTGCACTAACAGTAATTCCGGATAAAAAAGAAAGGGCACTGTACGCCTGGATCGGGGAGGAATATTCGAAAAATACACTGGCTGGTTTTGGCGACGATGGATACTGCTCCGAGGGTGTGACCTATTTCAATTACGGTTTCGGACATTATGCGATGCTGCGCGAAAATCTCTGGCAGGCAACGCGCGGCAAGATCGACTTATTCAATATCCCGAAAGTGCGGGAGATTGCGCAGTATATTCCGAAGCTGGAAGTGATCAATGGCGTTTTCCCAGCGATTTCGGATAGTAAGACCGGCAGCGCGCCCGATTCGAGCCTGATGAACTACCTTACCCGCAGCCTGAACCTGGGACTTTCGGATTATGAAAAAATCAGGCTGACCGGCCGGGTGAACAACAACCGGATGGATGTTTTTATGGTCTTTCCCAATTCGACCGACGCGGGGGGTATTGTTAAAAATGCGCAGCGAAAAAATGAAAATCCGCTAAGATCATTTTTTGATAAATCGGGCATTCTGGTTGTGCGCCCAAAGTCGAACAATGCATTGGCCGCCGTGCTGAAAGGCGGCAATAATGCCGAGCATCACAACCATAATGATGTGGGTTCGTACTCGGTGGTTTTGGGAAAAGATATCCTGGCGGGCGATCCGGGCAGTATTCCGTATACCGCCAATATTTTCCAGGCTGAGTTTCGGTATACTTATAAGTCAAATGCTTCATACGGTCACCCCTTGCCGCTGGTCGCCGGTCAGCAGCAAAAAGTTGGTCCCGAAGCGCAGGCCAAAGTATTGCGTTCCGATTTCAGTGAGGAAAAAGATATGTTGGTTCTGGATCTCGCATCGACCTATGATGCTCCTACCCTTTCGAAACTGGAAAGACATTTTACGTACAGCCGCGCCGCATCCGGCCCCCTGGCGGTGGAGGATGTTTTTGAGTTTTCACAACCCGAGAACTTCCAGACTGCCTGCATTACCCGGGCGAAAATCACCGCCGCCTCACCGGGAAAATGGCTGCTCGCGATCGGCGGCAGACAGGCCACATTGACCGTCGACACGGGTGGATTACCGTACGATGTGACCCAGGAAGAAATCAGCGAAGGCGGCACGCCGTACACCCGACTGGCCATTGTTTTAAAAGAAAAGAACAGAAAAGGAAAAGTCACGCTCACCTACCAGCCATGAAACCGATACTTACATTTTGCACTGCATTACTTTGTCTTTTTGCAGTAAAAACAATCGCCCAAACGCCCGAAACGCCGCTGGTATCCATTGATTTTGAAGCAATGAAAAAGGTACGGGACGCTGGGAAAGACATTGACTTACCCCGAAAAAAACTAATCGAAAAAGCCGATAAAATATGGAAGGAAAAACCGCTTCGGGTAGTCGATGGCGACATGCCGCCTTCGGGAAACAAGCATGACTTTTTCGCGATCGGCAAACTGGCATTTCCCAATCCCAAAACACCAAATGGAATGCCCTATATCCGCAAGGACGGTGTTACCAACCCCGAAGCCGACGGTGACCGCTACGACCTGAGCCGGTATAACACCACTTTGTCGCGCGTGAATGAGCTTTCGCTTGCCTGGTTTTACACAAAGGATGAAAAGTATGCGAAAAAGGCTGCCGAGTTGCTGCGTGTTTGGTTTCTGGATCCGGAAACCCGCATGAACCCAAATTTGAACAATGCTTCTGCCCTGCCCGGCGTGCACGACGGCATGCCGATCGGGATCATTTTCAGCGTTGCGCTGATCCGGATGGTCGACCATGTGAAGATTCTTGCATTGTCCAAAAGCTGGACGCCAGAGGATAACAAGGCCTTGAAAAAATGGTTTGCCGAGTACCGCGACTGGCTGCTGGAAAGCGACATGGGGAAGATCGAAGCCAAAGCCGGCAACAATCACGGAAGCTGGTATGCCGCTCAGGTAGCCGCGTTTTCCATTTACAATGGGGAATTTGAAAAAGCAAAACCAATGATCGAACTGGCAAAAAAACAGATCGCCCAGCAGATAGAGCCAGACGGCAGCATGCCGCGCGAGTACAAGCGTGAGCGCTCGCTGCATTACTCCATTTATGGTTTACAGGCATTTAGCTACCTGGCGCGCTGCGCGGAAATCGTCGGCGGAGACCTCTGGAATTTCAAAAGCACGGATGAGAAAAGTCTCAACCTCGCCTTTTCCTTTTTGTATCCCTATGTGACTTACCAAAAAGAATGGCCATGGAAGAACATTGCCAAAGGCCAGCCGCTCGGTCGTGGCGTGCTGGAAGTATATCAATGGGCTGCCAAAGCGTGGCCGGATTCTGAATTTGCCCGTGTAAATCCGTCGATCTGGAAAGAAGTGCCGGCACAATCCACCGACTACCTGTACTGGCCGCGACCTTAACCCCAAAACCTGCTAAAACCATGATGAACCGACGAGAATTTTTAAGAGATACGCCCCTGCTGATGGGCCTGGTAATGGGCGCCATAGAGGGTGCCGCGGCTGCCCCGGCAAAAGTAATTATACTGCGCTCTTCCTGGCAGACGGTCAACATTGGCGACATCGGGCATACTCCGGGCGTGTTGACGCTTTTGGAAAAACACATGCCACAGGCGGAAGTACGGCTGTGGCCTTCGGATGTGGGCGACGGCGTGGAGGAAATGCTGGCGAAAAGATTTCCAAAGGTTAAGATTATCAAAACCGACGAAGAAAAGCAGAAAGCATTAAAGGAAGGCGACTTTATGCTGCACGGCTCGGGGCCGTCGCTGGTGGCGAAAAAAGATATGGACCTATGGCGCAAACAGACCGGCAAACCGTACGGCATTTACGGCATTACCTTTCCCGGCGGCTATGTATTTCAGGAGCAGGCGGCGAAGTTTGACCCGCTCGACATGGAGATCATGAACCAGGCCAGGTTCTGCTATTTCCGTGACTCGGTTTCCTACGAATTTGCCAGGTCTAATGGTCTGACCTGCAAAGAAACCGGCTTTTCGCCCGATGGGGCATTTGCGGTAGACCTGAGAAATGACGCGCCCGCGATTGCATTTTTGAAAGAACACAACCTGAAAGACGGTGAGTTTGTGTGCGTGATCCCGCAATACCGTTTTACGCCCTGGTGGGAGCTGAAAAGCAAAAACCGTGCGGTAGATAAAGCGAAGGAGGCGTATAATGACAAAATGAAGGAGCAGGACAACAAGCCGATCCGCGAGGCGATTATTGCCGTGGTGAGGCAGACCAACAAAAAAGTCCTGATCGTGCCTGAAAACGAAACGCAGGTGCGGATCGGAAAAGAAATGCTCTACGACCCGCTGCCCGACGATGTAAAGGAAAAAGTGGTGTGGCGCAGCACCTACTGGCTTACCGATGAAGCGATCAGTACCTATGTTCGCTCGGCGGGGCTGTTTGGCATTGAAATGCATTCGCCGATTATGTGCGTTGCCAATGGTATTCCCGCGATTGTATGCCGGTTTAAGGAGCAAACCAGCAAGGGTTTTATGTGGAAAGATGTAGGCCTGGGCGAATGGCTTTTTGATCTCGACACACCCGAAGATATAGCCCGCATTACGCCTGCCGTGCTCGATATGATCCAGAACCCGGCGAAGTCGCAGGCGAAGGTGAAGAAGGCGATGAAGCTTGTCGACGGTATTTTCAAAAAGACAATGGGAGTTTTGAAAAAAGAAGTGTATGTCTGAAACTATGGATAAAATTATTTGTCAAAAAAATTTATAATGATGATACAAACCAACCGCCGGAATTTCCTGCGCACTTCCTCACTCGCAATCGCTGCACTGATCAGTCAGAACCTTTCGGCCCAGCCGGCCAGGAAAAAAGTAGTGATCCTTCGCTCTTCCTGGCAGACTGTCAATATTGGCGACATCGGCCACACACCTGGCGTACTCACCATTCTGGAAAAACACCTTCCCGACGTGGAAATAAGGCTGTGGCCGAGCAGCATTGGGAATGGCGTAAAAGAAATCCTCGAACAGCGTTTTCCGAAAGTCAGGATCGTGAATACGCCGGAGTTGATCAAACAGGCATTTGCGGAAGGCGATTTTCTGCTGCACGGATCAGGGCCGTTCCTGGTGGCGCGCGCCGATGTGAAAAAATGGCGGGAGGAAACCGGCAAACCATATGGTATATACGGCATCACTTTTCCTGGTTTCTACGGTGCACCGACCGAGGCGCAGGTTGCGTCGCTCAAAACGGACACCGAACTGCTGAGCAATGCTGCGTTTACGTTTTTCAGGGATTCGCCTTCGCTGGATTATGCGAAAGCAAACGGCGTGAAATGTCCGGTTATGGAGTTTGGCCCCGATGGGGCCTTTGCGGTAGACCTTCGCAATGATAAACTGGCCGATGAATTTTTGAAACAAAACAGGCTGGAAGCCGGCAAATTCCTGTGCGTGATCCCGCGCCAAAGGTATACGCCCTATTGGGAAGTCAAATCGAGAAACACGCCTTTCGACGCATTTAAAGACGGCAAAAACAAGGAAATGCAGGAACACGATAATGCGCCGCTGCGGCAGGCGATCATCGCAGTACTGGATAAAACGGACCTGAAAATACTGATCTGTCCGGAAGACGAAACGCACGTAAAACTGGGGAAGGAAGCTATTCTTGATAAATTACCCGGGCAATACCGCAGCCGCGTGGTGTGGCGCGACCGCTACTGGCTCACCGACGAAGCCCTCAGCACTTACCTGAAATCCGCCGGGTTGTTCGGGCTCGAAATGCATTCACCGATCATGTGCATTGGTCACGGTATTCCCGCGATCGTTTGCCGCTTTACCGAGCAAACCACCAAGGGTTTTATGTGGCGCGACATTGGTCTCAACGACTGGCTTTTTGACATGGATAAATCCGAGGAAGTCGCCCGCATTGTGCCGACAGTACTTGCGATGGCACAAAACCCGGCCCAGGCCAGGCAGAAAGCATCGAACGCAAAAAAGGTTGTCGAGGCCCGTCAGAAAGCGACGATGGAAATTTTGGGAAAGGCGTTGAAATGAGGTTGGCACCAGCGTTAGAGGAAACAGTTTTTATCTGAAATCAGTTATTCTGATATTGGTTTGTTAACGCAAAATGTCAGGGTCTTCTGCACGGGTAAAGCAGACGTAACTTCACAGAATCATGAATCGCACTATATTTCCTCTTTCTCTGAAAATCACCCTGGCAACTGCACTACTGATCCTCAACACATTAGGTTCAGCATTCGCGCAATGCACAAAAACAATCCAGGATTCGCAGGACCAGCACATTTTCACTGGTGACGAAATTCAATATCTCGAAGACACCGCCGGCAACTTCACGCTTGCAGACATTCTGTCGCCCGAAATGAATGCCCGTTTTCGGAATAATCCGGCGAATACGCCGCAGAACTATAATCTGAAATCGGCTTACTGGTTCAGGATCAAAATCCAACACAATCCGGGCAGCGATAAAAACTGGATACTGGAATTTTTCGATCAGACCATCGACGATATCACTGCGTACTTACCTGATGGAAAAGGTGGCTACGAAATGCGGCAAATGGGCGATCAGTTACCATTCAGGAACCGGGAATACTCGCACAAAAACTTCGAACTGAACATTCCCAACGATGCTGCATTTGTCGGCACCTATTATTTCCGCGTAAAATCACACCAGACCGCCGACGCGATTATTGTGCTGCGTTCTGTGAGCCGGTTTATAAAATACGCGCTCGACGAGTATTTTATTTTCGGCATATTCTATGGTATGGTGCTGGTATTCAGCTTCTATAACCTGATGATGTACCTGGCAATACGTCAGGTGCAGTACCTGTATTATGTATTGTATAACCTCTGCGTCGGGCTTTTTGAAATGTGTATCGATGGCGTGGCTTACCAATATCTGTGGCCGGAAGCGCCCGAATGGAACCAGTATGCCTACGGAGTCGCGCTTTACGGGGTCAGCATTTTTGCATTACAATTCACACGTACGCTCCTTTATACGCGAAGAAAAGCACCTGTCCTTGACCGCATTATCGTCTGGATTATGGCGCTGCGGACTGTCTTTTTTGTAGTCTGTCTTTTCTTCAATACCGACTGGTTCAGTTACAAATTTGTGGAGCTCGTGCCGCTGCTGGTGGCTTTTTACACGGGGATTTACATTTACAGAAAAGGGTATCGCCCGGCCAGATTTTTCGTTCTGGGGTACACATTTCTTTCCATCGGATTCTTGCACAAGCTGTTACTGATGCTTCACGTCGAAGGTTTGAATTTCGGGGTAATCACCTATTATAGCCTGAGTATCTGCTTCGTACTCGAAATGATCTTCCTCTCTTTCGCGATCGGGGACAAGGTCCGGATTTTGAAAACCAAAAAGGATAAGGCGCAAAAGCAGATCATTCATCAAATGCGCCTGAACGAAAAACTGAAAGACTCGCTGAATGTAAGACTGGAAGCGGAAGTCAAGGAACGGACCAAGGAAGTGTTGGAAAAATCAGCCATCATCCAGGCGCAGATTCAGGAGCTGACGGACGTGAATGCACTTTTGCAGCAACAGAAAGAAGAGATCCTGCAAATGAACCAGCTGCTCGAAAAAGATAACGAGGTGCTGCATACCAGCGTTGTGAAAGTCACGCAGGCAAGGGTCATGTCTGCGGAAGTTGATTTTGAGGAATTCAGCAAGATTTACCCGGATAATGAAAGCTGTTTCAAATTCCTCGCCCTTATGAAATGGAATGCCGGCGCAAACAACGATCACTATGAATGCCGCAAATGTGGACATGACCATTATTTCCACGGACATTCGCCTCACAGTCGCCGCTGCGCGAAATGTGATTATGACGAATCGGTGATCTCGCATACGATTTTCCAGAATACCCGCATTCCGATCAACAAGGCCTTCTACATGGTCTTTTTGCTGTATACGACCAAAGGCAAAATTTCTTCCCACAAGCTGTCGGAAATCCTCTCCATCCGGCAAGGCACCTGCTGGGCTTATGCGAGCAGGATCAAAAAAGTAATGCAGGACCGCCGCAAAGAGATTGCTGCTTCGAGGACCGGGGAAGGCTGGAGCCTGCTGGTACTGGACCACTCCCTCGAACCCGTCTGACGTTTTTCACTTTTTTTTCACTAATAGTCTACGGTCGGCAGGCGTATCAGCACTTGTCTGTCTGTGATTTTGAAATGGCTTGATACTAGCTGTAAATCAGGTATATCAGCAGTGATAATGCGCGGTACCAAACCGTATCAATTTTAATATAACTATCTATTTTTCAGGATATTATAATATTTTAATGCTATTGACTTTCTGAAAACATAGCTACATTTGCTGCATAGAATTGTCCAATAAATTATCCGATTAGTTACCATAAAATTCATTAACAATCTATGGGAAAGAGAATTACGTTGTTCATAGCCATCGTTTTAACTTCGATAACACTTGCAACCGCGCAGGAGATCGTCGTGAAAGGCGTGATCAGGGATCAGCAAAATCAGTCGCTACCGGGAGCCAGTGTCCTGGTGAAGGGAACGCAAACCGGGACCGTTACCGACGTCGACGGAAACTACTCTATTCCGGTGCCCGGCGGCGACGCGGTACTGGTAGTTTCGTTTATTGGTTACGAAACCAAGGAAGTCGCGGTAGGCAATCAGACGCAAATAGATGTGATACTCGGCGGCGATCAGAAAACTTTGAATGAAATCGTCGTGATCGGTTACGGTACCCAGAAGCGCGGCGACGTAACCACTTCGATCGCATCCGTGGATACCAAAGACATCGAAGAACGTCCTATTTTGCAGGCTGCGCAGGCATTGCAGGGAAAAGCGGCGGGTGTGCAGGTTACGCAGCCTTCGGGCAAGCCCGGCAGCGCATTATCCATTCGTGTACGCGGAGCGACTTCCGTGCAAGCTGGTAACGAGCCGCTTTACGTGATCGACGGTGTGCCTACGATGGACACGCGCGACCTGAATGTGAACGATATTGAAAGCATACAGGTATTGAAAGACGCCTCATCCGCAGCAATTTATGGCGCGAGGGCTTCCAACGGGGTTGTAATAGTAACGACCAAAAGAGGGAAGGCCAACCAGTCACAGATCAACTTCTCGGCCTACTATGGTATTTCCAATATCGCTAAAAAAATCAACGTACTGAACCCGCAGCAATATGCGGATCTGATGAACGAAATGGGCCACAATGTGACCGTAGGCAGGGAAACGACCGACTGGAACAAGGAAGTTTTCACCACCGGCTCCAATCAGAACTACCAGCTCTCATTTTCAGGCGGAAATGATAAGAACAGATATTTCGTCTCCGGTGCAATTACGCAGGACAAAGGTATTATCAAGCCCGCCGCCTACCGCCGGTATTCATTCCGCATGAACCTTGATAACCAGATCAAAAGCTGGTTCAAACTCACCACCAACATCAGCTATTCCAATGCGAAGATCCGCGACGTGAAGGATAACAACAATGCGGGACGTAATGCGGTGGTACTCGGCGCATTGGGCGCGCCGCCGACGATGGGGATATACTCGCAAGATTCAATCCGGGGCACCATTTTCTCGACAAACCCGTTGAAAGCAGGCTGGGACAATCCGCTGGCGGCGATGTTCGGGCCGGATCAGTCACAAAGGGACAATCGTATTTTCGGTAATGTATCAGGTGATTTTACGCTGGCAAAAGGGCTGGTATACCGTTCCAATTTCGGGATCGATTACATGAACCATTCCAACGATTACTACCTCGATCCTTACCGCACTACGGAAGGCTGGGGCGCGAATGGCAGTACGCACGGCCTGGGCAACGCAACCCGCTCCAAATCACTTACTTACCTGTGGGAAAACACGGTGAACTACGAGAAAAAGGTCGATAAGCACGAATTTTCGGCACTGGCGGGTACCACGATCCAGAGCAACAACTGGAACAATGCCTATATCGCCGGTCGCGACTTTCCCGCCGATGGCGTCGTGAAAACGATCAATGCAGCCAATGAGATTACCAATGCATACACCGAGCAATCGGAGTGGTTTCTGAACTCGTATCTGGGACGGTTGATGTACAATTTTGACAGCAAATACCTGATTACCGCCAACTTCCGTGCGGACGGTTCCTCGAAACTGGCGAAAGGAAATCAATGGGGCTTTTTCCCGTCGGTATCCGCCGGCTGGCGTATCTCTGCCGAGCCTTTTATGCAGGACGTCAAATTTATCAGCGACCTGAAATTGCGCGGGGGCTGGGGACAGAACGGTAACCAGGAAGGTCTGGCGAACTATGCTTCTTACGGACTTAACAGCTATACCCGCCGCGAGCCGACAACGCCGCCATCAGGCCCTGCCGTGACGCCGCCTGTTTATGCGCCAAACCCGGATTTGCGCTGGGAAACAACCACGCAAACCAACATCGGGATTGATTTGAGCATGCTGCAGGGCAGGTTGACATTGACTGCGGATGCGTATCTGAAAAAAACCAACGACCTGCTCCTGAATGTACCGCTGCCGAATACCAGCGGCTATAATTATATGCCGAGAAATTCAGGCAAACTGGAAAACAAGGGTCTGGAATTTGTACTGTCGAGCGTGAATTTTGACAAAAGCGATTTCCAGTGGAATACGGACTTCAATATTGCATTTAACCGCAATAAAATCACCGAGTTGCAGCTGAGCGAAATCTATCGCTATGCCGACGTGGAAGGTCGCAGCGACCAGATCATTATTTTGCAGGAAGGTGTTTCGCTCGGCACATTCTACGGCTACATCGCGGACGGTGTGAACCCGGAGACCGGGGACATGATTTATCGCGACGTCAACGGGGACGGAAGCTTCTCCCCTTCCGACCGCACGATCATCGGCTCAGCGCAGCCTAAATTCACTTACGGAATGAATAACAGCCTGACTTACAAAAGCTTCGGCCTGTCGTTTCTTTTCCAGGGCTCGCAGGGGAATAAGGCCTTCAATGCATCCAGACTGGAAACAGAAGGAATGTACGACAGCAAAAACCAGTCAACCGAAGTGCTGGGCCGCTGGACAAAGCCGGGTGACATTACCGACATCCCGAGAGCAACCGACGGGAATGTCAATAACTCGCTGATCTCGTCACGCTTTATCGAAGACGCCTCGTTTTTGCGCCTGAAAAGTGCCACGATCTCTTACAATCTGAGCAGAAATGTAGCTGAAAAGATTAAGCTGGGCCGGGCATCGATTTACCTGACTGCGCAAAACCTTTTCACGCTAACCAAATATAAAGGCTTTGATCCTGAGGTGAATGCATTTACAGGCAGCGGTGCTACACTGGGTATCGATTATGGTACTTATCCCGTGTCCCGCGCGTTTGTAGCTGGTTTGAATGTTACTTTTTAATGGAAGAAATGATGAAAAAGATCAATTATATAACATGGGCACTGGCAGCTTCGGTACTTTTCTCCTGCCAGGATCAACTTAATTTACAGCCTGTTTCCCAGACCGTTGTGGGCGAAGGCGGTGCTGGAACAGCCGGTTCAGCCATCAAGGATGCGGCCAGTGCCGAGGCTGCATTGGCAGGTACCTACGCGATTTTCAAAAATGGTTCTGCCGAGTATTATGTGATGGATTATTTTATCCTCGGCGACGGTCAGTCGGACAACGCTTACGCCGGTGCCGATAATGCGGCCTGGTTTGAGGTAGATGAATTCCGCATTCTTTCCACGAATGCCGTAGCTGCGCGGGACTGGTCGTATTTATACAATCACATCGCCAGCGCCAACTCGGTCATTGCCAATGTTCCGAAAGTGACACATGCTTCCCTATCAGCCGATCGTAAGGCGCAGATGGTGGGAGAGGCGAAATTTATCCGCGCGCGTGCCTATTTTGACCTGGTCCGTATTTACGGCGATGTTCCTTTGGTGGTAGATGAATTGCCCACGATCACTTCCGACAATGTTGAGGAGATTTACGGCCAGCTGTACCCAGCGAGAAATACCGCGGAAGAAGTGTATGCGCAGATTATCAAAGACCTGGAAGAAGCCGCGCCTGCGGTGCCGAAAACAGGCCCGAATAAGAATACGGTCACGCCGGGGGCAGTGCATACATTGCTTTCGAAAGTGTACGCCACCCGCAAAGACTGGGCGAAGGTGAAGGAAAATGCCGACAAGGTGATCGCATTGGGGTATACCTTAATGCCCAACTTCGAAGACCTGTGGGACGGAAAGCATGAAAACAGCGCGGAAGCGATCTTTGAGCTGAACTTTCAGGATTGGGCAACAGGTGGAAACTGGGGCTCCTCGATGTTCTACGGTACCGACTGGAAAAAATTCAACACGCCATCCAATGATCTTATTAAAGCATTTGACGACGAAAAAGATGCAGTGCGCAAGGCCTCGACGATTTTCACGGCTAACGTAACCGGCAAATGGTCAGACAAATACTGGTCGTTGAATACCTTTCCGTTTGCCTACAAAATGCGCAATACTGACGCTTCGCAAAACATCATTATGTACCGTTTGGCAGATGTATTGCTGCTGAAAGCAGAGGCGGCGAACGAAACCGGCGACCTGACGACCGCCCGAACTTTGGTAAACCAGATCAGGACCCGGGCCAAACTGCCTGCGACTACCGCGGCTGACCAGGCAGCGATGCGACTGGCGATTGAAAAAGAACGTCGTCTGGAACTGGCATTCGAAGGCCAGCGCTGGTACGATCTGACCCGCACCGCCCGCGTGGTACCGGTGATGGAAGCTGTCAAAGACGGTGCAGGCAAAAGCTTGAACTATAAACTGACCGACACCAGATTGTTCTGGCCGGTCCCGCAGGGCGAAATAGATAAAAATGCCAATTTGAAACAGAATAACGGTTATTAAGAAATCCATGTCAAGTCATGCCGCAGAATGGGCATTGTCAAAATGTCTCTTCCGGCGTGACTTTTATTTTACATCAACTCATGAAAAACGTTCTGATTGCGACGGTAGCGGGCCTGGGCATTGCATTGAGCAGCTGTTCGGCAAAGGCACCGGTGAATGAAGATCCCAAACCACAGGATACCCTCACTGCCAATAAAGTGGCGGTGTGGGTTACAAACGGGTCACAAAGCAAATTACTGAAAAGTGACAACCCGCTTGCGATCGTAAAAGCCGGCTCCGTCTCTCCGTCCGAAAACCTGATCAACATTGATTTCAATACGAAATTGCAGGAAATGGAAGGTTTCGGCGGCGCGATGACGGGTTCTTCTGCTTATCTGATCAATCAAAAACTGAATGCAACCCAACGTGCGGATCTGCTGAAAGATCTTTTCGACCCGCAGGCCGGAATTGGCATGAGCTACATCCGCGTGACAATGGGCGCGTCGGACTTTTCGCTGGAAGATTTTACTTACAATGATCTGCCTGCAGGACAAACCGACGCTTCTTTGGCCAAATTCTCCATTGCGAAAGACCAAACGGATCTGATTCCGGTATTGAAATCGGTGGTCGCATTGCAGCCTTCGATCAAAATCATGGCCACGCCCTGGTCGGCGCCGGCGTGGATGAAAAACAATGGAAAACTGGCGGGCGGAAGTTTGAAACCGGAATGGTATGGCGCCTACGCCAATTATTTTGTGAAATATCTGGATGCTTACAAAAGCGCAGGTATTACGATAGACGCGCTTTCCGTGCAGAACGAACCGCTGCATGAAGCTGCATATCCCTCCATGGGAATGGATTCGGCAGCGCAATTGGTTTTTATCAAAAATCACCTGGGCCCGCTTTTTCAATCCAGATCCATTCAAACAAAAGTCCTGCTTTACGATCACAACTGGGACCGGCCGGGTTACCCGGTTTCAATCCTGAAAGATCCGCAGGCAAATCAGTTCGTAGCGGGTTCGGCATTTCATGCTTATGGCGGAAGTGTGTCCGCGATGAGCCAGGTACACGATCAGTTTCCGGATAAGGAATTGTATTTCACCGAAATATCAGGCGGGCGCTGGGCGACCAATTTCTCCGACAATTTGAAATGGAATATGTCCAATATCTTCATCGGCACCGCCAACAACTGGTCGAAGAATGCATTGCTTTGGAACATTGCCCTGGATGAAAACGACGGCCCGAAAAACAAAGGCTGTGATAACTGCCGCGGCGTGGTGACCATTCATGCCGACGGTAGCATTACTAAAAACGTTGAATACTACACCATCGCCCACATGTCGAAATTCGTGCGCCCCGGCGCATTCCGCGTGCAGTCCGGCAAACTAAGTGCTGCCAGCGGCCTTGAACACGTTGCATTCGTGAATCCCGACGACTCCAATGTGCTGGTGATTTTGAACCAGAGCGGGGATAACAAAAAGTTTACAGTGGCGATGAACGGAAATCAGTTCAGCTATACAATCGACCCGAATGCAGTAGCGACGCTGGTTTGGAAGTAAGCTTGTAGCAAAAACTAGGTAATACGCAGTCAGTTCAAGCGTCACTTCTGAGCCAGACCTCACGATACTGCTCGGGGTGGCGCCTGAACTGTGCGTTCACATAAGGGCAAAGCGGCAGGATCATCAGGCTATTCTCTTTTGCGTAGCTGACGAGCCGGTCGAGCAATAATTTCGCAAAGCCCCTGCCTTCGAATTCCGGATATACCTCAGTGTGATAAACCGTTAATTTTTCGTTTCTGACGGATACTGCCATCTCTCCCACTTTAATGTCGTCGGAGAACAAAAGGATCTCGCCAAAGCCATTATCTCTCAAAATTACTTTCGTATTTTCCATTACCATCATTCCTGCTTATCTGAAACATGTCCCTCAATACGCAATACGCCGGAAGGGCATTTGCGGGATCAAATGCAAAGTTCATCAGCTCTGAAAAAGTGAGAGATGATATATGTCTAGAAAAGCAATAGACATTTGTCTACTTTTTCACAGGCAGGTATCGGCCTGAACTACTTGCGCAGCAGCTGCCGCTTGACGCGGCTGAGCGTATCCTTAGTGATCCCCAGGTAGGAAGCGATGACATGCTGGGGAAAACGTTCAATCAGCTCTGGGTAAGTTGCAAACAGATCCGCATAGCGTTTTTCGGCGGTAAAGCTGATGGAAGAAGTAATTCGTCTCTGATTGGCAATGTTGTTCCTGTTGTCCATTTCTCTCGTCATCTCACAGTAAGCAGGCACCTTCCTGATCAGTTCATCCGTCGCCGCCTTATTGATGAGCAGCATTTCTGTATTCTCCCAGGCATCGATATGATACGCACTCGGCGTGTTCATCAGGAAACTTTCGCGGTCGCCCATCCACCAGTTTTCAATACCCAGCCGGGCAACATGCTCAGTACCTTTATCATCGACCATATATTGTCTCATCGCGCCATGAGTGATAAACGCGAAGTTTTTACATACATCTCCGGCCTGTAAAAAGTACTGTCTTTTCCTGAGCTTGAAAGGCGTTAAGGCCTGCCTGATCAGGTTCATTTCATCCTCGGAGAGAGGTTCGGAACTGTATCTTTTTAAATAGTCAAAAAAAGCATCGTACATACAACATATATTAAGTCCTGCTTTGCCTCTGCCAGTTTGGAAAACAGGTTCCCAAGCGTTATTAATGGATTACGACAAATATAAGGCATATTGCCCTTTGTGGCTTCGGGTACGTCAGCATAGACATTTGTCTACCTCATTTATCGACTTATATCATCTTTTACTCCCGCCCGATGCTGCAATTTTGCTTTTGTCAATCTAAGAAAACAAATAAGGTAAACAGGATAAGATGGAAATAGGCGTAGATAGTTTTGCTTCGGCCATGTTCGGGAGCAAGGAGCTTGGGAGTCAGGACGCGATGGAGCAACTGCTGGACAGAATTGTCGCAGCGGATCAGGCAGGGCTTGATATTTTCGGGATCGGCGAACACCACAAAAAAGAATTTCTGGACTCTGCTCCGGCAGTAATATTGGCAGCAGCTGCAGCACGGACCAAAAACATCCGGTTAACAAGTGCGGTCACCGTCCTGAGTACCTCTGACCCTGTTCGCGTATTTCAAAATTTTGCGACCATGGATATTATTTCAAAAGGACGTGCAGAAATGATCGTTGGCCGGGGTTCTTCGATAGAAGCGTTCCCATTGTTCGGGTATAATCTGAACGACTATGACGCTTTATTTAATGAGAAACTAAAACTGCTGCTGCAAATCCGTGATCAGGAATTTGTTACGTGGTCGGGAAAGTTCAGACCGGAACTGAAAGATCAGCCGGTATATCCCCGTCCCGTTCAGGAGAAGTTACCGGTCTGGCTCGGTGTCGGCGGAACGCCGCAATCATTTGTACGTGCGGGTTCGCTGGGGCTTCCGTTAATGGTCGCGGTCATAGGCGGTGAGACTGAGCGCTTTCGGCCGCTGATCGATCTTTACAGGAAGTCAGGACATGAAGCGGGGTACAGCCCGGCACAGCTTCAGGTTGGACTGCATTCGCCCGGTTATGTCGGTGTGAACGATGAGGCAGCGATCGCAGATTATTACCCGGGCTACCAAGAATCCTGGACCAAAATAGGCCGCGAACGCGGCTGGCCACCTGTTACGAAAGGTCAGTTTGACCAGTTGGTATCAGAGAAAGGCGTCCTGGTAGTCGGTGGGCCGGAAACCGTTGCCGAAAAACTGCTACGCCACAGCGAAGCACTTGGCGGGATAGACCGTTTTATGTTCCAGATGGATATAGCAGGCCTTACACACCAGCAATTAATGACGTCAATTGAGCTGATCGGCAATAAAGTAATCCCGCTATTGAGGCAACATAAAACAGTGCATTCGCGCTGATCACTTTGAACATTGATCCTTACACAACTTCAAAATATTCCGCAGGCAAAACACAAAATGAAAAAGAAAAGCAGTTTTTCGACACAGGGTCAGAGAGCGGATATCGGCGACCTGATCATTTATCGCATGCTACCGAACAGATATGCTGATGCGGTCGGCCCGTTTGTTTTTTTAGATCATGTCGCTCCGGCAGTCCAAACAAAGGTTAATAAGGAAGGTACAGGCGCGCACCCGCACCGGGGAATCGCTACTTTAACTTATGTACTACATGGAGAGGACGAACACTTTGACAGTGCGGGGAACTATGCAAAGGTACATTCCGGCGGGGTGCAATGGATGAATGCCGGAAATGGGATCATTCACGACGAAACGCTGAACCATGATTCGGTAACAGACTCCCGGCTGGTGCACGCTTTTCAGTTCTGGGTCAATTTGCCGTCCACAGTAAAAGCTGAAAAACCGGCGTATTTAGCCATAGAAGGCAATGAAGTGCCTTATAAAGATTTACCGGACAGACGCGGTTGGATCAAGGTGATCGCGGGTTCATTTGAAGAGCTTTCCTCTGCGGTACCGACCTATTCAGAACAGTTTCTCTATCATATTCATTTGGAGCCAGGTGTCAGTTTTGTAATCGACTTTGCAGGTAAACTGGAAGTAGCGGCTTTCCTGCCGGTCCTGCCTGCTTCCATCAACGACGAGCATTTCAATGCCGGAGATTTTATAGAATTTGGCCGGGAGGATGGAAGTCTGGAACTGCGGAATGACAATACGGAAGGATGTGACTTTTTAGTGTTTGGCGGAGAACCCTATACGGAGCCGATCGTGGCAGAAGGACCATTTGTCATGAACGCCGAATTAGAGATCGCCCATGCTTACCGGGATTTTTACAACGGCAAATATGGTAAAATCGATTATGAAAAGCAGAGGGCCGGGAAGTAATGCTTTTCTCCTGGGACAATCCATAATAAATCTGACAAAGTCAAACCACACCTGTGAGTTTTGAATAGCTCATGTAATGAAGCTGAATTGTTCAAAACCTCGAAAATTGACTAATATTGAGGTTATGATGAAAAGCATGACCAGCAGGAGCGACTCACAGATGATGGAATTGATATTGAATGTTGCGTCCGGAGACAGTCGTATTCTGGCTGTATTGCAGGACGGGTCAAGATCCAATCCGAATGTAACTGCCGATATTTTCCAGGACTTCGATATTATCTATGTGGTGGAAGATCCGGAGCCTTTTTTGCGGGATTATAGCTGGGTGGATGTTTTTGGTGAAAGGATGATCATGCAGTTACCGGAAGATATGGAACTGTATCCCCCGTCTCCCGAACTTGCGGGAGCTTTCTCCTACCTGATGTTATTTACAGATGGGAACCGGATTGACCTGGTGATGGTGCCACTGCAAAGCCTCCATCATTTCACTGCCGATAGCCTCTGCAAGGTGTTGTTAGACAAGAGCGGAATTTTTAACGCCAGCCCGCTGCCTTCGGCAAGCGATGCCAGTTATCAGGTCCATAAACCGTCGGCCCGCTCGTTTACCGATTGCTGTAATGAATTCTGGTTCACGAGCGGCAGTATGGGCAAGGCGCTCTGGCGTGGCGAGGTGATTTACGGTCAGGAATTATTAAACCAGGTGATCCGGGGAGCACTGCTGCAAATGCTGGATTGGCATATTGGATGCCGGCATGGATTTAGGGTAAATCCCGGTAAATCGGGAAAGTTCTATCAACGGTATCTGGAGCCCGAATTGTACGAAAAGTTACTCGCAACCTACCCGTTAGCCAGCTTGCCTCATATTTGGGACGCTACATTTGCTGCTATCGAATTGTTCAGCTACTCTGCAAAGTTTATTGCATCTGAATTGGGCTACGAGTATCCGGCAGATTGGGACGAACATCTCACAGCTCATTTGCAACATGTCCGAAAGCTACCCGCCGATGCTCAAAAGATTTATGGGAATTGAAATGATCTTAATCACTGCTTTTCGGGCAACTCGATCAGGCGGTAACTTGTGCTGCGTCCCCCACTCGACTCTTGCACAAGAACTTGCTGGTCTACAAGTCCCTGGATATCCCTTAGTGCCGTATCATGAGATGTTTTTGTCATTTTGGCCCATTTAGAGGAATTCAGTTTTCCTTCGAAGCCATCCATCAATTTGTTAAGCATTAATCGCTGGCGGTCATTGAGGGTCTTATTATTAAATACAGACCAGTATTCCGCCTTTTGAATGACATTTTCGAGCAAATTTTCGGTCTGGTTCAGCGCCCGACTGAAACACAGCAAAAACCATTTAAGCCAGGCGGTAATGTCGAGTTCGTCACTACGCTGCGTCTTTTCGAGAATTTCATAGTAAGCTTCGCGTTCTATGCGGATCTGAGCGGACATGCTATAAAAACGTTGAGAGCTTTTATCCGAGCGCGCAAGCTGCATGTCTGCGATCGTTCGTGCCAGGCGACCATTACCATCGTCAAACGGGTGTATGGTTACAAACCAGAGGTGAGCGATTCCTGCTTTCAAAACCGGGTCTGCTGCGTCTATTTTATTAAACCAATTGATAAAAAGGTCCATATCGCCGGGAACCTTATCAGCAGCCGGTGCCTCAAAATGTACCTGTTCTCTTCCCATACCTCCGGAAACAACTTGCATTGGCACATCGCGCCAGGCCGCGGTAGTTATTTTTGACATTCCGCTTCGACCGGTCGGGAAAAGCGCTGCATGCCAGCCGAACATCCGGTCGGCAGACAGCGGTGCCTGATAATTCGTTGTTGCGTCCAACATCACATCAACGACGCCTTCCACAGAACGGTCAGCTTTCGAGACCCCACCTGCGTTCATTCCAAGTTTCAAGGCTATTGATGACCTGACTTGATCCGCGTCCAGGAATTCACCTTCAATCTCATTTGACTTCAAAACTTCGGTTGTAAGTGATTCTAAAACCGCTTCCTCTCTCAACGCGACACCGAGGTTTTCCATCTTACCGACAAGCCTTCCCTGCTTGTTACGCACTTCTCCTAGGATGTCCAACAAAGTGTCGGAATTCCATGTAAAGCTTGGCCACTCTCGTCGCTGGTGTATATACATCTTAATCTACGCACGATATGCGTCAAATATAACCAATATTCGCCGCATAATCTGTTATTCGACGCAAATGGTGATGGCAGGCGATTGGCCCTTTAACTAGCCGCCCGCTACTCGATCAGCAACTGGTAGGCTACAAAATGTTTGACCCCAAAACGCTTGTACCATTCCTCAATAGGTACCTGGCTTTGCGCAAGGGCGCAGTACTGAAAATATCCGTCTTTTTCATAGGGTAGCGTGTACACTAAAAACGTAAACTTCTTCCCGACAGGAATCTTCGCTTGCTCGCGCCGGTAAGGCAGAATATCCGTTCGGAAACTGTATTGCCCAGCCTGGCCCGCTTCCGCTTTGAACAGCTTGCGCTGCCCCTTTCTGGGAAACCGGAAAAAGACTTCCAGTGTGGCGACGTCTGCCGCTCGCGCGTAAACATCAAAAGCCATCTTACCGGTAGAATCAAGTTGAAAGAGATCCTTGCGGCTGGTTAGATTCACTTCCGGCTGAGCGACCCCGTTTCGATACTCCTGATAAGTTAACTGAAAAAACTTGCCGCCCAGTCTGGGATCATTCAATTCGAGATGATGTTTTTCAACCCCGATGACGGACATCAGCTCCTGAAGTTCAGTATTCGTTGCACCAAACACTGCTTTTACAACCGTACTATCATTATGCTGAGCGGATACCCAAAAAGGAAGGCTGACGGCCAAGGCCAGAAATAGTTTTCGCGTGATTAAATGAATATGGGGAAAAATTGAAATTGCTGCCCAGAGTTTGAACGCGGCCGGGTTAAACGCCGTCGATAAGTGGGATTGGAGCTTGAATCGTGTTGTCATGTCTTTTTTGACAAACCACGTTTAAAAAAGGCAGATACTGAGTTAACACTCCGTTAAACCAGGTTAATTAAGGTTAACGCGTTCCCGGACCAGCCTGAAATTATTTATCTTCACTTATGAAACAGCCGGTAAACCTGATCCTGACGCTGATGGCACTTTGTATTGCGGGCATCATTGGTTTGCAGTTATTCTGGAATTATCAGAATTATCGGGCAACCGTCCAATCCTTTCAGCACGATATTAATCAAACGCTCACGCAGGCGGTTGATCTCGAAATGGCTCAACGTCGTCAGGGACTGATCAACCAGGTTAAATTGTGGCTAGCGGACACTTCACTAATTCAAATTACCTGTGATATCAATAACCGGGATAGCAGTACGGTCTTCCATATCAATGACCGTCACCCTAAGTTTAAGGGCGGTTCAGGGATGTCATTTGGAATCGGCGATTTCAAGCCCAGGTTGACTCAATTAAGCCCATCGGTAAAACGCATGGTGATTAATCACTTAGCGGACCGGCGGATTAGGAAGGATCTGGAGGGAGGCGTCGTATATTATTATACGCAACGCCTCGGAGATAGTTTAAATCTGGCTTTTGAGCGAAGTCATATGCGCTTGCACGAATTGGATAGCATTTACGAAAATCTGCTAGCTAATAAAGGGATCGATGCCCGGTATATCTTGACGACCACCCGCCAGGGCGGCACCGGTTATTGGACGCAGCCGGTAGGTACTTCCTTTCGCAAACCTTACGCCAACGAATGGGTGCGTGCCCGTTTCGACCCGCCATCGCATTACTTTTTCAAAACCATGAAATGGGTTATCCTGGGCACATTCCTGCTCGTTGCCATCAGTTTGTTTTGTTTCAGTTACACCGCAAAGACGTTACTGTCCCAAGACAAATTAGCCCGGCTCAAGGATGATTTTATTAACAACATGAGCCATGAGCTCAATACGCCACTCACCTCGATTAAAATTACGGCCGAAGCTCTGAAAACCTTTAACCACCCGCCGCAGGTTCAAAAAAAATACCTTGATATTATTACGTACCAGACCGATAAATTAACCGGATTGACGGCCCAGATCTTAAATGCCAACCGCAAAATCACCTTAGCCGACGAGCCCTGGCAGGCGGTCAATGTATGCCAGCTTCTGGATCAGGCTATTCGGGAACTTCCGCTTCGGCACAACCTTCCGGAAGCCTGGCTGTCCTATCAGCCCCAAACTAAGCCGGTGCTGGTGAACGCCCGGGCTACCAGCTTATTAGCGGTGTTCACCAATGTGCTGGACAATGCCGTCAAATATGGCTCAGCTCATCCACAGCTCGCTATCAGTCTGATTACCAAAGACCGATGGGTTGAAGTTGGTATTGCCGACAACGGCATTGGCGTACCTGCGGAATTTCGGACCAAAATATTCGAACCCTTCTTTCGGATACCACGGGGGAACGTGCATGATGTGAAAGGTTACGGCCTGGGCCTCAGCTACGTGAAGCAAATTCTTACGCAGCACGGCGGGTCTATCCGGGCGGAAGCCAACGAACCGATTGGCAGTTTGTTTTGGATTCGTATTCCCTTATGCTGATGAAAAAAGCCCATATCCTCCTGGTGGAAGATGAACCCTTTCTGGCCCAGGTTGTTGCCGATAGCCTGGAACAGCGTCAATACCAGGTCACCCATGCCGGGGATGGTCAACAGGCCCTAGACCTGTTTCGAACCCAGCCCTTTTCACTTTGTATTGTCGACGTAATGCTCCCCACCACCGATGGATTTACTTTGGTTGAGAAAATCCGCCTGGTGGATCAGGCCATTCCTATTCTGTATCTGACCGCCCGCACGGCCACCAAAGACCTCATGGAGGGTTATCGCAGTGGGGGGAATGATTATCTGAAAAAACCGTTCAGCCTCGAAGAGTTGTTCCTACGGATCCGGGAGCTGCTGAAACGTTCCGCTCCCTCCGCTTTGCGGCCAGCGGAAACGGTCTCTATTGGCCGCTATGCCTTTTTGGCGCATCAACAGAGCCTTCAATTACCCGATCAGGGGGTTATCCGCCTTTCTCACCGGGAAACCCAACTACTCCAGCTGCTATACGATCATCAAAACCAGATTCTGGAGCGCCGGCACATCTTATTGGGATTGTGGGGAGACGACAGTTATTTCCACGGGCGTACACTGGACGTATTCATTACCAAATTACGAAAGCATCTGAAGGCAGACCCATCGGTTGAAATTCTTACGCTCAGGGGAGTAGGCTATCGGTTGGTTTGTTGATCGGGGCTGGTGGAATAACAGCATTTGCTCCATATGCAAAGATACTGAGCAACTATTCGCTACGAAGACTGCTAACCGGATTCATCAAGGCGGCTTTGATACTTTGAAACGACACAGTGAAAGCGGCGATCGTCATCACCACGAGCGCGGCCAGCGCGAAAACCCACCATTCGATATTGATCTTATAGGCAAAACCTTCAAGCCAATGGCTCATAACAAACCATCCTACCGGGGATGCGATCAGAATAGCGATCATTACCAGTTTCAGAAAATCTTTTGAAAGCAATGACACAACGCCTGCAATGGATGCGCCAAGCACTTTCCGTATTCCGATTTCTTTAACGCGCTGCTCTGCTGAGAACAGGGCAAGTCCCAGCAAGCCCAGACTTGAAATCAGGATAGCAAGCGGTGCCAGCAGGTTTGAAAGTTTGGCAATAACCTGTTCACTGCGATAGAGTTTATCAAACTCCTGATCCAGAAACTGGTAAGTGAATGGATAATTCGGGTTGATTTCTTTGTAAACAGCCCCTATTCCCGCAAGCGCCTCCCTGGTCTTGCCAGGTTTGGTGCGAATGAGAATGACACCGAAATATTCATTTTCCTTTACATCAATGATCAGGGGTTTGATCTTTTCATGCAGGGATTGTGTGTGGTAATCTTTGAGAACACCAATGATATGCCCTTTCTTTTTCCAGGCGGAAACCCATTTACCAATCGGATTTTTGAGGCCCATTTGTCTTACCGCCTCTTCATTGACCAGAAAAGCATCCGTCGAATCAGTGGCCATCGATTTCGAAAAATCCCGCCCTGCTGCAATTTCCAGTTTCATCAGTTTTATAAAATCCATCCCCACCGAAGCCGGGCTGAAATAGACAGCCGAGTTCTTTTCTTTCCCCTCCCAGTCAATCGCTTCGGCCACAGAAAAACCCATATCGTGCGGCGCCTCGGTACTTCGGTCTACCATCGCCACGCCCGGGAGCTCAGACACACGTTCTTTAAAAAGGAGATAATTATTACGGTTGGCTAGTTGTCCCTCCACACGAAGATAAACCAGGTTTTCCCGGTCGAATCCCAGATGTGTATTTTGAACAAAACGGGTTTGCTGGGAAATAACGATCGTGGCAATAAGCAGCACAATGGACATTGCAAACTGAAAGACCGTTAACCCCTGCCTGAACCACAGACCGCTTTTCGTAAAACGAACCACACCTTTCAGTATCCGCATCGGTTTAAGGGAAGACAGATATAATGCAGGGTAGCTCCCTGCTGCAATCCCGGTTACCAGTACCAAGGCGATTAGAAAAATCCAAAACGATGGCTCAGCAACAGGAAAACTGAGTTCTTTACCTGTAAGATTATTAAAAGCAGATAGCAGCAACATTAAAAATGCCAGTGAGACAAGCATGGCCAGGAACGAGAACAGCATTGATTCACCAAAAAACTGAAACACAAGGCTCGTTCTGGATGACCCGACGACCTTTCGCAACCCCACTTCCTTCGCACGTTTTACAGAACGGGCTGTCGACAAATTCATGAAATTAATGCAGGCGATCAGGAGTATAAAAAGGCCCACACCACTAAAAATCCGTAAATATTCAATGCGCCCGCCTTCGGGTTTGCCATTTGCGAAAGAGCCGTAAAGATACTGGTCCGAAAACCGGATCAGCCCCGCCCGCTGCTCCACGCCCGGCCTTTTTTCAATACGCTTGGTGATATAACTATTTAGCTTACTTTCCACTTTTGAAACGTCTGCCCCTTCCGCAAGTTTCAGATAGGAACGGATCTCATTCGATGCGAATTCCAGCTTCGTTTTTTGAGCTTCCCAATTAAAAAGATAATCAAATTTCAGGGAGCTGTGGCGCGGGATATCGTCAAAAACAGCCGTAACTTTAAAATTTATCCGGTTTTCAAAACGCATCGTTTTTCCTATTGCTTTGGCCGGGCTGCCAAAGAACATTTCCGCCATATGCTTTGAAATCGCAACACCGCTGACATCCTTCAGAGCTGTCTCCGCGGTGCCTTCGATGAGCTTGAAACTGAAAATTTTGAAGAAATCCGCCCCTGCCCGCGAGCCTTCCATCTTTATCTTTTTTTCTCCAACCTGAAACGTTTCCGGGTGGCCCCACGGAAGCTCATAACCAGTAGCATAGTATGCCTGATATTCTATTTCGGGAATTGCCTCATTGACATTTTCCAGCGCAAAAGAGGGATAACTTGAGCCTGGCGCTACCAGGAAAGAAGCAGAATAGGATCCATCCACTTTCCCGTTTGCGATAGACGTTTCATACACCGCAAACAGGTCCTTTCCATTGGTGTGAAAATTATCCACCCGCTTTTCGTCCTGAACCCATAGAAAAATAAAGAGACAACATAAAATACCTATGGCGAGCCCGCAGATATTGATGGCCGAGATACCCTTATTTTTAACAAGGTTTCTAAATGCGATTTTGAAATAGTTTTTTATCATGGCAGGACCTAGGAAAAAGGGTGAAGGATATTCATTTTTTTGACGCTCCATAAAGGCCGGCCGCACGTAAGCCATTGCTTCGAGCAGGTAACGTTTTCTGGCACTGGCTTTTCCATGGGCCAGTATGCGACGGGCATACCGTTCATGCAAATCGCCAAGCACTTCTTCACGGAGATGTGGCGCAATCAGCCTGTTAAGGAATGAAGTCAGATAGCGGGGCGGTTCTTCGGATGCTCTGTCCGGGCGCTTGTGTTTCGATTGCATCGGAGAGTTGGTTAACTGATCAGTTCCATTCAAGGCGAATAGCCGGTAAGATCCGGTCCCAGAATCTGTTGCGCACTGCACGCGACTCTTCCAGGATTCGTCCGCCCAATGCTGTTACCGAGTACAGACGCTTACGGCGGCCTCCCCTCTCGGCTGTCGCTTCACCCCAGGCAGACCGCAGATAACCTTTTTGCTCAAGGCGCTGCATGGCTGCGTGCACGGCGCCAGAGGTAACGATATGGCCGGTTTCACGTTCCAGCTCTTCTGCGACGGTTATGGTGTACGCATTGTTGGACAAGGCGGCAACTGCCAACAGCACAATTTCTTCAAACTCTCCCAAATCGCTTCGTCTCATCGATCAGGCGTTTTTTTTAGTTATACATATATGATCCATTTCGGTATAACAAAACATATGCCAATAAAAGAGAATTGGCCTTTCCGGTTCAGAATAGACACGATAAGGTAATCATCGGTCATGCTAATTGTTCAGAACCGGACAACAGGCGTTCGTCTTTGGACAAATTTTTTAAAACGGAATGCAGATACTTAAATGCTTGAAAAGAGGACGAATGATCCCCGCAGTAGCCTGGCCAGCTGTTCCACCGCTTTATCCTTCATCTGACATTTTTGTTTACAATGTCATCAGAAAATGGACAGAAAAACTTTCGTTGTCACTTCATTGATTACAATAAATTTTACAAAACCGTCATTACCTTTCTTTTTTGATGCATTTTGGTTATTTTTTCTTACGTAAAATATTTTTGTTTTGATAAAAAACATATATTTGTTTCGATACCTTTCGATTCAATCATTTCTAGACCACTAACCTTCCATATTTATGGGAAACAAAATGTTTACTGAATGTCATAGTTATTTCCGCAGTGCTTACGGACTGCCGCTGCGGATGCTTTTCGCAACGCTGTTGTTGCTTGTTTGTTGCAGCTCCGGACAGGCGCAGACCGCTGGCCGGGCTAATCAAGTCACTGTAAGCGGGCAGGTTACCGAAAAAGCGACGGGCCAGGCGCTGGTCGGCGTTTCTGTGCGGGTGAAGAATAGCACCGATGGTGTGGTTTCTGATGCGAACGGAAATTACAGGATTCAGGTGCCGGCAAACAGCACATTACTTTTTACGTATATAGGCTATGGTGATGTGGAAGAGGTCGTTGGAAACCGTTCGACGATTTCACCACAACTTGAGAACAGTGACAAGGCATTGAACGAGGTTGTGGTTGTCGGTTACGGTAGCCAGTCGAAGCGGGAAATTACCGGTTCGGTGGTTTCGGTAGGTGCGAAGCAGATCCAGGACCGGCCGGTGGTTTCTTTTGGCGAAGCATTGGCCGGACAGGTAGCCGGGGTGCAGATACAGCAGACTTCGGCGGCTCCGGGAGGTGGTTTGTCCATTAAAATCAGGGGCACAGGATCCATCACAGCAGGTATTCAGCCTTTGTATGTGATCGATGGTGTGCCGCTGGACAACTCAGTAACCAACTCAGCCGCCCAGGGCGGCGACATCGGGAGCCAGTCTCCGGTGAACCCGCTGGCAAGCATTAACCCTGGTGATATTCAGTCGATTGACATACTGAAAGATGCGGCTGCGACTTCCATTTACGGATCGCGCGGATCGAATGGCGTGGTGATCATCACCACCAAGCAAGGCGCGGCGGGTAAGTCTCAGATCAGCATCAATGCAAGCTATGGCTTCCAGAAGATCGCAGATAGAGTGGGCCTGATGACGAACGAAGAATATGCACGCCGCCAGATCGACATACGGAATAACGACTGGGTGCGGGCCGGTGGAAAAGCGACGGACCCCAACTCTGTTCGGAGCGGACCAGGCTTCAAAATCCCTGACGAATTTAAAAATCCATCAGCCTATCCGTATACCGACTGGCAGGAAGAGCTCTATCGCACCGCACCCATGCAAAACTACCAGATTGCGGCTTCGGGCGGGACTGAGAATGCGCGGTATTATGTGTCAGGAAACTATCAGAACCAGGAAGGTATTATCGTCAATTCCGGCTTCAAGAAATATGCTTTCCGCCTGAACGTAGATGCCAAAGTATCCGACAGGATCAGAGTGGGCGCGCGCGTGGCACCGTCTTACACCAACAACCGCATTGCCACATCCGGTGGTATTCAGGACTACGGGGCGGTAGCTGTGACGGTCATGTCGACACCGGGCTTTTATCCTGTAAGGACTCCAGACGGCGCGTATTCAAGATCTTTCACGCTGCATTTCGACGATGGTACCACGCAAAACATTATCTATAACAATGCACTCGCATTCGGCGAGGGTATTCAGAACACCATGAACCAGTTCAGCACGGTCGGAAGTTTGTTTACGACTGTTGACATTTTGAAAAACCTGCAATTCAAAACCAGCATCAATGCGGATGTCAACACTTTCAGCAACAACAAGTTTTCGCCTTCTTACATTAGTGTAAGCCCGTCAAATGGCCGTTCTTTTTCATCCGCGAACATTAGCTGGATCAATGAAAACACGCTGACTTACGACAATTCATTTGCCGAAAAACATCATGTAAATGTGCTGGTGGGAGTAACAGGACAAAAATCGTCCTTCAATTCAAACTCGGTCAACGCCAACTCTTTCCCGAACGACCTGGTACCTACATTGAATGCGGGTATTGTGACAGGTGGAAGTTCGAGCCGCTCGCAATGGACACTCCTGTCCTTCCTGAGCCGCGCGACTTACAATTATGACGAAAAATACTTCCTGACTGCCACTTTCCGCCGCGACGGTTCGTCCCGCTTCGGGGCTGACAACAAATGGGGTAACTTCCCGTCTGTCTCGGCCGGATGGAGAATCGGCCAGGAGAAATTCATGGCTAATGTGCCTGCTATCAGCGAGTTGAAAGTTCGGGCAAGCTATGGTCTGATTGGAAACAACCAGATCCCGGACTATGCTTCTGTGGGCTTGATCAACAGCGCCAATTACATTTTGGGAGCAGGCGACGGCGCGATCATCAACGGTCTGGCGCAGGGCTCGCTGGGTAACTCTATTCTGGGTTGGGAAAAAGCCAAAGAAGTGGATTTCGGTATTGATTTAGGACTTTTCCAAAACCGCCTTTTCCTGAATCTGGACTACTATAACAAACTGACTTCCGACCTGCTCCTCAATGTTCCGGTGCCGCTTTCGACCGGTTTTGAAACAGCGCTGCGTAACCTGGGAAGTCTGCGCAACAAGGGGTTTGAAGTTGCTCTGGAAACCCGAAATTTTACGCGAAAAAATTTCACCTGGTCTACAAACGCCAACATTTCATTTAATACCAACATAGTAGAAACACTGGGAGCCAGCGGCGCGCCGATTATCGTGGCCAACCGTGCACAGGAAAACTCTCTGACCCACATTACGCAGATCGGAAAACCGCTGGGAAGTTATTACGGACTCGTTTTCGACGGCATTTACAACACCCAGGCCGAAATAGACGGTTCTGCGCGCCTACCAAACACATTTCCGGGTGATGTCCGTTTCAAAGACCTGAATGGCGACAAGCTGATTAACGATGCTGACAGAACCATTATCGGAAACAACCTGCCGAAGTTCACCTATGGCATCACGAACAACTTCAATGTTGGCAATTTCGACTTCGGCGTGTCGCTGCAAGGCGTGCAGGATGTGGATGTGATGAACCTGACCAAACGCAGCGTTTACCGTAACAATGCGTCGATCTCAAACAACTACTGGCGCTCACCAGAGGAACCTGGCGATGGCAAAACGTGGGCTGCGAATAATTCGGCCAACAACCGGAACATTTCATCCTACTTCGTGGAAGACGCCTCGTTCCTGCGCATCAGAAACGTCACAATCGGCTATCGTTTTGACAAAATATTTGGCGGAAAAGTCTTTAAAAATGCACGGGCGTACATGAACATTCAGAACCTGCACACCTTCACCAAATACAGCGGCTATAACCCCGAAGTAAACACGACCGAGGGTGACCCGTGGATTTCTTCCGCACTCACGCCGGGTATCGACTATGGTACTTATCCTGTGGCGAGAACGATTGTATTTGGACTCAACCTTGGTTTCTAAGCTAAACCCGGATTAAACTCTTAACATTGATTGATTATGATCTCAAAAAATATCAAAATAGCGGTCGCTCTGGTTATCCTGGCATTTTCAGGAACCTCATGCGAAGATTTCCTCGAATCAAAACCCATTTCACAAATCGGCGAAACGGACTTTTTTAAAACAGAATCCGACTTCCGGCAGGCCGTAGTAGGTGCCTATGGCGCGCTTGGGCAAGTGTATTCCGGTAATGGATACTATTCGCTGCTGGTCGACCTGCGTTCGGATAACACCACCGAGCTTGGCCCCGGGGGAGGCGGTAACGATGCAAAAAGAAATATCGACGAATTCAGGGAAACAACTGATAATGAGCACTTAACTGCATTCTGGCAAACCAGCTATATTCTGATCGCCAGAACCAACAGCATCCTCGCCCGCATTGATGCTTCGCCTGTTTCCGATAACCTGAAAAAACAATTTTCCGGCGAAGCACTTTCTCTGAGAGCATTGGCCTATTTCAACCTGGTACGGCTGTGGGGTGGCGTTCCGCTGGTGACGGAGCCGGTGACGGATATTGATGCCAGCTACAAAGTGGGCCGTGCGTCTGTTGCCGAAGTTTACGCGCAGATCGAGGCTGACCTGGTGAAGGCAGGAGGCCTGCTTCCCGCCACATATCCTGCGGCGGAAGCAGGAAAAATAACCAAAGGCGCTGCGGAAAGTCTGCTTGGACAGGTTTATTTAACACAGAAAAAATATACAGAGGCGGTTGCTGAGTTCAAAAAAGTGGTAACTGCGGGCACTTACAGCCTGTTGCCGGTATATGCAAACCTTTACAAGGCTAGCCAGCAGGGTAATGCCGAGGCGGTTTTACAGGTTCAATACAGAACGATGTCAAATGGTCTGGGCTCCAACCTCCCGAACCACTTTGCGCCTACGGGCTCGCAGAACATCGTGATCCCGACCGGCGGGGCGTATGGATTTAACCAGCCGACAGAAGATATCGCAGCCGCCTACACAGCAGGCGATGTTCGCCGGAACAACATCGCTGACGGTTATACGCAAGCAGGCAATTTTGTTGCTGCCAAATACATCCGCGGCTATGTGGAGCGCGAAACCGGTGGCGGCAATGCCGACTCGGGCGCAGATTGGTATGTGATTCGTTATGCCGATGTTCTCCTGAATTACGCTGAGGCACTCAATGAAGCAAACAAAGCACCAAATGCCGATGCCTATGCGGCGATTAATCTGGTGCGCAAACGTGCCGGACTTCCTGATCTTGCCGGACTGACTTACGAGACATTCAAAACAGCCGTATACAATGAGGAGCGACTTGAATCGCCATTTGAAGGGCACCGCTGGTTTGACCTGCTGCGTACCGGTCGCGCGATGGAAGTGATGAATGCAAAACTATCCGGCCCTGGTAAACCAACAGTGGGTATTTCGACACCGATCAAGCCTTATCAGCTTCTATACCCGGTCCCGACATTGGTTGTGACCACCAGCAGCCCCGCCATTGTGCAAAATGAGGGATATTGACCGCAGAATTTGAATAGAATACATGTAAAATTTAATACCCCGGAAAGCGAGCACTTCCGGGGTATTTTTTTGGGTAAATAAAGTCAAATTGGTACTTATCTGCCTATTTCTCAACCCTCTTAAAAATAATGGCATCAACCAACACCTGCCCTTCCGAACCCTCGCTCACAATATCGACATAACCGTCCATTCCCTCCAGAAACTCAAATTTCCCTATGGAAAGCGATTCAGTTGGTTCTACCCAAATTTCCTCCCCGCCATTTTTAGAATGAACTCTCACTTTAAACCTGGGTACCGCATTCAGCTTACTATCCACCGGGAATTTTTTCCCGTTCGCAGTAGCCCTAAGCTGGGGATCAAAAGGGGTTTGCTCTGAGAACAACAGCTCGTAGGTACCTGCTGCCAGATCGGGCCGGAACCTGACAAACTCTCCTTCCGTTGCCCGGCCGCCGTTGGTCAGATACAAATCACCGAATCCTTTCTCCTTCCACCTTTTAAACTGCGGCGCAATCCAGAAGTAGGGCGTACTGTAAAACCGGTTTTCACGCAAGTCTGCATTATCGACAATTTCGCGTTTCAGGTTCCCAATTTCATTATGCGCCGGAGGATACGTCGGAACCGTCAGGTTTACCATCAAATACTGCACGGCATTGACACTCCCCGGAACCTCCACACGTATACGCGCGCTGTACACTCCCGTGGTAAGGTTAGTCGCGTTGACGGATATCTTCAACTTTTGATCGTTCCCCTGTCCTTCCGTTTGCCAATCCAGCCAGCCTGTTCCGCTCAGATATTCGATCGTTGGCGCGTTAACTTTCCCGAGTACACCTTTCCCGACATTCATCAGCGCGACCATTTTTGCATTCGGCTGCGGCCTCGTTGGTCGGGCAAGAAAGTGGAGTGTATTTGGGATAAACTTTCTTTCCAATGCATACACATCCATCACGTGGGCCGGCCGGATGCGAAACGAAGGTTCTTCACTGCAAGCCAATGCGAGTGCAGGTGTGGTTTTCAAGGCAGAATTCCGGCCGGGGCTGCCAATGGCCCGACCGTCTATCGCAATATGCTGCGTAAAACTGCTGCGCGTGACTCCGTCATCTACCAGAAGTGTTACCGGATAAATGCCCGGTTTTACAAACACGTGCTTTGGGTTCTTTTCGATAGCAATGCCACCGTCTCCGAATGTCCAGTAGTACAGCAGTTCGCGACCAACGTTTTTGTATTCATTCCGTGATTTTTCACCAATAAAGGAAACCCTTTCCCCGGCCTTCCCCGGCCTGAACGGACCGATGATCGCCTTCGTTTCACCTGCCCGCTCACGGTTATCTTCGAAAGTCTGCCAAAACAGAATCCATGGATCAAGCAAAACCTCGGTTTCATTCTCCATGGTTTTTACCCGGAATACAAAATGCGAATGGGTATTATTGCCTACATGCACGCCTGAACCGTCCGAATAATACACGCCCGCTCCAATGGGCTTATGTTCCGGAATGCGCAGGTTCAGCATGTGGTGATTCTGAATGCTCCACTTGTCGCCATTTTCCCAGGTATGAATGCCCCGCCACCTGTTGTTGTTATCGCCCTTGTCAAGACTAAAAACAAAGTAATGGTCATCAATAGGGAACGGCGTAAAGTGCGGCGTTCCCGCAGGATTGTTCAGATCCAGGCCGCCATGCAACTCAAACCCGTTGTAAGCGCCCAGCCAGCAATCGTCGCCATTGTAACTATTCGAAATGCGCAGGAAATTTTCGCTATTGGGAAACATCGGGTAAAGTCTCGACGGCGCAATACGGTTGGTCATATCAGTCACCACGAAACGAGCGTGTTTGCGCGGCACCGATTCACTGCTTTTCCCGCCGTGCTCGTCCTTGATGATCTGCCCGATCGTCTTCACCCCGTCAAACCAGATCCGCATTCCATTGATCACATAAGGCTCATAAAAGCTTTCCTGAGACCCTACATAACGCTCCATTTTCATTAGATGCCCGTCTATCAAAACCTGACAGGTAAAATGATACAGCGTGGCACCTCCCGGCTGGTCTTCCCTGAGTTTTCCGAGGTTGGTAATGATGACATCCGACGATATTTCCTTCAAAACCATCGTCCGCGTTTCACCGTTCCGGAGCGTGAATTTGAGCGTATCCTCCTTATTCATTTCGACAGGTGTCAGCGTAGCTTTGGCCTTTCGCAAAATGGTTTCGCCACTGGCGGAAACTCCAGAAAAAAGCAGAAAAACCATAGCTGCCAGATCAAATCGGAACATTGGTATCAAAGGATATGGTCGTAAGCAGGTAAGTCTTTATGAAATCGGTTCGGGATAAGAAAGTGCGCCGCGCCGCAAGCTGCCTTACGCACGCCCAGAACCTGTCCCACAATAACGCATGCGAAACCTGATCAGATATGCTGACGGTATCGTTCAAAAGGGCTCCGGATTATGGCTGTAATTATGCCACGTTCTCTACCATTTCGAGCTTCGTTTTAACCAGTTCCGTGATTTTGCAGGTTGCCTTTGGAAAGACTTTACGAAGATCAATATCCTGATTACTAGACAGTTCAAATTTCAGCGAAGCCATGAAAATGTTCTTGATTTCAGTCGCCAGGTTTACTTTGCAGATACCATTTGAGATCGCCTGCTGCACCTGTGCATGTGGCACGCCCGAGCTGCCGTGCAAAACGAGTGTCGCCGCAGTCTTTTCTGCAATTTTGCGCAGCAGATCAATATCCAGCCTGGGCTCTTCTTTATAAAATCCGTGGGCTGTACCGATTGCTACCGCAAGCGCATCCACGCCCGTTTCCTCCACAAAAGCAGCTGCTTCATCCGGCTGGGTAAAGCCCGTAGTATGGTGCGATTGGCCCAGTTTGGCCACATACCCCAGCTCGGCTTCCACGTGTGCATTGTAACTTTTAGCACGTTCAACCACTTCGCGGGTTAGCTTCACATTCTCTTCAAAAGGCAGCTCGCTCCCATCGATCATCACCGAATCAAAACCCGCATCCAGGCATCGCTGTACCAGGTCCACGGAGCCACCGTGATCCAAATGGATCCAGCCTTCCACGCCAAATTCTTCCAATCCGTTTCTTCCCAGGTTCACGGCAGTTTTGAGCCCCATATAGTCAATAGAGCTTTGGGTAAGCTGCAGGATCACAGGCTGTTTCAGTTCGGCCGCCGCCTGCAGTACGCCGTGGAGTGTTTCCAGATCGTAGTAATTGGTCGCCAGCAAACCTTTTTTCAGCTGTGTTAATTCGCGTAGTTTCTGCTTTAATTTCATGACAGGCTTAATTCTATTCCCCAAAAATCCTTTATGTTTTCGCTGATTTTGTTCAAATCGCAGAATGCACCCGTTCCACCCGCTGCAGTCGTATTCATGGCGCCCATGAGGTTACCTTCCCGCAGGCAGTCTTCAAGCGAAGCGCCCGCCATGTATTTCCGTATGAATCCTGCATTGAAGGAATCTCCGGCACCGATCGCATCCACAAAATGCTCCACTTCGAAAGCGGGTACCGTTACCTGCTGATCGCCGCAAATGCCCAGGCTGCCGTTTCTGCCCATTTTCAATGCAAGCGTATTCAGGTACGGCCGGATTTTTTCGATGCCGCTGCTGATCGAATCCGTTTTCGTTAACGCCAGCAGTTCCGATTCGTTGGGCATAAATACGTCCACAAAAGGCAGGCAGCGCACATAGTCGAACGCCCATTCCTCGGCAGGGTCCCATTGCAGGTCCAGCGACGTGGTCATACCAGCGGCGCGGGCATTGATTAAAATCTGCTCAATATCATTCAGAAGCCCTTTCTGAAGAAAAAGGCTCGATATATGCAAATGCTGATAAACAGAGGGTTTACCAAAAGGTATATCATGGATAGTCAGCGCGTTCATAGCACCCTGATAAGTCACATTGGCGCGGTCCTGTCCGTAGTTTAATATCATGGTACAGCCTGTCTTCTCGTCATGTAGTCTGGTTACATGCCGGCAGCTGACCGCCTTGCGTTCGAGTTCGTTCAGGATAAAATCACCGAAATAATCTTCTCCTATCACACCACAGAACGTAGTATCCATACCCATTGCAGCACTGTTGGCCGCCATAATAGCCGCAGAGCTGCCCAGGCACATATTCATTTCATCCGCAATCGTTTCCTTGCTCAGCTGAGGGAAAGCCTGGATATTGTTCAAAATCAGGTCGACATTCAGCTCGCCTACAACCAGGAGTTTTGGGGCTACCATACGCTATGCTGTTTATTCTTGATAAATATTCACCCCCTGCACCACTCTGCTGATCGATCCGGACACCGACGGACTATCCGGATTGATACCCGAATGCACCGCGCTGTAATAACCCATTAACTGCCCCACGAGCGTAGCCGGGATCATCTGGTATTGATTTTCGGGATCAATGTTCAATTCTATTTTACTACTATTTGGCAAAGCCAGTCCATCCACTCCACCTATCTGCAGCGAATAAATTGCCCGCGCATCGCGTGAAATGTCCTCAACCAGATCGCGCTCGTAGCGCAGGATGTGCGGATTTCTTGAAAACAGGTATACCATGAGCGTATTGTCATTTACAAAGGCCCGGGGTCCGTGCCTGAATGCCAGAAACGAATCGGACATACAAACCTGCTTTCCGTCAGTCAGTTCGAGCAATTTGAGGTGGCACTCTCTGGCTATTCCGAGGAATTCGCCGGAGCCCAGAAACACGACCCGCTCAAAGCCGCTCAGCACCAGGTTTTTCAGCAGGGATCGTTTTTCGAGAATTACATTTCCCTGTTCCGCAATGCGTTGAATTTTCTCAAATTCTTCGTCTAAAGCGTCCACCTGCGCCACAAGCAGCACACTCAGCAACATGCAGGTGAAACTGCTCGTCATCGCCAGACTCTTGTCATTAGTAGCCTCGGGCAGTACGATCCGATAAAAACGGTCAGGCCCACTTGCATTCATATTGGCCAGCGCCCCTTCTCCATTACAGGTAATAATCAGGTGATAAATCTCATCACAGCAGGCATTGGCCAACCGTACCGCTTCGACGCTTTCCGGGCTATTTCCTGAGCGGGCAAACGAGACCAAAAGCGTTGGCACCGTCCGGATAAAGACCGAATTGGGCTGGGTTACGATTTCTGTTGTCGGCACTGCCTGAACAGGCCTGCGCCATACTTTCTGTAAAGTCCCCTGCGCGGCGTCGCCGATGTAACCCGAGGTACCGGCACCGGTCAAAACGATTCGCAGATCTTCCTTTTGCAAAACCGGCCCTAAAAATCCGCCGATTGCCTCACTTTCGTCTTTTACTAGCTGATATACCTCTTGCCAGAGCTCAGGTTGCGATAGAATTTCCCGCTGGGTGTGTGCTTCCGCACTGCTTTCAAGCTCCGTTGTTTCATTTTTATGCATTATTCTCGCGGTCGATTAGAAGACGGTTGTTTGGTGACATTTGAAAGACTATGCCACGACAATTCAAATTAAACATCATAAAACGAAAGTAAAAAATATTATTAAACCTTTCTTTTAATTTATTTATGCTTACTCATATATTGCGGATAAATAATAGTGAATTTGTAGCAAGCAACTTCTCCGATGAGGACATATCTTGCAAAATCAATCACTACCTGAACCCGCATTTATGATTTCAAAGGAAATAAAAGCCTCGCCCCGGGGACTTTTGATAGCAGATTTATACAAGATCAGAAAAGTCGGCACGCCCCTGCTTTCTCCTGCTAATGACAACCTGGTATATCAGGTCTCCGTCGCGGATGCAGTGAAGAATGAGCGGTTCGATTCAATAGAACTCCTGGCGGTCGACAAAGCGGCAAAAACGATCCTGGGAAATGGCACTCCGCACGCATGGTCGCCCGACGGCAGCAAACTTCTTTATGAAAATGAGTGTGGAGAACTTCATATTTATACGCTATCAAATGCATCTAGCCATTTTTTAGTCCGGCGCCACGAATCTTCCTATTTCATAAATCATCTTGCAGAAACAAACTGTATCTGGTCGCCGGATGGAAAGTACATTGCATATCCCGGTGCAGATATCATAGATTCCGGGGAAGAGCCTGATGAAATCCGCGTTTTCGACGATCTGCTTTACAAATCCAAAGGCGGTCGCGGAAGACCTGTGTATGCCGATCATGCCTATACGCACATATACCTGATTCCGGCCGAAGGAGGATCGCCTGTACTGATTACCGCTGGCCATTTCAACGAGCATTCCATTACCTGGTCGCCGGATAGTCGCTACCTTGCATTTATCAGCAACAGGACAGCACAACCGGACGATATCCAGCAAAGTAATGTTTGGAAAGTAGATATTCAATCACTGGAAATCACAAGACTTACTGACCATACCGGTTTGGCATACCAACCGAAATGGTCACCCGACGGGATGCATATTGCACTCCTGGCAACTTCCGGGAGCATTGGTACGAACGACAGCCCTGCCGAGGACACGCATGTAGCCCTGGTATCTTTCAATGGAGGGGATTTCCGATACCTGACCAAATCTCTCGACAGGCGGATCGAGCACATTCGCTGGCATCCGTCGGGCAAGTACATTTACTTTACTGCGGGCGATCGGGGCGACACTTCCATTTATCGGGTAAGTGTTGATAATGAAACGGTTGAAATGGTTCAGGGAGGCGGAGGCTGCATTTCTGAGTTCTGTCTCGATCGGAAAGGAGCGGATTTTGTGTTTGTAAAATCTTGTACAAACCAGCCTGCGGAGCTATTCAAAAGCAAAAATCAAGGCGCTATAATTGAGCAAATCACGCGTGAAAACGCAGGTTGGCTTCAAAATAAAACACTCCAAAACGCTGAAACATGCTGGTTTGAAAGTTTCGATAGCACGAAGGTGCAAGGCTGGCTAATGCCGCCGGTCGATTTTGATGAAACTCAAAAATACCCACTCATTCTCCTGATTCACGGCGGGCCGCACAATATGTTCGGCCACGATTTTGACGAACGCATGCATTTGCTTTCAGCGGCAGGCTATGCGGTCGTTTATATCAATCCAAGAGGCAGCCACGGTTACGGACAAACATTTTCAAATGGCACGCTCATGAACTGGGGCGGGGGCGATTATCAGGATCTCATGGCGGGCGTAGATTTTATTTTGAGTCAGAATCCATGGCTTGATCCCGAAAAACTGGGAGTAACCGGCCAGAGCTACGGCGGCTATATGACCAACTGGATCATTACGCAAACCTCCCGTTTCAAAGCGGCAGTGAGCGATGGGGGACTAAGTAATCTGGTCAGTTTCGCAGGCACTTCGCTATATCATTCATTAATGGAATCCGAATTTGGCGGACGGGCTTTTAACCGTTTTGACGAACTATGGAAATGGTCGCCTCTGCATAATGTGGCCCGGGCTACTACGCCAACATTGATTTTACACGGCGAAACCGACAACGAAGTGCCTTTTTCGCAAGCCGAAGAAATGTATGTCGCACTGAAAAAACGAGGTGTAGCAACCCGGCTCGTGCAATACAAAGGCGAAGGCCACGGCTGGCGGCCGGAACTAAGCCCGCGCAACAAAGCTGACCTGAATGCGAGAATGATCCAGTGGTTTGACACCTACGTAAAAACGACACCTAATGAGCAGTAAGACAAACAGTTGGCTGATATATGTAATTATTCATGTTCTGTTCATCGGAGTATGGGGCGCTGTAATTGAAATCCCTGAAAAGAACGGTTTTCCTGCAACATTAGGATACGTTGTTTGGGCACTCACAATGGTGCCCGCCGCATTGGCTGCTTTAAAAATAAAGGGCTGGAAGCTGGATTTCAACAAACGCGCCATGATCTGGGGAGGCGCAGCAGGGTTATTAGGCGCAGGAGGTCAGCTCGTGCTTTTCTTTGTGCTGCGCATTGCGCCGGCTTACCTTGTTTTTCCGCTGCTTTCGTTAACCCCGGTTGTGACAATCCTGATGGCGGTTTTTCTACTTCACGAAAAAACGGGTAAAATGGGCTGGATCGGCGTCGGGATCGCGCTGATCTCTATTTTTATGCTGTCCTACCAGCCGGCCGGCGCTACCCAGGTGAGCGGCTACACCTGGATGCTGCTCACAGCTATTCCACTTTTTGCCTGGGGTGCGCAGGGATATATCATGCGTTTTGCCAATGAGATTATGTCGGCCGAGAGCCTGTATTTTTATATGATGGTGACATCGGTAATGCTCATTCCATTTGCATTATATCTCACTGATTTCAGCCAGCCGATCGAATGGAACTTCAAAGGTCCGTACCTGTCGGCGATCATCCAGTCGCTCAATGCATTTGGTGCACTCTGTCTGGTATATGCATTCCGGTACGGAAAAGCGATTATCATTGCACCCATTACTACGGCACTTTCGCCGGTGCTCACGGTTGCCTTATCTCTGGCTTTGTACCAAACCATACCGCACCCCGTCATCATTGGGGGCATTGCTTTGGCCATTATCTCGGCCATATTGATGGGATTCGAGGAAGTTAAAGGTTGAAATGAAATTTAAAAGAAAGATTTCGAAAGAAATTTGGCTTCATACTACGCAAAGTGTGTTCGATTTTTTACATTAGCGTCGATAAAATATTTACCCCTAAACCTTTAACCTTTGACACCTACTATACAACTCTGGCTGTTTTTGATGTGCACAGCCACTGCTTTCGCTCAGAAAACGGACAAAAACGTTGCCTTCATCGAATATCCTGATTTCCCCGAAGCACATTCCACATGGGGCTCGATCGGGTATAATGCGGCATCCAACACGGTGCATATCGGCGTTACCAACCATGCCAACAATATCGGTTTGTACACCTTTGATGCGACGACAAATGCCATGAAACTGAATGGTTTTATCAAGGATATGGCCCATTTACGGCCGTTTCAGTGGCAGGGAAAAATACATTCCAAGATCGTAGCGGCTCCTGATGGTTCAATCTATTTTTCAACAGATGGAGGCGAATCCCGGGAGGAATACCTGATGGAACATCCGCAGGGTTATGCGGGCGGGTTTTTCATGAAATGGAATCCAAAAACAGGACTGCAAAATCTGGGAATAGGCATGCAATATGAGAGTATCAAAGATGTTGACATTGACCCAAAAACCGGGATACTATATGGTATTACCTATCCGCAGGCGCATTTCCTGGTATACGATCCAGCCAGAAACAACCTGCGGGACTTTGGCCGCCTGGCCAGCTCGCACGTGCCGCGTGTATTGTTCACCGACTGGTGGGGAAACTGCTACTATGTAGACTGGCGGCAGCGGCTGGTGAAGTATGAGAAAGACAGCGACTCATTAGTATTTGCAAGAGAAAGTCTGCCCGCATTTCCCGGCACCCCCGGCTCGAAGATCATCACGGGCGTAACCGCTTATGCCAAAGACGAAGCGAAAGGGATTATTTACCTGATCACGTACGGCGCAAAACTCATCGCATTTCACCCTGAAAAGAACGGAATCGGTAAAGTAGAAGACCTCGGAGGCGTGATCGAAACGAACAAAGCACCCGCATGGGGACCCTATGTACCTAATCTGAACATCGGTGAAAATGGAAAGTTGTATTATATCATTGGCGGCCACGGAAACTATGTATTAAAAGACAAAACCGTGCTCGTGGAATACGACCCTGCAACACGCAAAAAGTCCATTTTGCGCGAATATCCCATCACCGAGATCACCGAGGCCACAGGCTGCGATATCCGGGATAAAGACGGAAACCTGTACTTCGCCGCCCGTCGCAATCCTTCGGGCGTAGGCGATTCAACCCGCCCCTTTATGATCCAGTTCAATCCTGAAAAAGAAATTCGGAAATGAGAAATCTGACCAAAAAAATACTTTTCCCAACCTTATACCTCGCCTGCTCTGCCCCGCTGCTGGCTCAGTACACGTTTTTTACACCAAAGGATGCATTTGCGATAGAGGTTTCCTTGCCGAATAGTGCCGAAAAACGCCTGCCGATATACCGCAATGCAATCACTTCCCTGACTGTGCAGGGCGACCACATTCTGGGTGGTACTACGGCGAAGGAAGGCTTGTCTCCGTACCTTTTCGTGGCATCGATTTCCAGCCGGAAAGTTGTGACGATGAGAGATTTGCAGGAAATTGTTCCCGGGCAGAAAAGCATTGCTACAGGTTTTTGTAAAGGTGCTGGCAACAAATTATACGCTGGTACAATAGGTCAAAAAAACCAGCCAGCCGGTCATTTGTTGCAGGTTAGTATTGGAAATGGAAATGCTATTGAAGTAAGAGATTTGGGCATTCCTGTCGCCGGAGAAGGCATTTTTGCGCTGCTCAGTGACAAACAGGGCACCGAGCTTTACGGGATCAGCTACCCGGGCGGGCGCTTCTTTACCTACAATATTGCAACTAAAAAGACTGTGGTATTTGACCAGGTCGCCCCCAAAGAAAAGGAGCTGAAAGACGCGCATGATTTCGCGATCGGGCCGGAGGCTTACCTCTGTAAAGCGCTTGTTCAGGATAATGCAGGATTGGTTTACGGCAGTACCGCAGGCAACAAGCTATTTGCATTTGACCCAGCGAAAAAGACTTTTCAGTTTCTGGAAACGCCGCTACCGGCTGTCTGGGGACGTGAGGTTTTAGGACAAGTGGAAGCCTGGGCGAAAGCGCCGGATGGA
Organism: Dyadobacter sp. UC 10; assembly: GCF_008369915.1. Taxonomy (NCBI): domain Bacteria; kingdom Pseudomonadati; phylum Bacteroidota; class Cytophagia; order Cytophagales; family Spirosomataceae; genus Dyadobacter; species Dyadobacter aurulentus. The sequence goes on along the minus strand of NZ_VSRN01000001.1, from coordinate 4,742,765 downwards.
AAACTGTACGGCGGCAATGCGGGTGACGGTCAGCTGTTTGTACTGAATCCGGCTACCAAAAAGATCAAAAACCTGGGTAAGCCTATGATGATGGGCAGGTTGCAGGCTTTGGCTTTCGGGCGTGACGGTAAGTTGTACGGATTGGCTGGTGGCGCGCCGGGCTACTCGCATTTGTTTTCCTATGATGAAAATGCGGGTTTTGTCGACCTGGGTAATCCTGAATTCAAGATGGTGGAACCTGGGATCGAGCAGGGCATTTTGTGGCGAGGCTTTCAGTTGAGTACGCTGGCTGCCTCGGCAGATGGAAAATATATGGTCATGGGCGAAGATGAGGCATTGAGCCAGTTGATGATTTTTCCCGTTGGCCAATAATCGCTACCCACATTCCTGAAAGAATTTCAATATGATCAGATTTACAAAACTTATCCTCTGCTTTATCGCGCTGAATGCATTCAGCCCTGAGACTAAAATTTACGCGGCCGACGCGTGGCAGTTACGGGCCTTACCTTCCTCCGTCCGCCTTGATCCGGTTACGAATGAAATCATAGAGCACCGCTTTAAAGGTGTTCCTTCCAATCAAGCCGGGAAAGGAAATCTGCTCGACAAAAACTGGCTGTTTGACGGTAAACAGGTTTCCCTTCACGGCGCTCGGGGCGAATATGTCTCGTTTCAATTGGTCTTGTCTAATGAATCTGACGCAGAATTAACCGGCATCAAGCTTGATATGACGCCATTCAAAAACGGAAGTACCGAGTTGAGCATGAAGCCCGAGCTGTTTCTGGAATGGTCTGTCAATGTGCAGAGTACGAGTACGGGTTACCCCAAATCCACTCTCGGCAAAGGCTGGTATCCCGACGCACTGATCCCATTTAAATACATCCAAACCGACTCGGCCCATGTACGCGGCCGCTGGGTGTACCCTTTTACATTGCCCGACTTCAACAACCGGATCAGCGGGCAACGTTCGCAGATTATTTGGGTGGATCAGTTTATCCCGCTCGATGCACAAAAGGCAAGACCAGGCACGTACCGGAGTGTAATTAGTGTTACGATTGGCGGGCAAACCAAACAGATACCGATCAGCCTGACAGTCTGGGACTTCGAGCTGCCGAACGAAAACGCTTTCAAAGCCAGTCTGCAACACGAAGGTTTTTTGAGCAGAATGGACGAAAAGCAGGAACTGGCGGTGTACCAGCTCTTCAAAAAAAATCGTATTTCTTTAATGGACCCAACTTACGATCCTGAGATTCAGGTAAAAAATGGTAAAGTTGAAATCCAATGGGACAAGTTCGATAAGAGACTAAAAAAATACCTCACCGGCCAGGCTTTCACCAAAGAACATGGTTATGCAGACGGTCCCGGTTACGGCGAGCCGCTTGAAACTTTTGCACTTCCATTTGACGTGTATGGAAAACACGGCACTGCCGGCTGGCCGGACATCGGTAAACCGGAAGTGGAACGCAATGCGGCCAATCAGGCGATTTACACGAGCAGCATCCGGCAGGTACGTCAGCATTTATTACCGATGGTGAATCCTAAAAAAACGCTTCTAACGGTTTATTTGAATGGTTTGGATGAATCGTACTTCCCCGAAGCATGGTCGCGGATGGTGTTTTACGGTAATCTCTTTAAGAAAGAATATCCTGAAGCCAGGTTCCGCGTGGATGGTGGCTATACCAAGGACGCCATGGACGTGATCGGCAAATCGATTACCGACTGGGCTTCGCATACGATCAGCTATAACATTGATACCGTAAAGCATTACCAGCAAATGGGCATCAAAGACTGGCTCTACGGCCCAATGCTCTACGAACACAAGCTCAACAGCTGGGTAGGCAGCTCGACATTCATTGATTTACCGCTTATCAACGACCGCGCGATCAGCTGGTCTTGCTGGAAATACAAAACCTACTCCTGGATCAGCTGGGGTATTGGCGCCGGTTGGGAAAGGGGCTGGTATGATCCCGAATCCTGGAAGGACTTTTACAAGGAAGCTTCCGAAGCCGACGCGGAATTTACCTACCGGCAATTTAATGGAAACGGCTCGGTCATTTACAAACCCGGCATGGTGCCCAATGTGTCGGAACCTTGTCCGTCTATCCGCCTGAAAACCATGCGCGATGGTGTGCAGGATTACGAATACCTGCGCCTGCTCGCGAAGCTTGACGGTAATTCCAAACGTGCTGATGCGCTTGTTGATCAGCTAATCAAAGAGCCTTTTGGAGACAAATCCATTGGTAATCTGGATGTGTGGAGCTATGACCAGGAGCAATGGTACAAAGTGCGCATGGAGCTTGCGGAGCTCATTTTGAAGCGTATAAAATAATTTCAGATTGCTATTCCTAAACCTTTCATCATTGCTGCGTGCGAGCTCATTTTAATTTTTCAATCTTACCCTTTTTTCCAATGCTGGCGCTCGCCCTGCCGCTGCTGGTGTTGTCACCAGCAGCCCGCGCGCAAAAAGCCAGCATCACAGAAAAAGCACAACCCTTCAAAACTTATCCCTATTCCGACCCTAATCCGATTCCCGTAATGGGCGTCGGCAAAAAAGTGTCACCATTTTATCCCTACTACGTTTTTGACGGCTATACCAACAAAAGCACGACCAAAAACTGGAAGGTGGTCGAGCTGGAAAATCCCTACATTAAAGTGCAGGTGCTGCCGGAAGTAGGGGGCAAAGTCATGGGCGCTATTGAAAAATCAACCGGCGAAGAGTTTGTCTACACCAATCACGTGATGAAATTCCGGGCGATCGGCATTCGTGGTCCGTGGACGAGCGGCGGCATTGAGCATAACTTTGGCCTCGACCTCGGCCACGCCCCCTGGGCAGCCGCGCCGGTGGATTATGTGATGCAAAATAATGCTGACGGAAGTGTCACCTGTGTTGTGGGCGGCCTCGACCTCGCTTCCCGGACGCAGTGGCGGGTTAAAATTGTATTGCCAAAAGACAAAGCTTATTTCGAAACGCAAAGCCTTTGGTATAATCCCCTACCCCTGCACGACGCCTACCTTTCGTGGGAGAATGCGGCATTCCGGGCGTCGGAGGATATGCAGTTCTTTTTCCCGGGTACGCATCATGTTGGTCACGATGGAAATGCGAGTCCCTGGCCCATTGATGAAAACGGTGTGGATCTGTCGTATTACAAAAACGTCAATTCCGGCGGGGACAAGTCCTACCACGTCATGGGCATGCATACCAATTGGTTCGGCGGGTACTGGCATAACAAAAATTTTGGATTTGGCCACTGGGCTCCTTATTCAGATGCGCCGGGCAAGAAACTATGGATCTGGTCACGGGCCCGAGAAGGTGCGATCTGGGAAGATTTGCTTACGGATTCAGACGGACAATACATTGAAGCACAATCGGGTGTGACATTCAATCAGGCGGCGGAGCGCAGCGGATTTCACAGTCCATTTAATCAAAAAAATCTGGGGCCCTTTTATTCTGAGACCAAAACGGAATACTGGTTTCCAGTGAAAGCCGCTGGCGGAATGATGGATGCTTCACCTTATGGTACGCTCAATGTAGCGGCGCGGGGCGATAGTCTCAGGATCATCCTTAATCCGATCTCTTCGATTCAGGACACGCTGAAAGTGACGGTGGCCGGGAAGATAATTTATCAATCTCCGCTTCAACTCAAACCCATGGAGGTTTATACCAAAGCGATTTCCTTGTCTGCGACCGATCAAAAATCGGTACGGGTGAGCATTGGTAACGATCGGCTGCTGTATGCAGCGCAGCCCGAAAAGGTACTGGATCGACCAGTGATTTCGACTGACAAACAAGATCCGCACTCCGCAGAGCGACTTTTCGAGCTGGGTGAGGATGAAAATGCAATGCGCAACTTTGAAGGCGCGCGCCAACGTTTTTTGGATTGTTTGAAAAAAGAACCCACGCACAGCGGCGCATTGGTCCGGCTGGCCGAATACCATTATCGTAATGGCGAATATGCAAAAGGGCTGGATTTTGCCAGAAAAGTATTGGCTGAAAACACCTATCACGGCGGCGCCAATTATTTATACGGAGCACTTTACCGAAAGCTGGGCGACCTGACGAAAGCGGAGGAAGCGTTGTCGGTGGCGACCTGGACGATGGAATACAAATCCGGCGCGTACACGCAGCTGGCCGGTATTGCATTGCAAAAGCAGGATTTTGAAAAAGCCGAATCCGACGCCCGGAAAGCATTGGATTACAACCGGAATAACCTGGTAGCGTATCAATCGCTGGGCACCGCGTTTCGAAAATTAAACAAGCCAGATCAGGCGACACAGGTTTGGCAAGAGCTGCTGCATGTAGACCCGCTCAACCATTATGCGCATTTCGAGCAGTATTTGCTTGGTCCAACCAAAGAAACCCAGGCCATTTTTCAAAACGCGATCCGCAACGAGCTGCCGCATGAAACCTACCTGGAACTGGCAATGGATTATGTGAACCAGGGACAAAATCAGGAGGCAAAGCAAGTGCTCGCACTGGCCCCCGCCTACCCTACTGTTTCTTACTGGCTTGCATATCTTAACCGGGATTCAACGCCCGAAGAAAGCAAAAAGCAATTGAAAAGCGCCATTGAAATGTCGCCGGAGCTGGTTTTCCCTTTCCGGCTCGAAACGATTCCCGTTTTGATTTGGGCTGAAAAACAAAATTCTTCCTGGAAAAACCGCTACTACCTGGGATTAATTTATTGGCACATCGGAGATAAAGAAAATGCCAAAAAACAATTTGCAGCCTGCAATAATGAGGCAGATTATGCGCCTTTCTATATTGCAAGAGGAATCCTTTTCCAAAATAATGCTTCCAGTACTGCGGAAGCTGATTTCGTAAAAGCCAACCAGCTTAATCCCAAAGAATGGCGCAGCTGGCATTATCTGACCGATTTTTTTAATAATCAAAAAACACAGGAAAAGGCGCTGGTAAATGCGCAAACTGCTTATAAACAATTCCCTGACAATCCAGTTATCGGCATCGACTATGCCAAATCGCTGCTGAATGCAGGTAACTTCACTGCATGTCTGAAAATATTGGAAAAAATCCAGGTTTTGCCGCAGGAAGGTGCGCGGGAAGGTCACACTTTGTATGTTGTTGCCAATCTGGGTAATGCAATGCATTTGGCAGAAAACAAAAAATACCGTGATGCTTTAAAAGCACTTGAAAAAGCCCGCCTGTGGCCGGAAAACCTCGGTACCGGGAAACCGCACGAACCGGATACGCGACTGATCGATTACCTTGCAGCGTATTGTGAAACCCAGCTTGGCAATGCGCCGAAAGCCAGTCAGTATACGCAGCATATCTCAGACTACACCCTCCATGCCAGCAAAGAAAGCAACAGAAATGTGCTCAACAATTACCTTGGTGTGTATTTGCTCCAAAGAGCGGGTAAGCAGGAAAAGGCTGCGGGGTTTCTGAATAACTGGAAGGCAGAACAGGATTCGCTGCGGAATTGGGAAATTACAAAAGGCTCCGATGCGCCGGAAGTGCAATGGGTCTTGGCTAAGTCGCAGAATGACCTGACGCTTTCTGAAAAGCTGGAACAGCAATTGACAGAGAACAAAAATTACAACCTGACCACGCTATTTTTCAGGATACTTGATTTGACAGAAGCGCGTAAAAAGGAAGATTAATATTGCATGATGAACCAGCGAAATAGATTTACCGGTTTTTATAAAAACAATGAAGTTCCCTTAACGGGGCTGCTGGCTGCGCTACTTCTGTTTGCGACAGTAACAAACGTTTATGCCCAGCCGTCGCGCCCGAAAGGCGTTATTGAGGACGGGCAGCATTATAGTGAGGTATTTAAAGAAAACCGGCATTTCAGACTGATTTTGCCAGCCGATTACCACCAGCATCCCGGGCGGCGATATCCTGTGATTTACTATTTTCATGGCAATGCGGGTCGGTTTAACGGTCCGGCGGAAGGTGAAGTTTCCCGCTCGGGCGAGGCGCGTTATTATGATGATTTTAATGGGAATTACGCACGTACCGGCCCCGATTCGCTGGACAACTTCACAAGTTACGTAGCTGATAATGATGTAATTATTGCGAAATGGGATGGTTACGTGCCGGCGCAATATCCTCGTCCGTACGACATTGCTCCCGTGAAGGAAGACCGGCAGTTTGTCGATTACTTTCCGGAATTTGTAAAGTACATTGACTCGCATTATCGCACAAAACCTTACCGCGAAGCCCGCGCCGTTTCTGGGTTGAGTATGGGCGGATTTATGTCCATGCTGGCTGCTTCCAAATACCCGCATTTGCTGTCGAGCGCCTCGTTTTTTTGTCCGTCCGCTTCATTTACGGTTGGGCCGAAAGCTTTGCAGATTTTTACTCCATTTAAAGAAATGGGGCGCAACTTTGTTGGGTTACCGATCCGAATGCATTTGGGTAGCAAGGATTTTTTGCGGCAGCACGATCAGGAGATTGACGATGCTTATAAAACCCTCGAACTCAACTATGAAAGCTGGCATTACGGGATTGGCTATTTCAAAGGTTTTCACAATGCTGTCAATATCAAAGGGCAGTTTGATTTCCACATGAAGTACTTCCGGATGCCACTCGCGCGACCCGAAAAATGGCACCATATTGATGTGTATCCCGATTTTTCAGTCTGGAATTATAATGTTAATACTGACAGGAAAATACCAGGCTTTACCATACTCGACGATGTGCGCCGGGAAGGATTTAGTATACAAACAAAACAATGGCTGCCCGACGGGCCGCTGGCTCCGAACATTGCTGTACAAGTCCTGACGGATAGCATTTATTCTCCAAATACCCGTTTTGAGCTGATCAAGCTGAATGTCTCTACCCGCAAAATTGACCGCAAAAGTGTTACCAGCGACGCAAAGGGCCGCATTCAATTACAGGGAACGGGTCAGCACAGTAAGATTGGATTGTACCGATCCGGTGATCCGGGCCACATTACGATGGCCACCTACTCGCTCGATAAAAAGATGCCGGGTGTGGGCGATATCGTTTCACTAAGTCCATTATTATTCAACAAAGGCGGCGCTGCGGTGGATTCCGTTCGCATGGAGCTGATTGCGCAGGATGAAGAAGTGGAAGTAATGGATCCCGCGATCACCATTGGTAAAATCGCTCAGGGAACGCTGCACGAAAAGACCCGCTTCCGCATCCGCTCGCGACACGCGGAGCTGGATCGTGCGAAGATGAAATTAATGGTGAGTTACAATGGCAAAAAAGACCAGTTTTTACTGGAAGTCCCTTTTTATTCACCCGAAAAAACCCTGACAAAATTCGAAATCGCTGACGGTCGGAATATAAATCTTGAAGTAGAAAATCAAATGCGCGTCGGCGAAGGAAATGGCAATGGAATAGCCAATCCGGGGGAATGGATCAGCATTTTTACAAAATCCGATCTGGATTCGCTCCATGATTTTGGTTTGCAACTTTTTACCGAAGATCCTTACGTGGATATGGACAGCCGGCGCATGCTTTTCTTTGCCCGGGCAGACTGGTCGGGCGCACAGCGTTTGACATCGCAGGTGAAGATTAAACCTGCTTGTCCGGATGGACACGAAATTGCTTTTTACGGTATTTACGAATATCCAAAAACCGGTAACACGCGCCGGGACAACCACGGGGCGCATTCGTTTATCCATGAAACGAAACGGGTTTCTTTCAAAGTGAAAGTCAAAAAATAGTGGGTATGGAGAATGAATTGGCAGATTTGAACCGGATATCGGTATATGCCAGCGATACTAATAATCTGTTGAGCAGACTTTTGCAGGTATTTGGCAAGAGCCGGTTTGAGGTTACCTACATGCAGGTCTTCAATACAGCAGATGAAAACCTGAAACTGATCCTCGTGGAAGCTTCTTTTCCGAAAGAAATGTTGGGACTAATTCTGGAACGCATTGAAAAGATCGTTGAGGTGCATCGCGCTTTCCCGCATCAGGATGAAGCAGCAAATCTGGCAGCTGTGCTAAACGTTTAGTTCTGGCTTTTACAAAAGCATTTCCCCGGATGTTGCTACCTTTACGGCCAGGTGTGACCGTTCGAGGGACACTTTCAAATGACATTGATTCAATAAAAATAATAGGATAAAAGGTTTGATACCATGAAAAAGACCGCGCAGCGTCGTTCGCTGATCTTGCAAAAACTCGATGAGTTGGGCGAAGTAAATGTGAATGATTTGAGTGAGATGCTGGAAGTGAGTGAGGTAACGATCCGTAACGATCTGGACAAGCTCGAAAACAGTAACCTGCTCGTGAGGGCTCACGGCGGCGCTTTTAAAACCAATAACATTGCCCTGACTGTCACCGAAAAACGGAAGATTAACCACGATATCAAGCGGCTGATCGGTAAAAAAGCAGTCTCGCTGATCAACGAAGACGACAGCATTATCCTCGATTCGGGCACGACGACTTTTGAAATATCGAACAACCTCGAAAAATTCAAAAGCCTGACCGTGATCAGCAACGCGCTGGACATTGTCAATAACCTCGCACAATATGAAAATTTGCAGGTATATATGCCGGGTGGCTACCTGAAAGAATTCTCGATGTCACTGGTTGGCCCAATGGCCGAGCGCAACTTTAAACAATTGTATTGCAACAAACTTTTCCTCGGGATCGACGGGATGAAAGCCAACGCAGGTTTTTTCACGCACTATATGGAGGAAGCGCATTTAAACCAGATCATGATTGATATTGCCGAAGAGGTGATCGTGGTGACCGATTCTTCGAAATTCAAAAAATCAGGACTGGCGTTTATTTGTGGTTTTGATAAGATTAATAAGGTGGTTACTGATGATAAGATTGAGGAGGCGGATTTGAAGATGCTGAAACAGCATAACATTGAGGTGATTATTGCGGAAAGCTAAGTTACACGCATCGAAATGGAACAAACACTGAGATATATTTCCATACTATTGTTGGCGCTTCTGACGATCGGCCATATTGAATGTGCCGCACAAACTGCATCGGCAAATCAACAAAAAATCAATAAAGCGGGGATTATCACTGGTGCTGATCAGACCGAAAAATACCTGTCCTATCTGAAAGGAAAACGCATTGGTTTAGTTGCAAATCAGAGTTCGATTGTTGGTAAAAAAAGCAGCGTCGACAGTCTGGTGAGTCTTGGGATTAAAATCGTAAAAGTGTTTGGGCCTGAACATGGATTCAGGGGCAATGCGAGTAACGGGGCCGCAGTGAGTAGTGAGGTAGACGCTAAAACGGGTATTCCTATCATTTCTTTATACGGCAAAAACCAGAAGCCAACCAAAGAACAGTTGGCGGATATCGACCTGATGGTCTTTGATATACAGGATGTCGGCTGCCGCTACTACACCAATATCAATACGCTGGAATATGTGATGGAAGCTTGCGCGGAAAACAATAAAGAACTGCTCATTCTTGACAGACCTAATCCAAACGGATATGTTGTGGACGGACCTGTCATGACGGATGATCGGTTTAAATCCGCCATTGGAATTCACTATACACCGATGACGCACGGCATGACGATCGGGGAATTTGCGCAGTACCTTAATGGTGAAGGTTATCTTGAAAAACAATGCAAAATTAAGGTTATAAAAGTCGCCAATTATGACCACGATATGCCTTATGAATTACCGATTCATCCTTCGCCGAATTTGAATACGCAGCAAGCTGTCATGCTTTTTCCGAGCCTGTGTATGTTTGAAGGAACTGCAATCAACGAAGGCCGGGGCACTTACATGCCGTTTACGATCCTGGGAGCGCCCGCGCTGAAAGGCAAGTATTCATTTTCGTACAAACCTGTCGGTATTCCGGGAATGAGTGAGCGGCCGAATCACAAAGATTCCGTTTGTTATGGTCTTGATCTCCGTAATTACGACATTGAAAAGCTTCGCAAAAGTCGCCAGATTAATCTGTCGTGGTTAATCGAATTATACAAAGCCTATCCGGACAAAGCACATTTCTTCACTCCCGGCCGGGCCAACCAGGATATATCCGCGTTTGACCTGCGCATAGGCACCGACCAATTACGAAAACAGATCATTGCTGGCGTACCTGAGGCAGAAATCAGACAAAGCTGGGAGCCTGAATTGGGGAAGTTTAAGGCGATTCGAATGAAGTATTTGCTGTATCCGTGATGGATAGTCTGGCATCTGCGAGTTCCTTTTTGATCAGAATTTCAGAAAAAACCTCACTTTTGTTACCTAATTAGCTAACTTTAAGATTGTAAAGCACACTATACGAGCAATGAGCGTAAAGTTTATCCGGGACATCTTTTATTATGAGAAATACTATCTTGAATTCTTTGATAAATTGAAACCGGATGTCAGGAAGAAGTTTAACTGGACATTGCAACTCATTGCAACCATTGACAGGGTACCTGAAAAGTATTTTAAGCACATAACTAACTCAACAGGAATTTATGAAGTCAGAGTTGAAGTTGGGTCTGATATTTATCGGGTTTTCAGTTTTTTCGATAAAGGAAATCTGATCGTGCTGCTAAATGGATTTCAAAAGAAAACACAGAAGACGCCAAAAAACGAACTCGACCTGGCGGAAAAACTCAAAAAACAATACTTCGATGAACAACGTGACTCAAAATAAAAAACTAACCTCCTTTTCCGCGCATCTTGACGAACAGTATGGAAAACCTGGCACGACCGACCGAGAACAATACGAAGAAGAATTTGAAGCCTTCAAACTCGGAGCAATGATCCAGGAGTTGCGGAAGAAACAAGGTTTGACGCAGGAACAACTGGCGGATAAATGCGGCACGACAAAAACTTACATTTCACGAATAGAAAATAATGCAAGCGATATCAGGCTTTCGACTTTGATGCGGATTGTCAGAGAAGGTTTGGGAGGAAATTTGAAGCTGAGTGTGACTGCCTGACTCTAAAATGAAATGTTATGAATTACTCAAATTTCCAAAGTTAATGACTTGCTCTCTGCACGGTAATTTACATCGGAATGCGCGTAAAATATCAGAGGGACTTCCCGGCAGATTTACATAAATTGCCTTTTTAACCAAAACACCGCTCCGCATGACACATACTACCTCTAATCCGAAGATCCACGAAGGCCGCAATTTGAAACGTTTCCGCGAAATGCTCTCGATTAAGCAAGATGCACTTGCATTTGAGCTTGGCGAAGACTGGAACCAGCAAAAAATTTCTTTACTGGAACAGAAGGAAAAGATCGATTCGGATATTTTGGAACAAGTTGCTGCTATTTTAAAAATTCCTGCTGAGGCGATACGAAATTTTGATGAGGAAAAGGCGATTAATATAATCGCAAATACATTTCAGGAATTTCATGATCAATCGGGCGGTGTGAACTTTCAGCCTACTTACAATATTAATCCGATCGAAAAATGGATGGAGGCATTGGAGGAAAATAAACGTTTAAATGCAGAATTGCTCAAAGCGAAAGATGATACGATCAGGATGCTGGAGAAGTTGATTGTCAACAAATAGTAAGCTAATCTTCATTCTGAATTGAGACATTTGACCACCACACTAATGAAAGAATCTGAAAATCCAGCAACGTCGTTGATCCAGGATGTTGTACAAATTTTACAGCTGGCGCGACAGAATGCTTATCGTGCTGTAAATACAGCAATGCTTGAAGCTTACTGGCATATAGGTAAGAGAATTGTAGAAGAAGAACAAGATGGAGCGGCCCGGGCTGCATACGGAGAAGGAATTATCAAGCAACTTTCAAAGGACTTAAGTCGTGAAATTGGCAAGGGTTTTTCAGTAGCAAACCTGGAAAATTTCAGAAAGTTTTACCTTACTTTTTCAGGTGAACAAAAATCTTACGCAGTGCGTAGGGAATTGAGCTGGACACATTACCGGCTGATTATGAGAGTTGAAGACCCTGCGGCCCGGACGTATTATGTAAATGAATGCGCAAACCAGACGTGGAGCACGCGAACATTGGAGCGCAATATTAATTCCTCATATTACCAGCGTCTGCTCTCTTCTCAGGCAAAACCAAGCATGTACATTCAGGGTCAGGACTTCAACAAAATTTTTACAAAGGATTTCATAAAAGACCCTTATGTTTTTGAATTCCTGAACATTCCCGAGCCGGTGAATGTATTGGAACAAGACATTGAAAAAGCACTGATCGGAAACTTGCAGCAATTCTTACTCGAATTAGGAAAAGGATTTTCATTTGTAGGAAGACAATTCAGGATCAGTACCGAAACAAGTCACTTTTATATTGACCTCGTTTTCTACAATTACCTGCTGAAATGTTTTGTGCTATTTGATCTAAAAACCGGCAAGCTAGCACACCAGGATACCGGGCAAATGGATATGTACATCCGCATGTTCGACGACCTGAAAAAGCAAGACGATGATAATCCGACCATAGGAATTATTCTGTGCACTGAAAAAGACGAAACGGTCGTGAAGTATAGTATTTTGAATGACAGCAAGCAGCTGTTTGCAACCAAGTATATGCTTTATCTGCCGACAGAAGAAGAATTAATAGCGGAAATTGAGCGGGAGAAAAGGCTTATTGAAACGCAATTGAATGAAAAGGCAGGATCTTTCGGACAATAACTAGCCTGCGCATTTTTCCAAAACCACATCAAGTACTCCCGCCGGTTCCAAAACCACAAAATCCGGATTGGCACGCAGGGCAGTCTCCATACTATCATAGCCCCAGCTTACCCAGGCGATTTTGACGCCGGCTTTTTTACATGCTTCAATGTCGCGCACCTCGTCGCCTACATACAGAACCTCATTTGGCTTTAAGTTGTATTTTTTAAGAAATCCCCTGATCAGTTTGTCTTTCCCGAAGAGGCTTGTGCTGCAATATATTTTACTGATCTTATCAATGCCATTGGCAGCCAGAAAATCAGAAATGTTGCGTTCTGAATTCGTTGAAATGATTGCGATTTGAAGACCGTTGTTGTGAAGGGCATTGATCAGTTCCTCTATTCCCTTAAATAACTTTACCTGCGACAATGCAGCTTTATAAAGACCCAAAAATTCGCTTGCCAGAAATGGAATGCGGTATAGCGGCACTTTGAGATAGCGACAGCGCTCCCTGATCGAGAGCGTTTTCAGATATTCGAGACCATCCGGTTCGATCGGGCGATAGTTGTGTTTTCTGGCAATTTGGTTATAAAGCGGAACAAATACTTCCCGAGAATCAGCCAGTGTTCCGTCGAAATCGAAGATGACGTATTTAACCATTACTATTAGTTAAATGCCTAAGAGCAGTTTTATCAGCGAAAAACCTTTCGTTTCCTTATTTTTTTGTATTAATTGCATTGCGATTAGTTGCGCTATCCTATAACCAACCCTTAACCTAATAGATTTTGTACACGCTTGCAACATTTCCAAAGATCCGAATAATCAGCCTAAAAATTCAAGTCGATAGCATATCAGACTCCCGCAGGATTGCTTCTCAAAGTTTGAGAGCGGCAAGCCGGGTATTGTTACTTGCGTGCTGCTTATTTCTCGCAAAATCACCCTCGACCGCACAAGTCAAAACTTCTAAGCCAACAACCCCTAAGACCAACCCCGGCTCAGCCTTACTGCCTCTCCCGCAACAAATGGAGCTGACCGATAAAATGTTTAAAATCAGCAAAAGCTGGAAGATAATCTCCGATCGCTCCTCAGTACCCGCACAGGTTTTAAAAAGTTTTCAGGAAGATTTGAAAGAAGGAGGTCTGCCGCTTTCGGTGGCAACTAAGAGCAGCTCACCGGCGATTCGGCTGATTGTTAAAAAGGGATCGGTAGAAATTGGTGCGACCGTTGATACGAATCGCACTGCACTTACCCGCCAGGCTTACCGGCTAAGCTTGAAACCTGAGACTGTTACCATTACCGCCAATGATGCGCAGGGTTTGTATTACGGTATGCAAACTTTCCTGCAACTACTACGTGCACAAGCACCTAAAATACAGCTTCCCGAAGGAGAAATTACCGACTGGCCCAATGTGGAAGTGCGGATGATTTACTGGGACGATGCGCATCACGTCGAGAAGCTGGGCGCATTGAAGCGGATTGTCCGGCAGGCTTCGACTTACAAGATCAATGCATTTTCGATTAAACTGGAAGGGCATTTTCAATATAAATCTGCCCCCGCGATTGTGGAACCTTACGCGTTGACGCCTCAGGAATATCAGGAGCTGGCAGATTTTGCAAAAACGCATTATGTTGACTTAGTGCCTTTTCTGGACGCGCCGGCGCACGTTTCTTTTATCCTGAAACATCCTGAATACCGCAAGCTGCGGCTGATTGACGATATTAACTACCAGTTTTCGGTTACTAATCCGGAAACATTTAAGCTGCTTGACGCGATGTTCAGCGAGCTGATCGATGCGAGCAAAGGCAGCAAATTCATTATCCTTTCCAATGATGAGGCTTACTACACCGGCAAAGCGCCTTCTGAAAAAGCGATGGCGGATAGTCTCGGCGGAAATGGTCGGCTACTGGCCTGGTTTATCAAAAAAATGGCCGATAGATTGCATGAGCAGGGCCGGACTGTTCTTTTTTGGGGCGAATTTCCATTGAGAAAGGAGGATATTACCTCGCTGCCGTCGCATATCGTGAATGGTGTTTACAACAAAGCAATTGCGGCGGATTATAAAAAGCATGGGATCAGACAGTTTGTTTATACAGCCACACAAGGCGCCGAGCCTATTTTCCCAAACTATTATCCGCTGCACACGAAGACAGCCGTGATGGCAGATGGAAGTGACCGTTCGTCGGGCCGGGTAGCGGGTATGTTCCGGGAGATCGGCACTGCATTTAAGGAAAATCTATCTTCGTTTATGGGCGTAGTGATTGCCGGCTGGGCCGACGCCGGGTTGCATCCTGAAACTTTCTGGCTGGGCTATGCGACCGCCACGGCAGCGGGGTGGAATAATAACCTCACTCCCGCCGATGCTTCGGCGCGATTTATGAATGCGTTTTACGGATCAGCGCAAAAGGATATGGACAGCATTTACCACGTTCTCAGCGAACAGGCTGAGTTCCATACTGAGAGCTGGGACTGGATCGCATCACCCTGGCGAACGATGATCAAAGGAAATTCAGACAGCCTGTTCCTGCAACCTGAAAAAGACCAGACTTTACCCCTACTGCCCGTACCGGAACCAGGTACACTGGCAATTTCAGACAAAACTTACCCTGTGAATGCGCAGCGCTTTGCGGCAGCAAAATCCATGCTTCCGCGCAATAAATATGCGTTTCAATTACTCCAGCAAAACAAATCGCGTGCTAAAAAGCAGCTTTATAACCTGGAAGTACTGGAATCTGTGGCGGCGATCTGCGGGCAAAACCTGCGCATGCTGGTTACATTAAATCAGGTAACTGATGCACTGCAAAAAGCTACGTCGGCCGGCAACCCGGCAGCGGCGGTTAGGCAATTGGATATGGCCATGGAAATGGTAAGCAAACTGAAAACACAGCGCGACAGTACGCTCGCATTTGTCAAAAATATCTGGTATAAAGAATGGCAGCCACTGGTTGAAGAAGCAAACGGCCGCAGGTATCTGCATCAGGTAGACGATATCAAAGACCACCAGCCGGTGCGCACCATCGACCTCAGTTATTTGATTTACAGAGAGTTGCACTATCCGCTTGATCAGTGGTGGAACGATGTGCAGAAAGTACGGAATGAGTATGCAAAGCAACATCAGTTGCCCTTGGTGGAGAAGCAGTTGAAATGGCAGCAATACAGGTAGCAAACTCGATCCCGTGACCGAAACTTCGCCAGGCGAATTTAGGATACATCCGCTTTCACTTTGTTTGTAAAGGCTGCGGGTGTGGGCAATTCCCTATTTACCACTGGTTGTCATTCTGTTAGTATACAATCATTACATTTCCGCTTCTTAGTAATTTTTCATTTGAAAAAATCTGATACGGATAACTTCCGGAAGAGACACGCTGCCCCCTATACATGCCATTCCATGGATGTATATATTCCCCTGAGTAGTAAATGATTTCTCCCCAGCGATTGAAAACCTTAATGGCAAGCTTCCTGATGGTACCTGTATTGGAGATTTCCCAATTATCATTTTTACCATCTCCATTGGGGGTGAAAATGTCCGGGACAAGTAGCATCGAAGTATCCCTGGGAGGATTTGTACAGTTTTTAACATCCAAAATCTTGTCTATTCCGAATGCTTCGGTCTGCTTGAAGCAGGTTCTGTCGAAATCCACTTTCACACTAACATTGATCTGATAATCCGCACCCTTATCCAGCGTTGGGATCTGTATTGATCCGGATGATTCGTATTGCTTAATTCCGTCGACCGTCCATTCAAAAACAGAACCGACCTGGTCTGCTTCTACCTTTAAGGACAACATTTCACCGGCGCACACCGGTTTATTGTCCGCAACAATCTGCCCGTTCACAGGATCCGAAGGCACTTTTCCGCCTTCGAATAAAGCATCGATTTCTTCCTGACTCAGCGGACGGTCGTAAAGGTGAATATCATCTATCACTGCATTGGACGCCTGACCGTAATTGTTACGGGCACCAATAGTTGCTCGCACTGTACCCACACCGTAAAATGCTTGAAAACCCTTGTCGCTTTCCGTGCAGATCTTCTTGCCATTGACATAGAAATAATAATTTTTGTCGTCCTTAACCACAGCAAGGTGATACCACTTTCCCGCTGGTTGGATCGAAGCGCTGGTACAGGCAAGATGATTGGCGACTCCCTGATAGCATCCATGCGAAAACCCTATAAGCTCTTCAGTCGCATACAAATTGCTAAAAATAATATGTTGATCGCCCAGGTCGCTTCCAACGGAAAAAAGAAACCAGGCCGTGCGTTCGGTAGGAATTCCGTTAGGACGTGCCCAGATAGAGTAGGTAAAATTATTGAGTTGTAAGTTATTGGGGCTAATCTCGATTACATCGTCAATGCCGTCAAATTCATAGGCTGAATTTGCATTCCCAAAGCGATCCGCAACAAGTTTTGCACCAGTAACTGTGCCATCGTTCGCAAGAGGGCTGTAATCTTTCGCATTGCCCGAAAAGGGATAGCAGCCAACTAATCCCCGTGTGAGGTCAACCTGCGCATGGCCAGTTATGCATCCAAAAAACGTCAAAAACAACAAAGCCGCACGCGTGGCAACCGAAAAGGAATTCATGTAACCTTAGGGAGAGTAATAATAATGAAAGATGGGAAAATTTCTTTTCGGAAAAAACTCGTCCGCAGATTATCCAGGCAGCAGCGGTGAAGCAACTGCGGAATGAGTATCGAAGCACCATCAGTCGACAAGTCCCCTAATTAACTGACCACGCCGGATTTTCGCTGCGAAATCGAATACCATTGAATGGTAATAAAAGCAACTGCCAGCAGGGGAACGGCGATCAGATTGACGACATTCCAGCCCCAGCTTGCAAGCGCAGCTCCCGCAACAAAAGATGATAAAGTATTGACTGCATATACCAGAAAATCATGAAATGCCTGCGATTTGGCCTGGTCTCCGTTTGTGTAGGACTGGGTTAAGATCGTGCTCCCGCCAATGAACATGAAGTTCCAGCCGATGCCGAGGAAAATCAAACCCGATGTAAAGTGCAAAAAGTCAGTTCCCGAGAGTGCGAGAGAAATGTGGAGCAGGAACATCAGGATTCCGCCGGAAATCACCTTTATCGCGCCGAAGCGCTGGATAAGATTGCCGGTAAAAAAGGACGGCACAAACATCCCGAGCACATGCCATTGTATAACAATCGAAGAGTCATCCGCATCGTAGCCACAGATTTTCATGGCAATCGGTGTGGCGGTCATGACCATCACCATCACAGCGAATCCCACGGAAGAGGATACAATGGCCGCAATGAACGCAGGTTTCTTTAAGATTTCCGAAAAGGGTTTCGCAGGCCCCGGCGCGCCGACCAGCGCAACCTGACGCGAATCGTGCCGGATAAGCGAAGTAACCGCCAGGGCAAGAATGCTTAAAGCCATGAGCGATAAAAAGGAATAGAGAAACGGTATTTCACCCAGATCTTTGGTCAATCTGGCGATCGAAGGCCCTGCCAATGCAGCAAAGATACCACCGGCAACAACCCAGGAAATCGCCTTGCTCCTGTCCTGCTCTTCTACCGATTCGGCCGCCGCGAACCTGTAATACTGGGAAAAACCCTGGTAAGCACCGATCAGAACATTACCTGACACGAAGACCCAGAAATCGGAATAGTAAATGCCCAGCGACGTCAGCGCACCGGCCAGAAACCCAAAAGCTATACCGAGCGTAAATCCTTTCTTCCTCCCATATCTTTTCATAAAAGCGGCAGCGGGGATCAGGGTAACCGCAGTACCGACGCTGATCACCGCCAATGGCAGTGTCGCCAGGCTTTTGTCCGGTGCCAGATTGAATCCTACGAGACCGGCCAGCGTGGTTACCAATATCCCCGCGGTCTGAAACAATGCCTGTCCTCCCACGAGTGGGAGGACGTTTACCAAAAACCGGCCTTTTGTATTTGTCGCCATAAACGATCACACGATTAGGTGCGGCAAGGTATCACAAATACTTATTCCTTCATGCCCGGATAATCGTTACCTGACACTGATTTTTTCAGAATCGGCACTTATGACGTATTTATTTCCCTTTTTGGTCACCGGTACATCCCTTACCACGCTTTCGCCCGGCAGGAAAAGCTTGATAGTCGTTTTCGCTTTATCTCCGCTGAAACTGACCAACTCAATGTTTTTCCAATCGATCTGATCCGTCGACTGGGCTACTTTGACGTGCGGGAGTATTGCGCCTTCGCGCACCAGCATTACCACTTCCAGCTCACCAGCGGCAATATTGTGCCAGCCGCCCTCGTACGATTTGCGGGTTTGATAGTCTACCCATTTTCCTTTTGGCAAATACACCTGGCGGCTTTCCCCAGCCTCAAAAAGCGGCGCAACGAGTATGTCCGATCCGAGCATATACGCATTATCCACTAGCCACGCCCCAGGGTCTTCAGGAAACTCAACCAGCAGTGCCCGCACCATCGGCAAGCCTTTTTCCGACGCAAGTTTGGACTGGGTATAAATGTAAGGCATGAGCTTATACTTCATTTCCACGGCCTTTCTGAAATAATCCTGAAAATCTTCACCATATTCCCAGGGTTCTTTGGGCGCCTGTCCGTGTGTGCGGGTATGCGAGCAGAGCAAGCCCATCGGCAGCCAGCGGCGATACAAATCTTCGGGCGTTTTCATAGTAAAACCGCCGATATCATGGCTCCAAAAGGTAAATCCGGAAAGTCCAAGCGACAAGCCGCCGCGCAATTGTGCTTCCATTCCCTTGTTGGTGGTTTCCGCGTCGCCGCCCCAATGGATCGGGTAACGCTGGCTGCCCGCCCAGGTGCTGCGCGCCCAGATGATATTTTCTCCCGTCAGCTTACGGGTCAGTTCCGAAACGATCTTGTTGTACCGCAAGGGATACAGGTTATGTTCATAAAAACCCGTGCGACCGGAAGCATACACCCCCGAAAGTGGCGCAGCTTCGCCAAAGTCGACTTTTATGGCCGAAACACCCATTTTGAGCAGCCCGCCGATTTTGTCTTCATACCATTTAATGGTATTCGGATTGGAAAAATCAAGCACCGCATCTTCATAAGGAACCGTTCCGTTTGCATTCTTTACAGCCAGACCTTTCGAGGTAATTTCAGGGTACAGACTGTTTTTAGGAACAAAATAGGGTAGCTGCCAGAGCGAAGTCCGGAAACCCTGTTTCTTCAAATCGGCGATCATACCTTCCGGATCTTTGAAGCGGCTCGGGGCGAAACGGTAATCGCAGCGCCAGTCGGTCTCAAACCAGCCCGTATCGAAATGGATCACGTCGGAAGGAATGCGGTTTTCGCGCAGTTTGGCGGCCACATTACGCCCGTCCTGCTCGGAAAAATAGGTAATGCGGCTCATCCACAGTCCAAACGACCATAATGGGGGCATCGAAGCTTTGCCCGTCAGGTTGGTGTATTCGTCCAGAATAGCTTTCGGCTGACCAAGAAAAACAAACAAATCCAGGTTCTCGTCCCCAATTTGCATCGCATTGGATTCCCCATAAGTCGCCCCGAAATCGCAGGTAATAGGCGAAGTGGTGTGCATAAACATGCCGTAACCACGAGAGCTCATGTAAAATGGAATGGGTTTGTACATGGTTTGCGTTTCCACGCCATTCGGATCATGCGTCCACAAAACGATTTTCTGACCATTCTTATCCAGCCGCGTAAATGACTCGCCGCAGCCAAAAATCTTTTCATCCGGTGAAATCGAAAATACCGCAGCTACGCTCCGCGAATAATCCGAAGCCCGGCGAACAAAAGAGAAAGGCAAAGTAGGTGTGTAAGAAGATTTGCCATCCGCCTGCCCGCGCGTCTGCGTCAAAACTCTCCCGCTTGCATCACGGATCAAAATCTTCCAGGGATTCTCATAAACAGTAACAGATCCGTGCACATTCGTGTATTCATGGCCACCGCTAATTTTCTTATACTTCCAGGAATCATCTTTCAAAGGGTTTTTAACAAGCATGAGCGAAGGGTCACCCGAAGGCCCCTGCGCCCCTGTATGAGCACGAATGCGCACCGTACGCGGAGATGTAAATTCCACCGAAAAAGGCAAAACAGGATCCTGTGCATATTCAATGGAAGGAAATTCATTGCTGTACGACCGCTTGTAACCAAGCATGGAGTTATCAAAATTATGGGCAGAAAATGGCTCATGCCGCTTCCATTTGATTTTTCCCTGCCCGGTTGCAGGATCGAATGCAGCCAGACTGTCGGCAAAAAACAGGGTGTTCGAAAAATCACGGAAATCGCCGCTGATATCGACCGGATCGTTCACCAGCTTGCTTTGCTGGGCAATGGTTTGAAAACCCGTAAGACCAAGCAGGAACAATAGTATGAAAAGCTTTTTTGAAAAAAATGTGGAATTGTACATGATAAAATGCAATGTGATACCCTGAATTAATGGGCGATAATTTTTCTTACAAGGGAGCGGCCATTTACGCCGGTAAGGCGAATGAGATAAATACCGCCGCTTAATTTGCTGGTAACAGCTATTTCCCGCTGCGCCTTTGCAAGCTTTTGCTCAAAAATCTGCCTGCCGCCCTGATCGCCAATGATGATCTTCTCAAAATCCTGATCTGTCCATTTCACGGTGATCTTTTCCCAGGTCGGATTGGGAAAAACCTGGAAAGGTTCCGTATCCTGCCCGACGCCGGTCACCGCTCCCCCGCCCCGCAACAAAACAGAGGTAACAGACATCGCCGGAAGCGACAGATCAAGGACATTACCCGTTACGCTGAGTTCTGATTTCACCAGGGCGTTTTGTGTATGAGAAATAAACGTTTCAGTAGCGGGAAGCTGTGATAAGGTATAAACGGGGGCTTTTTCCAAAACAGGAAGAAAGTGACCGAGCTCCACCCGAACCTGTCGACTTTTATCCGGAGAACGATTGATCAACACCACAGTCATCGAATCCCTGGGCGCATTCACGCTCGGATAAGCGGATATGAATGTTTCGTCTGCCGAAGTCGCTTTCACCGCATGCGTCTGGTTATAGCGGCTCAGCAAATGCATGGTTTCCCACATTCCGGCTTTCCAGCTCCACGGCGTGAAAATCTCGACGTCGTTTTTCATGAATTCACCCATGGTAGACGCATACCAGACGGCCGTAACGGTCGGGGATATACTTTCGTCAATACCCGTTTCTGTCAGTCCAAGCGTTACGCCATGATCAGCGCCCAGATATTGGGTCAGCCAGTCGTTACAGCGGGCAAAAATGTATTCGCGCGTAATGTTGTTATCGTAGCCACCATTGATCGTTTTCACACCATTGGCTTCGGGGAAAATGTAATTTCTATCAAAATACACCCGGTGTAACTGGCCAACTTCTTCTGTTTTTTTAGTGGCCGGATAAAAATGAATATCCAGCACATCGAGTAACCTAACATTACTCTTCTGCTGCTCTTCGGCGATGGATTTGATGAAGTATTCGAGCCAGGGATAGGTTTTTCCGTTCTCCGTCACCGGCTTGCCGTCCCAGTTGTACCATTGCCATTCATTCGCAGTCACCGGGCCGACGAGTTTGATATCGGGAAATTTGGCGCGCGCCTTTTTGGCCAGTTCAATGTAACGCTGCATAAATTCCTGCGGGGAAAGTTGCTTCGGCATCACGTCATCATGCGTCCCCGACCAGATCTCCGGCTCGTTATCCATATTCCAGTAACGGATATTTTCCTTCTTCAAACCCAACCCTTTTGTGCCAAACCAATGATCGAGAAGGGCAACGGAGGAATCGGCATTCCATTTTTCGAGATAAAGGTTGAAATCCCCTTCTTTTTTGGCTTTCGTCCCGGCTGAATTGGGTTCGCCTCCGCCGGCAAGGTTCTGGTTCACACCCTCCCACCACTGCGACCGGTTATAGTCCCAGTCGGCGAAATTGGCTGCATTGCTCTTCGCTGCATAACCTAAAAGCGGGAAAGCCCACATGCCCTGCGCATCCGGGAAATGCCTTTGCAGCGCCTGTGCAGTCTGGTCCCAATTGTTGAAATACACGTTGTTATACCAGTCCGGGTGACTGCCCAACTTTCTGCGCCAGTTGTATTTCGAAGAATTATTCCCCCCGCTCTCCCGAAAAAACCGCACACCCGCATCACGCAGCCTGATCAGATCAGTCTCTGGCAATGCCCAGTTAGGATCAGTTGAGGAAAAGGAATTGTTGCGTCCGTAGAGATACGGAGAAATAGATTTCACCTCCGCATTTGCATCGATTTTAATGTCGACTTGCGCGGAGGTGAGCGTCGGCGTTAAAAGGAACAACGCAAAAGCGAGGGAGCGTGAAAAGGAAGTTTTGCGGATTTGCATGGTTCGTAGCGCCTCTCCCCCTGCCCCCTCTCCTGAATGAGAGGGGGTTTTGTTTTCACTGAAGTGAAAGGGAGCTGACTATTTTCGCTCCTACGGAGCTTTAATATATATTTTAATGTCCACCAGCAAAAGAGAACGCTCCTGCAAGGAGCCATTCCCAAAACGCCCCTCTCCCTTGGGAGAGGGGTCGGGGGTGAGGGTCACTTCTTCACAATCCGGAAATTGTCAACACTGCCGTTGAATGAGGCAATCGCTACGTCCGGAGTGTTGAAAAGGACTTTCAGATCGGTAATTTTAGACACATCGGTAATCGTATTACCGGCTGCATTCTTGAACTCCGAGAGCTCGATCACAGCTGTTTTCCAACCGCTTGTCTGATAACCGGTTGAGGCGTATTCGGTGGAATTCCACGGCTGGAACGAATACACATATTCACTGCCGCCTGCCGCGATGGTAATGTCATATTTACCTGCTTTCCAGGGCTCAGCAATATTGTGCTCGAATTTGAATTGCCTGTCTGCGGCCGGGCCGGCGGCTAACTTGAAGTCAAACGTGCAGGTTGAGAAAACCCAGGCGTCGGCGTAGCCGGTTGCGGGTAACTTGGTTTGTTTGATCCTTGAATACTTGCCGGATATTGCGCCCGGATCGGTAGCCGGCATAATCGGCGCTGCGCCCCAGCATACTTCCGAGCCCCAGCTGGTTGCCGGCACATCGAAATTGATCATACCTCCCTCCGAACCGTTCACTTTGAATCCCGTTTTCACCGTCCCAAACTCTCCTTCCACAGTAACAATGTCCGACATCGCGGTGGCAGGCATTTTCGCCGTGATTTGTTTCACATTTGCGCTCAGTACTTCCAGATTGGTTGCGCCGACCTTGACAGATTTGATATTATAGAAATAATCCCCGTTGATTACCAGCGTTCCACCCGGTTTTACAAACTCGGAATACAGACCCGAAAGAACCGGCGTCGGCGCTGTCAGTACAAAATCATAACTGGCTTCTCCGCCCCTGGTCTGCACCCTGATCTTATTAGGGACAGCCGGATCCACAGCCTTGGTAGGCGCATTCGCAGGTATGGTCACGATCACATTGGAGTTACTGCCTAATGCAGAATTGAAAGTCGCTTCAAAGTCATTGAAATACACTTTCAACACGCTGCCCAGGTTTTGGCCCTGGATCACGATCAGACTGCCAGGCTCGGCCGCATTCAGCGAACTATCGGCCTTGGTTGGGTCGAGCAGACGGACGTTGCTGATCATAGGGGCACCGTCGACATCATCATTATCACAGCTTTGGAACGAAAGCAGCATTCCTGCCGCCATACAAAGTCCCAGGGCCGTTTTCAATATATTTTTTAATTTCATTGCTGGTCTAAAATTAGGGTTAGTCAACTAGTTTGCTGAAATCGAAAGGTACCGGCTCGTTTTTCAATGAAGGTGCGTTCACCAGTTCTCCCTCAGGGAAAGGCAGGTAAAGCGTGTTGGCCGATAACGGATAATATTCAGCCGGCGAATAGGTTACAGTGTACTTTTTTGGGTTGGTAGAACCCGGCACATAAGTCATCGTGTAGTTTTCCCTGCGCTGTGCAGCCGTGTAAGCGATTGCTTTGGCAGGATTGAAATAGTACCACCGCACGACCTCATTCCACGAGTTACCTTCAAACACAGTCTCAACTCTTCTTTCTTTGAAAATATCCTCGAAAGTCAGCGAAGTTTTGTTTGGCATACCAGCCCTTTTACGAACAGCATTGAAGTATTCCAATGCTTTGGCATCGGAAGTGGTAGCGGCATTGCCCAGCACTGCGTCTGCATAAATCAGGTAAACTTCCGCAAGGCGCAACATATAGGAATTGATATTGGCCGCCATAAATCCACCCAAACCACCATTGTCAGCCGGTGAGCCTACAATGTATTTTTTAATGGCCGAAAGTTGCGCCGGCCGTACATATTTCAAACCGCCCGTTGCTTTCTGAATGTTTGGGTAAACGTCACTATCAAACATCGCGATCGCCTTTCTGCGAAGCGAATCAGCCGGGTTTTCTGTAAAATACTTTACCAGATCAGCGGAAAGGCCCTGCGCCGCACCCCAGCCGTCGCCGGTTGTGGTAATATTGGCATCGTAAGCAAAGTATGCCTGGAACGAGTTGTTCACTCCCCACGGGTTACTTACCGGCATCCATTGCAGTGAGAAAAGACTTTCCGGGTTGTTTTTCGAAGCGTTGTGATTCGCACTTTCAAACAGCTCCCCATAAGTCGGTGCAAGTGTACGGCCGCTTTTGGTAATCACATCCCCGGCATAGTATTTCGCACTGTCCAGATCCGACTGGTTACGCGTTCCGTTCTGGTTCAAACCCGCGCGCATCAGGTACATCCGTGCCAGCATTCCCTCGGCAGAATATTTGGTCAACCTTCCCTGATCAGCAGTGGCAGGCAGGCTTTCTGCGGCAAACCGGTAATCCTGAATGACCAGCTTCCACACATCTTCAATCCGGTTACGGACAGGCGCTTCGTTAAGCTGTGCCACGTTGTCGTACACGATCGGCACGGCACCCCAGTTGGTTACCAGGTAATAGTAGGCAGTAGCCCGCATGAAGCGGCATTCCCCCAATCCCTGCGCCTTCACAGCCGCAGAAGCCGTGCTCCCGGTCGCTTCCTTGATTGCCTTGTAAGCGTTATTGCTTTGCGCGATGATCTTGTAAAAAGATTTGTAGCCCGGCAATAGGGTATTCACGTCCGTCGACGGGATCGCGTGCTTGATGTAGGCAGTGCGGTCGTTCGAATTGAGGTTACCCGCGCGGGCTTCCTGAAAAGCCATATTTGCCTTATCATTGAAATCGAACCACACAATATTGTAAAGCGGCGCAGTACCTGCCAGAATTTCCGCATCGGTTTTATAAAAATTACCAGAGGTAAGTGCGTCCAGCGGCGGGCGGTCGAGGAAGTCCTCGCTGCATCCCTGCATAAGCATCAATGCGCCGATAGCTGCTAAAAATTTGATTTTGACTTGCATATAAAAAGCTCTTTTAAAATTGTTGTTGGATCGGATCGGTTAAAAATCAGCCGTCAGACCGAAAGAATACATGCGAACAGACGGGTACCGGCCAGTATCTACACCTGCCATCACGGTTCCGCCATAAGTCACCATACCGATCTCCGGATCATAGCCTTTGTATTTGGTAATGGTAAACAGGTTTTGCGCACCGACCGAAGCTTTCAGCCCACGTATAAAAAAGTCTTTCAGCATTGACTTGGGGAAATTGTAGCTCACTGTGATGTTTTTGAGGCGTACATAGCTACCGTCTTCGATGAAATTGGTATTCATCCGGTTGTTACCATTCGGGTCGCCCGGTGCGATACGTGGGATATTGTGACCCGGATTAGTCAATGTCGCAGTTTCTGCTTCACCGGCTACGTAAGTGCTTGGGCGGGCATAATTCGCAACTGATTTCCACTGGTTACCAAATACCCCTCCGTTACCCGGAATTTCAGCCCGGTAACGCGGGTAGTTCAGGATGTCATTTTTAAAACTTCCGGTCAGAAATGCGTTGAGCTCGAAATTCTTATAGGTCATATTGTTATTGAAACCCAATGTAAACTTCGGCCACGGATTACCGATCACCGTGCGGTCTTCCGCGTCGATAACACCATCCGCATTCAAGTCCTTGAACTTCGTATCTCCGATCCAGCTGCCTGTTTGCGGATTAATTGTCAGCTCTGCATTTGAAGTCTGGATCGCATGGTTTTTGATATCTTCGGCATTCTGGAAAAGTCCCTCTGCCACATAGCCGGTCAGCATACTCGCAGGTTGCCCTACCTCTGTTTTGAAACCAACCGAAGTCGCATTCCAGATCGGCGTGATCGGGTTTAGGAGCGAGGTAACTTTATTTCGGTCAAATGAAAGGTTCAGTCCGGTTCTCCAATAGAAACCGCCCTTGTCGATATTCACCGTATTCAGTGTAAGACCTACACCCCGGTTTTTCATTGAACCTGCGTTCACAGCCGGCCAGCTCAGGTAGCCTGGTGAGTAAGCAATGTCCCCGCCATAGGTAAACGGATAAGAATTAACTGTAATAAGGCTGGTAATATTCTTAATATAGGCATCCACGATCAGCTCCACGCGGTTGCTGAACATGTGCAGGTCCAAACCTCCGTTGATCACATCATCCTTTTCCCAGGTCAGGAACTCGTTGGCGAAATTGGAAGCCAGAAAGCCCGTTCCCCAGCCGGTAGGCACGGTTTGCAGCGTAGAATAGATCGCATTTCCGCCGCTTCCCTGGTTACCAGAGCGGCCTATCTCAAATCTCAGTTTCAAGTCATTGATCGCATTCACGCTCTTCAGGAAAGGCTCTTCCGAAACCCGCCATGCCACCGAAACTGCCGGGAAGTTGCCCCAGCGCCGTCCGTCGCGGAATGCCGAAGATCCGTCCATCCGGTACGTTCCCTGTACGAAATAACGCTCGTTGAAACTGTAATTCACACGGGCGAAATACGATTCGCGCGATCCCGAACCTTTGCCGGAGTTGTTGCTTACGTTGGAAATAACAGACGCGTCTCCGCCTGAAAGCTCTTCAATGGTATTGGTAATGAATTTCTTACGACTGGCAGTAAGGGATTCATAAGTGAATGCCTGCGCTTCGTGACCGGCCATAATATTGACACCGTGCCGCCCTAATTTCAGGTCGTAGCTCAACCGGCTGTGCAAACTCCACCAGGTATTTGTGTTCACATCCCTTCTGGAAGTAGCCGCATCCTGTGATACTACGTACCCACCGATTGTGTAAGACGGATGGAATGAATAGTATTTCAAAAATTCGGAGCTACCGTTCACCTCTGTGTGCCACGTCAGGTTTTTGAGAGGTTTGACATCTGCGTACAAACTTCCCAGAATAGAGGTCCGGCGGTTGTAATCGTTGTAGATCTTCGAGATCATGACCGGGTTGGTGAACTGGAATTGCGTAGAAGTCGGGCCGCCCCAGCTGCCGTCGGGATTTGTCACCGGTACGCTTGGGTTTTGGTCCAATGCCAGCTGGATAATCCCGCCGTTATTCGTATTTACTTTTTCCTCGGTAATACCAACACTCATATTGGCACCGATTTTCAGCCATTTACGCGTTTGGTTTTCCAAATTCAAACGGCCATTGTACCGTTTGAAACCAGAACCTTCTACAATACCTTTTTGATTAAAATACTCACCGGAAAGATAGTAAGTCGACTTTTCGGTACCGCCGCTCAATCCCACAGAGTATTTCTGCAAGGTAGTCGGGCGGAAAAGTGCAGCCTGCCAGTCAGTACCTTCTCCTAAAACCGAAGGATCTGCGAATTGCGGTTCGGTAGCAGTACTTCCCACAGCGGCGGCCTCATTTCTGAATTGAGCGTATTCCCGCAGGTTCATTACATCAATATGCTTCGGCTCCGACTGAATGGTCACCAGCGAATTGAACGTAACCTTTGCTTCACCCGCCTTACCGCGCTTTGTAGTGATCATCACGACACCATTTGCACCAACCGCACCATAGATCGCTGTGGCGGAAGGTCCCTGCAATACGTTGATCGTTTCGATATCGTCGGGGTTGATGCTGGAAAGGATATTGGAAAAGCCCGACGGGCGGTTGTTAGGATCGTCCTTCATATTGTCAGGCTTGATCTGCACACCGTCTATTACATATAAAGGTTGTGTAGTACCTGTCAGTGAGCTGAGGCCCCGGATCAATACCGACGGTGCAGCGCCCGGCTGACCGGAATTTTGCTGGACCATTACGTTAGCCGCCCGTCCCTGCAACCCCTGTTCGAGGGAAGTATTGATGGTTTTGCTCAGGTCCTTACCGGAAACAGTCACCTGAGAGCTGGATACGTCGGTTTTTTTCATTTCACCATACCCTACCACCACCACTTCGTCCAGCGCAGCGATACTTTCCTGCAATCTGACGTCAATCTTCGTTTTGTTCCCTACCGGGATCTCCTGGGTTACATACCCGATGAAGGAGATCACCAGTGTATTCCCCGCACTCGCCTCGATCGAAAACTCTCCCTGGGTATTGGTGGTTGTTCCGTTGGAAGTTCCCTTCACCACCACACTTGCGCCTGGAATAGCGTCGTCCTGGTCTACTGAAACGACGGTACCAGTAACTGTTTTTTTGGCATCGCTCTGCGCAAAGGCACCCACGCCCGCGCCCATGATCCCCACTGAAAGAAGGAGAGGTCGTAGTAACCCGGCGAGAAATTGCAAGCTGCGATTAACCCGCCTTGTTTCGTACAAATTTTGTTGCATGTTGTTTGGTTTTATAAAGTGACTATTTGTTCACCTCCGATTTATACTTTTCCGATACCGCTGGGTTAGGCTCCGGATTTGGTACAAATCGAATGAATAGTTGGACAAATGTGCCTTTAAAAAACTTGCAGCAAGGGTTCCAAATGTTTACAAATAGGGTGTCATTTGTAAACCGGGGCGAAAAATCAAGCTGGTTTTTCGCCGTTTAATCCATTTTAAAAATTTGTAGCTGAAAAAGCAGGTGAGCAGGTAATGAGAAAGTGAAGCTCCCGCATATGTCAGTATCAGACTGATCTTTTGTACTATTCCTGGGTAACCTGCTGCCGCCGGTACTCCGTCGGAAGCATCTGGTACTCCTCCTTGAAAAGTTTCGCGAAGTATTTAGGGTTATTGAAACCAATCTGGTAGGCGATTTCGGAGACGGTCAGCTGGCTTTTTTCCAACAGGCCTGCCCCCCGCCTGATACGGATAATGCGGATAAATTCGATGGGCGTCTTGCCGGTCAGCGAAAGGATTTTTTTATACAGGTATACCCTGCTCATCGACATCGCATCGCTTAATTCCTCCACGGTAAACTCCGGATTGGCCAGGTTGGCTTCCACTACCTTCACAGCGCTGTTCACAAACTGCTCGTCCAGCGACCTGACGGCAACTTCGCTCGGCCGGATTTTTACATGCTGCTGAAACTGCTGCTGCAGTTGCTCCCGCTGCCGGATCAGATTGGCGATCCTGACTTCCAGAATGTCCAGCCGGAAAGGCTTCGTCACGTAAGCGTCCGCGCCGGTCTGGTATCCCTGCAACTGCTGCTCTTCCTCCGCCCGGGCTGTAAGCAGCACCACCGGAATATGCGAAATGCGCCGGTCGGTTTTGATAATGCGGCACAGCTCTATCCCATCCATTTCTGGCATCATCACGTCACTCACGATCAGGTCGGGAATGTGTTCCAGCGTAGCATCCAGCCCGGCCTTCCCGTTCGGAGCTTCCAGTATGTCGTAACTTCTCTGAAAAACTTCTTTCAGATATGCCCGGAACTCGTCGTTATCCTCTACCAATAGCAAAAGCGGCTTGTTTTTGGTAGGCCGGTCGGTGGGGAGTTCAATTTCAATAGCAGATGCTTCGGCAGGCGAAGCTGCTGGCTCAGGCGTGGAAGTTATAGCGGGCGGGCTTTCCTGCAAAGGCAATGTCACAGTGAATGTACTTCCTTCGCCAACTGCGCTTTTCAGATCAATGGTACCGCCATGCATTCTTACAAATTCGCCGGCAATGGAAAGCCCGATGCCACTGCCCTGGTTCACAATATGATCGGGCATCGGATGCTGATAAAACCGCTCGAAAACCCTGGCCTGCGCCTCCTCCGGGATACCTATCCCCGAATCGGCGACGCTGATCTCCAGATTCTCCCCGCTTTCCCGCTTCACTACCCGCAGACTAACCGTTACTTCTCCGTTCTCAGGCGTGAATTTGAATGCATTGGACAGCAGATTGTACATGACCTTGGACAATTTATCCTGGTCAAAATCGGCGTAGCGGGACGTTACTTCACTTTCAAACCGGTACTGAATGTGCTTATGCTCAGAAAGGTCCGAAAATGTCTGGGCGATCTGACTGAGAAACCGGACAATATCGCCACGCTCGGGCCTGAATTGTGTTTCCTCCACTTCCAGCTTTTTGAAGTCGAGCATTTGGGTAACCAGATTGAACAGCCGCTGCGCGTTCCGGTGCACGAGTGACAGTTGCCTGTGCACCGCATGGTCTGAGCGGATGTTTTTCAGCAGATTTTCGAGTGGCGTAAGCATGAGCGTGAGTGGCGTACGGAACTCATGGCTTACATTGGTAAAAAAGCGGATCTTCATCATATCCAGCTCGTGCATTTGCTGGGCATAATGTCGCTCCTGTTCGAGCTTGAAATTCATCCGTGCGCGTTCAATCAGTATCCAGCGTGCGATCATCAGGGCGCCTGCCACCAACAGAAAATAGAGCAGGTAAGCCCAGGGGGTGCGCCAGAAAGGCGGCAAAATTACCACACGCAGGCTGCGCTCGGTGGATGCGCCACCTTCTTTCATTTTGACCCTGAAAACGTAGGTACCCGGGTCGAGGTTGGTATAAGTCACTTTGCGGGTATTATCCGCCTCAAACCATTGCCCGTTAAATCCTTCCAGGGTGTATAAATAATGGTTCTTTTCAGGATGAAGATAGTTCAGCGCAGCGAATTCGATCGTGAATACATTCTGGCTGTGTTTTAAGGTAATCTGGTCGGTTTGGGACACGGATTTTTCCAGGACAGCCTTTCCGCTCAACAGTTCCCCCGGCTGGACACTTTTGTTGAAAATCTGAAAATCAGTGAGCGTAACTCTGGCCGCGACCTGTTCGTCAATAATTTGTTTTGGGTCGAAAATCGAGAAACCGTTCGCCCCGCCGAACACCATTTCGCCGGAGCGCAGCCGGAGCGCCGCATTCTCATTAAACCCTCTCCCCTGCAAACCATCCACTTCATTGAAAGTACGTACCTGCAATGCTGCGGGTATCCCGCCGGTTCGCTTATAGATATTGATATTTACCAATCCCTTAGGTGTTCCCAGCCATAAATTCTGCATTCCGTCGACAGCCACGGTCAGGACAGAATTGTCCGGCAGCCCGTGGCGGGTATCATAAGCCACAAACGCATTGGTGCGGGCATCATAGCGGTTCAGTCCTTCGGAAGTACCGATCCAGATATTGTCGAAAGCGTCCTGGGCCAGCGAAGTAACCCCGTCGCTGCTGAGACTGGTGCCATCGCCGGGCTTGTTGGCATAATGTACAAAACGGCCTGTTTGCCGCATCAGAACATCCACTCCGTTCGCAGTACCGATCCACAAATTACCCTGCCTGTCTTCCAGCATCGCAGAAATATAGTCCGAGCTGACCGAATTGGGGGCCGCACGCTGGTAGTGCCGGAATGTCTTTTTGTTTCGGTCAAAAAGGTCCAGCCCATCAGCCAGCGTTCCTACCCACAGGCGTTTCTGCGAATCTTCAAAAATCTCCCAAACCCGGTCGTCGATCAGGCTCGTGGAGTCTGAGGGATCGTGCAGATAGCGGGTGAACTTTTTCCCGTCAAAACTATTGAGTCCGCCAAAGTACGTACCTATCCACAGCACATCGCTTTTATCGAGAAACAGGCTGACTATTACATTGTTACTCAAACTTTGAGGGTCGCCCGGAATATTGCGGTACTGCCGGAAACTATTGTTTTTACGATCAAAATACACCAGCCCGCCTCCGTTCATGCCCAGCCAGAGATTACCCTTGCGGTCCTCAACAAACATATTGACGTCGTCGAAAGGCAGGCTGCCAGGGTCGCCCGGTGCGTGCTGGATCAGCGAAAACTTGAAGATATTCTTGTGGTAACTGCAAAAACCCTTCTTGAAGGTACCTGCCCAGATCATGCCAGTGGGGTCTTTGTACAACGCCTGCACGCTGTTCTGGCTGATCGTTCTCGGGTCGCCCGGGTTAAATAGCAGGGTCGATACGTTGCCGCTTTTTTTATCAATGACATTGATACCTCCGTGGTCCGTTCCCAACCAGATGCGTCCGTCCGGGCCGGCCACCATTGCACTGACTGTATTGTTATTGAGGCGAAAATCCGGCTCGGCGGTATTGGCAACCCGCAGCGTATTGTTTTTGAAATCAAAACAAAATGCCCCTAATGCAGCCTTCACAATGTATACCCAGGGCTCACCGTCATCGTCGACAAAAACCCTGTGGTTGGATAGATTTCCCAGGTTGCGGCTTTGCAGCAATGCACTCTGCACGTCGATGAGCTGCGTCCGCGCATTGACCCGCGCAAGAAAACCGTCGTCGCACACTACCCATAGGTTACCCTGGACATCTTCGTCAAAATCTGATATTACCCGTTTCGCGGGCGCAAAGGAGTCTTCGGACGGGCCGAATTTAACCTTCACCAGCTTTTTGGAACGTGTAAGGAATTTGAGCAGCCCCAGCCGGTTGTGGTTTATCCAGTAGTCGCCGGAGCGGGTCCTGATAATGCGGCTGAAATTTGCATCGGGCAGGCCTAGCCTTTTGGCGGCCTGGTCTGCATTATGTTCAATGCGTTCCGTTACGGGGTCGTAAATATCGAAACCAATCTGCGTATTGATCCAGATAAAACCCTGCGGGTCTTCAAAAATCGCATTGACCCGCCGATCCGAAATGGTAGCAGAATCGCCCGGGATGTGCTTGAAAACGCGGAAAGAGTAACCGTCAAACCTGTTCAGACCATTCGCTGTCCCTATCCATACAAAGCCCTGGCTGTCTTTCAGGAAGCAGTTGATCTGGTTGTGGGATAGTCCGCGCTCGGTGTTGTAGCGGGCAAACTGGTATTCATTGGACTGGGCCAGGCCCTTTTCCAACCGCCCCGATACCAGGGTTACAATCCAGCAAAAATGCCAAAGCCAACTTCGCATCGCACAAAAACGGATCTTTTACCTCAATTAATACATATTGTTCTTAAAGCAGGTCACCCCGTGATTCTATCCCCAGACTTACCATAGCAAATGATTTACCGCCAAGGTTCCTAGCTGCGGGCCCGCCGATCCGAAAGAGCGGCTTCACCCGGCAGCCGCCTGTATTTTCTGAACCTTTCAAACGGTAGATATACACATTCTGATCTTCTTTAAAATACCATTGAAAGTTACCATCAGAAATGCCCGGGTACCATTACGACGAAAAGGAAGGGGTTAAGGATCAGCTGCTCTGGGCCGCCGTAATCGACGGCGACAGAAATGCGCTGGGCAGCCTTTTTGATGCCTATGCGAAACAACTGATGGTATACGGATACAGGATTTGTGCCGATAAAACGCTGGTAAAGGATGCGATCCAGGATGTCTTTGTCGACATCTGGACTTACCGAAGCAACCTCGCTTCCCAGGTGCGCGTCAAATTTTATCTGTACCGCAGCCTTCGCCGGGCGATCCAAAAACAAATGACAAACATTCCGCTTATCCGTACCGAAACGGAACATCTGGAAACCATAATCGGCGAGCAGGCGTCTGCGGAAAGCGATTGGGTATTGCAGGAAACCGAAACGCAGCACAGCCGCCGCATACTTTATTCTCTGAAACTGCTTTCAGACCGGGAACGCGAGATTATTTCGCTCAAATACTATTCAGACCTCAAAATCAGGGAGATCGCCGATATGCTTAATCTGAAAGAACAAACCGTTGCCAATACACTCCAAAACGCACTGACCAAGCTTCGGAAAAGCCTGGTACTCGGGCTGCTCTTCTGCCAAATGCTGGCTGAAAAATTATTTTGAAAAAATCTGCATTTTCTTTGGTAGTAAGTCAGGGCTCTGCTCATCTGTATTTTATAAGGTATATTATTTCCTATTTAAATACCAATGAGCGAATATCTGGAATACGAGCCGGAGGATTTTGCCAGCGATGATTTTTTTATTCATTGGGTGAAATCGACGGACATCGCGGCAGAGACATTCTGGCAAAACTGGCTTGAAACCTATCCGTTCAAAAGGCAGGATGTGGAAGCAGCCCGCCAGCTGGTGCTGCTGACGCAAAACCTGCCGCAGCCGCAGGTATCAGAATCGGAACTGAGTCATCTCAAAGCATCCATTTTCAATAAAATCGATGCGGCGGAGCCGAAACCGGCAAGGCTTTGGGTTCACATTCCCGCCTGGGTCGCCGCGGCGAGCATCACTGGCTTACTTTTGCTGGCAGGCTGGCTGCTCATAAACCGAAACCACATTTCGGACGAACGTTATCCAAGCCTGGTAGCGAAAGCGGCTGAAAAGTACGATTTGATTGAAGTGAAAAACCTGACGAGGGCCGTTAGACTGATCAATCTGCCGGACGGCAGCTCGGTAATCCTCAAAAAAGGCAGCATGCTTTCCTACCCGCAGGAGTTTGAGAAGAATTCCCGGGAAGTGTATCTGACTGGTGAAGGTTTCTTTGAAATCACCCGAAATCCTGAAAAGCCGTTTTATGTCCACGCTAACCAGATTACGACCAAAGTGCTGGGGACCAGTTTCAACGTGCGCGCCTACCCGGATCAGCAGCAGGTACTGGTTTCAGTCACCACGGGGCGGGTTTCGGTGTACAAAGCAGGCAGTGAGGAGTCCAGGACTGTGAAGGCCACCCGTTCGCTGAAAGGACTGGTGCTTTCCGCGAATCAGAAGGCATTGTATGCAGGTAACAGGATCGTGCTGATGAGCGGGCAACCGGAGCTCGCCCAGATTCCGCCCGGTGAAGAAATGAGTTTCGAATACGAAGAAAAGCCGGCAGGCGAAATCTTTGCGGACCTTGAAAAAACGTACGGTATCACCATCGTATATGATCCTACCGTTATCGGAAACTGTCCGGTAACCGCCTCGCTTACCGGCGAGCCTTTGAATGAAAAACTGAAACTTTTATGCAAAGCGATTCACGCCGGCTATGAGTACGTGAACGGGGAAATAGTCGTGTCGGGTAAAGGCTGCGAGTGACGAATAGATCTTTTAACCAAAATATTTACCTAAACCCCTTAACTGTGACAATCTGACCACTACTACCCTGTAAAAAAAGAAGCCGGCAAAGTTGAAGCTTTACCGGCCCGCCGATCCGATTCATCCTGGCAGATGACCGGATCTGTATGTCAAAATCTCTCAAAATTTTAACAAACGAAAGTATGCAAAGAAAGGAACGATTACAACATCTGTTGTGGACGACTATGAAACTTACTTATTACCAGCTCCTGCTGCTTGTTGCATTTATGGGCGTCGCCTCTGCGGGCACGATGAAGGCGCAGGATGTGCTCAGCCAGACCATTTCGGTGAGGATCGTGGACCAGAAGTTCAGGAATGCATTGCAGCTTATTGAAAAGAACTCCAATGTTAAATTCATTTACAGCTCGCGGGTTATCAACGCAGACCGGCGGGTAAGCCTGCATCTGACGAATGCACCGGTGGCCGACGTGCTTGAAAAATTACTTAAACCTTTGCAATTGACCTATGAAGTATCGGGAAGGCAGATTGTTTTGGATAAAGCAGAAAAAAATGCGGAACCGGGCGATGACGACCAGACTTACCTCGACGCAGACCTTAAAATATCGGGCACGGTCACCGATCCGGCGGGCAGTGCATTACCCGGTGTGAGTATCGTGCTAAAAGGAACGCAGCGCGGAACGGTTTCCGACGTATCCGGTGCGTATGAGCTGGAAGTACCTGACCAGCAAGCCACTCTGATATTTTCATTTGTAGGCTACATTTCGCAGGAAGAGGTCGTAGGCGGGCGAAGGACGATAGACATTTCTTTAAAGGTGAATGAAAAAGCACTGGAAGATGTGGTGGTGGTAGGTTACGGTTCGCAGAAAAGAAAGGATGTGATCGGGAGTATTTCAACGATTAAAGCTGATGTGCTGGAAACTCCGTCGGGTTCGACCAATTTCAGCTCCTTAATGCAGGGCCAGGCTTCGGGTATCAGTGTACAATCGTCCTCGGGCAGACTTGGTGCGCCCGTCAATATCACCATCCGCGGCCTCAGCTCCATCAGCGCGGGTACCAGTCCGCTTTGGATCATCGACGGCGTACCGATACTCACAGATATTTCGATCGACAATAACGGCTCGGCCGCGCAGTCGCCGATGTCGCTGATCAACCAGTCGGATATCGAATCGATCCAGGTTTTAAAAGACGCCGCAGCCACATCGATTTACGGTTCCCGCGGCTCGAACGGGGTGATTATGGTGACGACAAAATCGGGCGCAACCGGAAAGGCTACGGTCAATCTCGATTACAGCACCGGTATCTCGCAGCTGCCGTTTCAAAGGGTCAAATTTTTGAACACACAGCAATGGTTCCAGATGAAAGACGAATCCAAACAGGCTTACGGACTTGGCCCGTTTGAAATGAGCGATTTCTATTCGGGTAAACCATTTGCCACGGAATTCCTCACCCGCCAGCAGGCAGAGTCCATTAATACAGACTGGCGGAAAGAAATGACCCGCACCGGCAGCTTTCACAATGCCAACGTTTCCATTATGGGCGGAGACAAGCTGACAAAATACTATGTGTCAGGAAATTACAGGAAGGACAAAAGCGTAATGACCAACGAAGACCTCGAACGTTTCGGCGTACGGGCCAACATCGACATGAAGCCATTGAGAATGCTCGATGTAGGCGCAAAGATCAATCTGTCCATGTCCAAAGGAAACCGTGGCAAGAACGGGACAGCCAGCGAAGACGGAAACAAGAGTGGTACCAACGGCGGTTTTAGCTTTGTAAATACTATTACAGTACCCTTTGAGCCCGTTTACAGTGTTCAAAATCCGGCGTTCTACTACAATCCCTATACCGGAAATCCGCGCGCAAGCAGCGACCCCGCCAATATGGTGGAGCAGCTGGATATGTACCGGGTATTGACGGATGTGTATGCCGAATACCGCTTTCCGTTCCTGGAAGGGCTATCGGCTCGGACACAGCTTTCGATGGATTTTGTGCAGGCCAACCGTAATTTCTGGGTTTCCGACGCGATCCGTTCCAATGGTTCAATGGCGCAGGACAATGCTTCGACCTCTAAAAACATCAACTACAACATCTTCCTTACCTACAACAAAAATTTCGGCGACCATTCTCTCAACCTCGTGGGAGGCACCGAAGCCCAGCGATCCACGACCTGGTACCGCAGTATGGAAGGCCAGAACCTGGTCGGGAATTACCAGCAGCTCGGCACACCGGCGAATCTGACGACGATGTTTTCGGGACTGAATGGGGAACGTTATCTGCTGGCGTATTTTGGGCGGGCCAACTACAAGTTCAAGGACAAATACCTGGCAGGTATAAGCATGCGCCGCGACGGTTCCTCGGTGTTCACTTCCGACTACCGCTGGGGCAACTTCCTGGCATTCTCGGCCGGCTGGATATTGTCCGACGAGGCTTTTATGGGTGATTTTGGGAGAAACCATTTCATCAAACTGCGGGGCAGCTACGGGCAAACCGGCAATGCGGGTATCCCGGGCTATCTGGATGTATCCAATTATGCGACCAACTATTCTTATGGCAGCTCGGATGTTTTTGCGACCAACGGAACAGTCATCACGTCGATCGGCGTCAAAAATCTTTCCTGGGAAACAACCAGCAATTTCGACGCGGGCGTTGATTTCGGTTTTTTCAGCAACCGGATCAATGGTTCGCTCGCCTACTACAACAAATATGTGAAAGACCTGCTATTGGCCAGCACGCTGCCTCCATCGTCTGGCATTGGCTCTATCTGGGGCAATATCGGCGATCTGGTAAATAAAGGGATCGAGCTGAATGTGACTTCTTCCAATTTGAAAGCCCGCGATTTGAAATGGCAGACCACTTTAAACCTCGCTTTCAATCATAACGAAGTAAAAAAGCTAACGCCACAGGTCGACCAGGCGGGAACCGGAATGGCCGTGCTTCCTTTTATTTCGAAAGTCGGGTATCCGGTACGTGACTATTATCTGGCAGACTTCGCCCATGTAGACCCGCAAACGGGCATTTCGCAGCTGTATGCCCTGGATAAGGAACATTACACGCAAACGGGTGAAACACGCCGGTTAAAAGACGCGCAGGGACAGGATGTACTGCTGATCTCCAACAGCGCGAATGCCAATGCCAATATGTTTCATCACAAAAACAAAAACGGCATTCCGAAATACTACGGAGGCATTACCAACCGGCTCGGTTACAAGTCATTCGATTTCAGCTTCCTGGTCACTTTTTCGGGTGGCAACTACATTTATGACACGTTTATGCGGGACATTGTGGTGCAGAATTCCAACGGAGAGCAGTTGCAGGAGGTTTATAACAATTACTGGAAAAAACCCGGCGATGTGGCCAAATACCAGCGCCTGACGTGGAAAGGAAATGTAAAAATGGAAGACGGCTCGATCCTCGGCCTGGGTGATCCGCGCATTTATACCGACCAGTTTTTGTATAAAGGAGATTTTGTAAAGCTGAAATCCGTCTCGCTGGGATATTCCGTACCGCGCCGGTCGGAGGAGCGCAAATTGTTCCAGAACCTGAGGATTTACGCCACGCTTGAAAACCTGTATACTATTTCGCAATATCCCGGCTGGGACCCGGAAGGCCAGAGCACGGTATATCAGTGGGACCTGCCACAACTTTTCTCGGCTACCGTAGGCGCATCGATCAAATTTTAAATCATTGAATATGAAAAAGATACTACTACTCGCTGCGCTGCTGCTACAAATCAGCGCCTGCAAAAACGAGGATTTTTTCGAACTGGAAAGACCGGTACAAAGTCCCTGGACAAAGCTCACTGAATTTGACCGCGCCGTGATCGGGCCCTACGCGCTGATGTTTGCAAAGGGAGACTGGGGAAATGTTTTTAATTATTGGTATTTATACAAAAATGCGATCGCCGACGACGTGGCCTGGGCAACACCGGGCGACGGGACCTGGGGCTGGTACCGTGACACGGAGGCCAATAAAGCCTGGACGGACGATATTTTCAACACCTGTTACAATGCGATCTCCTCGGTGAACGATGCATTGCAATTTGTGGAAGATGCCGGAGGCGCGCCATTCCCGAAAATCTCAGCCGACGATCAAAAACACAATCTTGACAGGATCGTGGGCGAATTGCATTTTCTCAGAGGCTTCGCTTACTATATGAATGCGACTACATTCTGCACGGCCTACGTCCCCGGCGGGCCGAATGATACGCGACAGATCCCACTGCGTACGACGAAAGCCAGCTCCTACCAGGACGCTTCGACACCGAAGATCGGGACCACGCAGGAGATATGGGAACAGGTGATTGCAGATTTCGAAAAGGCTTACCAGATGCTGCCGGAACGTTATATAGCGGGTAAAATGCATGCGTCGTATCAGGCGGGCCGGGCCAACAAATTTGCGGCGGCGGCCATGCTTTCGCGTGCCCATTTCGCGATGGGAAACTATCCGAAAGCACGCGAGTTTGCTTCTTTCGTGATCGACCAGAACGGCGGGGATTATGACCTGAGCGAAGATCCGATCGAGGCATTCAACAAAAGCGCACTGGCACGCGGGAAGGAGACGATCATGTACATACCGAGCTACGACCTTACCTACGGCAAGCAAAACCTGCACTCGACGTGCTTTGCCAATATGTTCCAGAAAACCGTTTGCGGCTGGACAGCTACGCATGTGGATTACGAAACCTTGAAAAGGCTGGGCTGGATGGCCAATCCGAAAGCGGATGCAACGATTGGTATCGCGGCAAAAAGGGACAAGCGTTTCACACAGCTTTGCTTTGTGCGGGAACCGGCAAATGTTCCGGCAGCAAAACGCGTGGAAGGCCGCTATTACGAAACCCGCGTAAACCTGACCTGGCGCACGATTGTGTCGGATAAGTCGGCACGCGGGCCGGCTGCGGGTTACACCAATGTACCCCAGATCAGGCTGGCGGAAATGTACCTTACCCGTGCAATTTGCGCCTTCAAAGCCGGTGACAAAAAGCAGGCGGCGGCTGATCTGAATATAGTCCGCAAGCGTGCCTGGGATGCCCGGGTGGCTGGTGTCGCCTATGAAAAGTCACCCAATTTTGTGACCGAGGGGAATATTACCGAGCAAATGATCGGTGACGAAAGGCTCATCGAAATGTTCTGTGAAGGCGACCGGATCGACTATCTCAGAGCGCTCAAAGTGCCTGTCGGAAATGGTGACCGCGGCCCTGGGACTACGCCCTACACATCTCAGGCATTCGTTTGGCCCGTTCCTGTTGTGGAAAAAAGCCTGAATAACGGATACCAATAGCATAAGTTGAATGGATATGTATTAGCTAAAAAACCCCGGCTAAATGCCGGGGTTTTTCTGTATGCAGCAGTTTTCAGCCTCAAAATCCATCCTGCAAACTATTACAGCTGTTCAAATCAAAATGGCGGCTGCGTTTGCTGGGGCTTCGTTTTTCGCAAGTGCGCTTATCGTCTCCAAAGTTACCCGGGCAATTTCAGAAAGTGCTTCTTCCGTGAAAAATGCCTGGTGCGCGGTAACCAGCACATTTGGAAAGCTCATCAGGCGCTGAATGGTATCGTCCTCGATGATACTTCCGGACAAATCTTTGAAAAACAACTTTTCCTCCTGCTCGTACACATCGATCCCCAGATAGGCGATTTGTTTATTTTTCAGTGCCTGGATCACATCGATCGTATTGATTAACCCGCCCCGGCTGGTATTGATCAGAGAAACACCGCTCTTCATCTGTGCAATGGTTTTTTCATTGATCAGATAATGCGTTTTTTCATTAAGCGGGCAATGCAGGGAAATGATGTCGGAACCGCGCAGCAATTCGTCAAGCGGAACATACGAAACGCCTGCCTCGCGCAGCTCTTCATTAATAGCTAAATCATAGGCGAATACTTTACAACCAAAACCGAGCATGATCCTGCAAAAAGCAGCGCCGATTTTACCGGTTCCTATCACGCCTACCGTGCGCCCGAAAAGATTGAACCCTAACAGACCGTTCAGTGAGAAATTCTGTTCCCGAACCCGGTTGTAGGACTTGTGCGTTTTCCTGTTCAACGTCAGTATCATCGCTGCGGCATGCTCAGCTACGGCCTGCGGGGAATATTCGGGGACACGGCAAACACGCATTCCATGCCACCGCGCCGCTTCCAGGTCGACATTATTGAAACCCGCACAACGCAATGCGATAATCTTCACACCCTTTGCAGCGAGCACGGCGATCACCCCGGCATTTACCTTATCGTTGACAAATACACAAACAGCGCCGACATCGTCCCCTACCGCATTGACAATATGCGGCCCGAGATGCGTTTCCAGGTATTCAATCTGAAAATCGTGGTCTCTATTGTACCGATCGAAAAACTGCCGGTCGTAAGGCTTGGCGGAAAAGAAGAGTATCTTCATTTAAAATTATCGTATGAATTGCCGATGTATTTTTTAATAGTTTTCAGGTGACAAATTAATTCGATTATTTTGTTTACAAATATTAATAAACCGTTTAACATTCATCCGGCTCTAAAATATCGTCCATAACTGACAGCGCACCCAATTAGCCGCTTGCAGGCATCAACTAAAATCCACTTATGAAGTTACAGAATTTACTTCCCGCATTTGCCCTGGTTTGGCTTTGCGGTTGTTCTGCAAGCAAAAATGCCGGCGGGAAAGTTTCGGGCAGCGACGAAGTACGGGTGTCCATAGACCTCGTCGATATCGATTCCGACCGGGTGAGGGTCAAGGTGACGCCGCCCAAACAAAAGACCTCTTCCATTGCCTACCATTTTCCGAAAATCATTCCCGGCACCTACGCAGTAGCCGATTACGGCAGGTACGTGGAAGATATCAAGGCATT
The DNA here is from genome assembly GCF_008369915.1 of Dyadobacter sp. UC 10. Classification (NCBI taxonomy): domain Bacteria; kingdom Pseudomonadati; phylum Bacteroidota; class Cytophagia; order Cytophagales; family Spirosomataceae; genus Dyadobacter; species Dyadobacter aurulentus. The sequence goes on along the minus strand of NZ_VSRN01000001.1, from coordinate 4,700,400 downwards.
TGATAAAAACGGAAAAGAGCTGAAAACCTCCCGGACAGACTCCAATACGATTGTGATCGAAAACGCGACAAAACTGGCACAGATTTCCTATCTGGTCAATGACACTTTCGATTCGGAGGAAGACAACGGAACATTTACAGAAGAAGGGAAAACCATTTTTTCGCCCGCAGGAACCAATATCGACACTGGTAAGCAGTTTATGCTCAACCTCGCGGGCTTTGTCGGGTATTTTACCGATCAGCTTGAAAAACCTTATCGCGTTACCGTCTCCCACCCTGCCGGACTGTACGGAACCACCGCGCTTATTGATGCTGAAAACGACGAAAAGTCGGATGTTTTTAATGTTGCAAGGTATCCGGATATAGTCGACAACCCCATCATGTATGCAGCTCCGGACACTTCGCGCTTCAATGTAGATGGCATGGAGGTGTTGCTGGGCGTATATTCGAGACGCGGGTCGGTACGTGCCGCGGATCTTCGCCCCGACCTCGAAAGAATGGTGAGGGCTCAGAAGAAATTTCTGGGGCCGATCAATGACACGAAGAAATACGCCGTGCTGACCTACGTTTCCTCCGGCGCCGGTGACGATGCGAAAGGCCTGGGTGCTTTGGAACATAACAACTCAACGGTCGCCGTGTTTCGCGACCCGATGAGAAGTAAAGACCTGATCCATGTGATCAGTCACGAGTTTTTCCACACCATCACCCCACTGAAAATCCATTCAAAAGAAATCCACTATTTCGATTTCAATAACCCGAAAATGAGCCAGCATTTGTGGTTTTATGAAGGTGTAACCGAATATTTTGCAAATCTTTTTCAGGTTAACCAGGGGCTGATCAACGAAAACCAGTTTTATGACCTGATCGCAAAAAAGGTTGAAAACGCGCGTGAATACGACGACAAACTCTCCTTCACGGAAATGAGCCGCCAGGTCCTGGATAAAAAAATGAAGTCGCAATATCCCAATGTGTATGAAAAAGGTGCGCTGATTGCGATGTGCCTGGATATTCTGATCAGGGAAGAAAGCCGGGGTGAGCGCGGGCTGCTGTGGCTGATGGGCGAGCTCTCCAAAACCTACGGTCCCGCCAAACCTTTCGACGACGACCAGCTGATTCCGGAAATTACAAAACTGACCAGCCCTGCAATCGGGGAATACCTTCAGAATCACGTCGTAAAAGGAGAACAAATTCATTACGAAGACTTTATGAATAAAGTTGGAGTAAAAAAGGAAATAGTACCTCTTCCAGAACCGGTCGTTTTTATGATAGAAGGCAAGCCTTATATCAAGCTGGACGCAACGAGAACAAAGATCCTGGCGGATTCGGTAGACGGTGCAAATCAATTTTACAATAATCTCGGCATTAAAAACAATGATGCATTTGTAGAAATCAACGGGTTAAAGATGGACCCCGACGACCTGAACGGTATCGTTTATATGGGTTACGACCTCGAAGAAGGAAGCCCGATGATAGTGAAAGTGAACCGGGCCGGCACGGATCTCGAACTCAAAGGCACCGTCAAGCTGAACTATTCCGACGGCGACGGTTTCCGGTTTAAGGATCAGTCTAAAACTGCATTGAACCAGGCCTGGCTGAAAAGATAGTGTTACTCGACCGAATACAAGCCAAATGAAAACTACGATGAAAAAAATGCAGCTCCTCTCGGTACTGGCCTTAGCCAGCGCGATTCGATCCGGCCGGCCCTCCCAATGCCAGCTGTTCATTATACCGGCTCCTAAGTGACCGCCGGAAGACGACACTCACCAACAAAGAGGCAGCCAGTATAAACAAGCCGGGCACATTGTGGCTTGCGTAGGAGTTGAATGCCATTTTTCTTTTGGCTAACGAAGTGCGGACAATTTCTGCAAATGGCATTGACGCAGGCACCGGCGTCCAGATATTTCCAAGCTCACGCTTGAAAAGCACGCGCGACAATCTTTCTTTTTCTGCTTCCACGCCCTCCGCTGCAAAATTCAGCTCAAAAACCAGCGGATCGATCTTCGCCTGCATATCCTGCGGTTTTACGACACTCTTATCAATCAGGAAATCAACCGGGCCGATAGACAGGTTAGATAGTTGTAACTTTCTGAGGTAAGAAATGATCTTGGCGGAATCGGAAGACAAGGCGTATAAAAGCGAATCCGTAGAAAGTGAGTTCAGCACATACCTGTGCCTGACCACCCGCTCGGCATTTTGCCGACCTGCGCTTTTCTGAGCGACATATCTTCGGGGAGCTGAGTAATTATGGCCGCTAAAACGCTCAGGTTACGATGCGCCTGCACGCCTCATTTTTCGGTGATAAGTCCCTTTTTTGACGACAGCAAATGAAGCCCTCGCATTGTCGAGATCCTCTGAAATCGTGGCAGTATCCAGTTCATTTTTGCCAAAAAGCCTGGCAATCTAAATTTTCTTATCATTGTTATCGAGTGTTTTCTGCTGCCCTATCGCAACCGGTTCCTCCTGATATTTTGGATACTTTCGCCGGATATCTCGCGTATGGCCTTCTGCGCCCGTGTTGAGAAATTGTTCTCTGAATCTTGTCGCTATCTTTTGTTGCCTGTGCGATCGCAAGACTCTGGCAACAAAGCGAAAGGATCATTGTGCTCAGAAAACTTGTAAATCGTACCTATTTGATCATACCAACGCTCAACTTCAAATTTTGACCCTAAATTAAGTCTGGAAACAGTTTCGGATAACCGGAGCAAAGCTTACCAAAAAGCCAATTCTCCGAATTTATTGATATGGATCCGGCCAAACGCGAAAGGGTAATTATCAATATATCTGACATTTTAGATCTATTAGGGTAAAATCTAAAATTACCATCTGTGTTGATTTCGTTCCAAAAAACCGATTTAGAAATCGCCGGAAATCTGCCTTGAGTAGTGAGTAAAAGACTATTTTTCTTCGGCAATGGAGACCCTTTTAATGTTTACCGAGGGAATAATGACCGATTCATTTGAGGGAATCCTACATGTTATTTTGGGATCCTCTTTCAAATTAAAATGCAAAAGATAAATGTCAGAAGTGTCCGCAGATTGAATTTCAAGATCATAATCCGTTAGTACAACGTTGTCGTAGACTCTGGAATCCAAATCAATAGTTGCCCCATATGATTTATTGGATACCTTGGTTGGGACAAATTGTACAAGCCAGTATTCGGAATTGCTATTATTATCACAAGCCACTTTTTTGATTATTTTCCCTGTTTCGACCTCAAAATCGTATTCATCCGGCTTATGGCAGGAAAGAAGAAAGAATAGGCTTAAAAAAGAGACCCAGCTTTTCATTAATTAGGACTGTTTAATATTAAATTAATTTCTTAGATACTCCGCGTTCTTATTTTACAAACCAATAATCATCGCTAGTGGATGAGTGGTAAGTATTTTTTTCATGCTTGATCAATAAGATATGGTAAGAAGTTACATATTTAATTATATATACAATATATATAAATTCAGGTATTTATAAAAATATGACCATTACAAAGTTGAGCTACGAAATCAATGGTTTCTTATTCATTTTTGCAGTTCCAAGAAACTAAAAAGACAATATAAATGCAGAACCTGAAAATAGCAACCGCTCAGTTTGAAAACCGGAGCCGTGATAAACAATACAACCTGAAAGCGATTGACAGACCTGCAGCGGCGGCGCAGGGCACACAGGTTATCGCGTTCCACGAATGCTCAGTTACCGGATACACTTTCGCGAGAAAACTGGACCGGGCCCAGCTAACCGAAATCGTTCTTTACAGGGATATCATCGGCGCAACGCACAACCCGGAACAAAAAGTAGCCTGGCTGAGCTAGCCCATATTGTTGTAATAATTCATTCAAAATGTAACTTTACAACTACAAAACTTCTTTCAAGAAACTTCTGTATCCGGCTATGAAAAATTTCTCCTTTTTTTTAATGGCTCTTTGCTGTTCCGCGACCAGCTTTGGGCAGACACAAAAACCAGTATATAAGCCTAATGCGGATATCCACTTCATGCCTATCGCACTGGCATTCCCCGACCCTTCGGTGCGGATCGGGAGCGAGTTGATGACAGGCGGGCGGTGGAGCTATGGACTCAGCGTGGGTGCAGGAATGAAAGCTTTTACTTTTAGCAGGACGCCATTGAGCCTGTTCAGTTCCAGGAGTTACAGGATGATGGAAATCCGCCCGGAGGTAAAATTCTATTGGCTGAAAAGAGAGACATTGGGCTGGTATCTGGCTGCCGAAGGTTTTGTTTCCAGCGTGAACCGGCAATTAGGGAAGGATTCTTACTACCTGTCCGATACTACGATGGTATCGTTCGACGGCTCACATTTCAGTAAAAAGAAAATGGGACTGGTCTGGAAAATAGGTGTTAAATTTCTCGTCCCCGAAAAACTGACGATCGATATGTACACCGGGCTTGGTCTGGCGCGGACCAATGTCCGTTATACAAAGACCGAAAATCCGACCGAGGACCCTTATGATCCTTTTTTTGATCCCGAGGATTTTTATCCAGGAAAGAAATTCACGCCGGTTATCTCCTTTGGGGTGAAATTCGGGTTGCTGGTGTGGCAAAAGGAGGAATAAGCCCGTCCTTAACCGCAAATAAAGGGGTGTAACCAAATTTTAATGCGATTTTAACTTGCTTTTAACCTCTTATTAAGGGCGAGTTGCGCTTTTTGTATTAAAGTTTTGAAGGTCACTCCATGATGAAAAATTTCGCCCCGCAATTTAATCCAGCCGCCCCAACGGTATGGACCCGGATCGTCATCACCGGATTTTCCCGAATGAGCCTGCCGGTCATCTCATTTAAGTTTGAATCAGATGATTAAAGCAGCGGGGAAATACATCGTTCCGTTTTTGCTGATCGTCCTGACCGGGCACTTCTTCGCAACTGCCAGCACCCACGAAAATATTGTCCGGTATGCCCGGCAGAAAGTCTCTCAGGCCGGCGCTATCCTCGGGTACGACCTGCACCGCCATACCCTTATCCCAGGTTACGGCGTCACCGATCGCAAGTTGCGGGACAAAATTTATGTTGAAGAAAAGGAAGAAGAAAATTTCAGCCTTCCATTTGGTAAAACGTATAGCTGCGATCGTAGCTGCTTCGCTCCTTCTTATAGCGGGGCGAGGGATCTCTTTCTTGCCAGCACCGGGAAACAATTACCAATAAACGCACAGCGGCTTTCCTATCCCTACCGCATATACCTATTGCTGAAAGTATTCAGGATTTGATCCCGGCAACGGAGAAAAGTCAAAACCCGCTTTTGAAAACTGGTTATTCCTGACGGTACTGCTTAATGGATTCTCCGACAATAAATTACCTGAACTAAATTTTTATCAAATAGAAAAAACATCATGAAGAGAATCCTCATGGTCATCGGCTTGTGCACAATGTTGTTCAACACAAGCTGTGAATCCAAAAAAGAAGAAAAGGAAGAAGAAACCCAATTCCTGGTTACCAGCCCTCTGGAAAAAGACACACTGATTACGAAAGAGTATGTAAGCCAGATCCGTGCGATCAGCCACATTGAGCTGCGGGCTTTGGAAAAAGGATATCTCCAGAACATTTATGTAGACGAAGGCCAGTTTGTAAAAAAAGGCCAGCTGATGTTCAAAATCATGCCCATGCTTTATGAGGCTGAAACACAAAAAGCACAGGCAGAAGCCAATTTTGCGGAGATTGAGTTTAGAAACACCAAATCCCTGGCAGACAGTAACGTAGTTTCCAAAAATGAGCTTGCACTCTCCAAAGCAAAGCTTGACAAGGCAAAAGCGGAGTTAGGTCTCGCCCAGACGCACCTGGGTTTCACCGAAATCAGAGCGCCCTTCAACGGCATCATGGACCATTTTCAGGTCAGGCTGGGAAGTTTGCTGGACGAGGGAGACCTGCTGACAACCCTTTCAGATAACAGCGAAATGTGGGTTTATTTCAATGTCCCGGAAGCGGAATACCTCGATTATAAAGCGAACGAGAAAAAAGATCAGATGCTGAAAGTGAACCTGCAGATGGCCAACCAGCAAATGTTTGAATATCCGGGCGTAGTAAAAACCATTGAAGCCGATTTCAACAACGAAACGGGCAATATCGCCTTCAGGGCTACATTTCCAAACCCTAAAAAGTTGCTGAGACACGGAGAAACAGGCAATGTGCTGGTGAAAGTACCGTTCAAAAATGCCCTGATCATTCCTCAAAAAGCCACTTTCGAAGTATTGGACAAGAAATATGTGTATGTCGTGGACAAAAACAATGTGATCAGGTCAAGGGAAATCACGATCGCGGCAGAGCTGCCGCACATATTCGCCGTCAGCTCCGGCCTGAAAAAAGACGACAAGATCCTGCTGGAAGGCTTGCGGCAGGTACATGAGAACGAGAAAGTACACACAAAATTCGTACAGCCCGACTCGGTGATTTCCAATTTAAGTCTGTATGCCGAGTAACCTGGTATAAAAATCAAAAGACATGTTCAATCAATTCATACGCAGGCCCGTATTCGCCATTGTGATATCGGTCATGATAGTCTTTATCGGGATACTGGCTATCAAAAAGTTACCCATTTCCCAGTTTCCTGACATTGCTCCTACCACCGTCAATATATTCATCGCCTACCCCGGCGCCAGCGCAGATGTACTGGTCAAATCGACCCTGATCACGCTGGAACAGGCTATTAACGGGGTGCAGGACATGCGTTACATTGCTACGGATGCAACCAGCGCCGGCGAGGCCACATTGAGGATCATCTTTGAGCCCGGGACCGACCCTAACGATGCGGTAATACGCGTAAAAACGAGGGTCGATCAGGTAATGCCGCTTCTGCCGGAACTTGTTCAGCGGGAAGGGGTTATCATTACGCCAATCCAGCCCAGTATGCTGATGTACGTCAACCTCTACTCCAAGGATAAGAGCATTGACGAAAAATTCCTTTTCAACTACGCTACCGTCAAAATGATCCCTGAAATCCAGCGGACAAAAGGGGTTGCAAGGGCGCAGATCCTGGGTAGCCGGAGGTACGCGATGCGCGTTTGGCTCAATCCCGACCGTATGCGGGCTTATCATATTTCCACAGAGGAAGTAATGAAGGCATTGGGTGAGCAAAGTATCATCGGCCGCCCCGGCAGAATCGGACAAAGCTCAGGTATCGCCGCTCAATCGCTGGAATATGTGCTGACTTACAAAGGAAGGTACAGTGAGCCGAAGGAATATGAGGACATCATCGTCCGCGCCAACTCTGAAGGGGAAAGCATCCACCTGAAAGACATCGCCAAGATCGAATTGGGAAGTGAGTTTTTCGATATCTATTCCAATCTCGATGGCAAAGCTTCTGCTGCGATCGTATTGCGGCAAAATTACGGCAGTAATGCCAGCGACGTGATCGAGGAAGTGAAGGAAAAGCTCGATATCATGAAAGAGTCCTTCCCTCCCGGCGTCGATTACAAGATCAGCTACGACGTTTCCCAGTTCCTGGACGCGTCTATTGAACAGGTGATCGATACATTGCGCGATGCATTTATCCTCGTCGCACTGGTCGTATTCATATTCCTGGGCGACTGGCGCTCGACATTAATCCCGATCCTCGCCGTACCCGTTTCATTGATCGGTGCATTCTTTGTAATTCAGGGATTCGGGCTGTCTATCAACCTGATCACGCTTTTCGCATTGGTACTAGCCATTGGTATTGTGGTCGATGATGCGATCGTGGTGGTGGAAGCGGTGCACGCCAAGATGGAAGAAGAGCCGCATTTATCACCTTATGGCGCGGTGAAAAAGGTATTGGGCGAGATCAGCGGGGCCATTATCGCGATTACGATGGTGATGGTTTCGGTGTTCCTGCCTATCTCATTCATGTCGGGTCCGGTGGGTACTTTTTACCGCCAGTTTTCCATTACCATGGCCAGTTCCATCGTGATTTCTGCCTTGATCGCATTGACACTCACGCCGGTACTTTGTGCGATGCTTTTGAAAAACCACCACGGGCACGAAAAGAAGAAAAACCTGCTGACCAAAGCACTCGACAGTTTCAACCGGGGCTTCGACAAACTGACAGGCGGCTATGTAAGTTTGCTTAAAAGGATCGTAAGCCGGAGAGTACTCACATTCGTGATATTGATCGTCTTCTGTGCCGGGATAGCTTACGAAAACAAGATTTTGCCCGCAGGTTTTATTCCGAATGAAGACCAGAGCACGATCTACGCGATCATCCAGACACCTCCTGGTTCTACGCTGGAAAAAACCAATGAAGTTTCCCGCCGCCTGCAAAAAATCTGCGAGGAAGTTCCCGGCATTGAGTCGGTTTCTTCCCTCGCAGGTTATGAGATCATGACCGAAGGACGTGGTTCCAATGCCGGTACCTGTCTGATCAACCTCAAACCCTGGTCGGAGCGCGAGCATAATGTGAAGGAGATCATGGAGGAACTGGAAGAAGAATCGAAAGGACTTGGTGCTACGGTCGAATTTTTCGAGCCGCCTGCCATTCCCGGTTTTGGTACCTCGGGCGGTTTTTCAATGCGTTTGCTGGACAAAAACACAGATACCGATTACAGTGAGTTCGATAAAATCAACAAAGAATTCATGGAGAACCTCGGCAAGCGGAAAGAGCTGACCGGCCTTTTCACCTTCTTCGCTGCCAATTATCCGCAGTACGAGCTCGAAATAGACAACAAGCTCGCGATGCAGAAAGGCGTATCGATCGGCAAAGCCATGGATAACCTTAATATCATGATCGGTAGTACCTATGAGCAGGGCTTTATCAAGTTCAACCAGTTCTTTAAGGTGTATGTACAGTCCGACCCCGCATTCCGCAGGCTTCCGTCAGATCTTTTAAAACTCTTTGTTAAAAACGATACGGGAGAAATGGTACCCTACTCGGCATTCATGAAGCTTAAAAAAGGCCAGGGCCCGAATGAGATCACCAGGTTCAACCTCTATAATTCTGCATCTATCCAGGGACTTCCTGCAAAAGGATATACCACGGCAGATGCTATTCAAGCCATTCGTGAAGTGTCTGCCAAAACACTTCCCAAAGGTTACGACATCGCCTTCGAAGGGCTGTCCTACGATGAAGCCAGCCGCGGGAACGAGGCGCTTTACGTATTCCTGATCGTACTGGCATTCGTCTATTTCGTGCTGGCTGCACAATACGAGAGTTTCATCATCCCGCTGGCTGTGGTGTTTTCGCTGCCTGTCGGGGTGTTCGGTTCCTTTTTGTTATTAAAATTGATGGGGCTGGAAAATAACATTTACGCTCAGATCGGACTGATCATGCTGGTTGGTTTGCTGGGTAAAAATGCGGTACTGATCGTAGAATTCGCGGTTCAGAAGCGGCAGCAGGGAGAAACGATCCTGAATGCAGCTATTGAAGGCGCGAGGGTCCGTTTCCGACCGATCCTGATGACCTCGTTCGCATTCGTTGCAGGGTTGATCCCCCTGATCCTTGCAACCGGCGCCGGCGCGATCGGTAACCGGACGATCGGCGCTTCGGCCATGGGCGGGATGCTGTTCGGTACCATTTTCGGGGTAATCATTATCCCCGGCCTCTACTACATATTCGGCAGCCTCGCCGATGGCAGAAAAATGATCAGGGATGAAGAAGACAGCTCGCTGACCGAACAGTTTGTCCACGCAGTCGACGCTTTTCCCGAAACTCAAGAAACCCAAAATGATGCGCAATAACAGAATAGTAACCTGGGCGGTGATCACGGTCACCGCGCTGACATACACCGGCTGCAGTGTGCCCGTTTTGGTACACAAAACCGAAAACAAGACTGTACCTGTGAGCTACAACAACTCACAGGAATCTGCCAACACGGGAAAAGTAAGCTGGAAAACCTTTTTTAAAGATCCCTACCTGAATGTGCTGATCGACTCGGCTCTGAACAACAACCAGGAGCTGAACATCACCATGCAGGAAATTGAGATCTCACGCAACGAAATCCAGGCCCGGAAAGGAGAATACCTTCCTTTTGTGGGGCTCGGAGGCGGAGCGGGCGTGGAAAAACGCGGCCGGTACACCAACATAGGCGCCAGTGAAGCAACTACCGATATCAAGCCCGGAAAAGAAACGCCCGAATTCCTGCCCGACTTTCGGGTTAATGCTTTTGCGCACTGGGAAGTCGATATCTGGCATAAACTCCGGAATGCCAAAAAGGCCGCACTGACCCGGTACCTGTCTTCCGTGGAGGGCAAGAATTTCATGACGACCAATCTGATCTCTGAAATTGCTAACTCCTATTACGAGTTGCTGGCATTGGACAACCAGCTGGAAATCCTGCAAAAGAACATTGAGATACAGAGCAATGCGTTGCGGATTGTTAAAATGGAAAAAGAAGCGACGCGGGTCACAGAGCTTGCCGTGACGCGGTTTCAGGCGCAGGTATTACACACGCAAAACCTGCAATACGACATTCAGCAGCGCATTGTGGAGACCGAAAACCGGATCAATTTCCTGATCGGCCGGTACCCACAGCCTATTCAGCGCGACCACCAGACTTTCGAAAAGCTAGTTCCGGACCTGATGCAGGCAGGTATTCCTTCCCAACTGCTCGAAAACCGCCCGGATGTGCGGCAGGCCGAGCTTGATCTGTCAGCCGCCAAGCTGGACGTGACCGTGGCGAAGGCCAATTTCTACCCTTCCCTGGCGATCAGTGCGAGTGTCGGATTACAGGCATTTAATCCGGTGTTCCTGACCCGACTGCCCGAATCGCTGATCGCTTCGCTGATTGGTGATATGGCCGGCCCGCTGATCAACAAAAATGCGATCAGGGCAGCTTACGCCAACGCCAATGCGCGCCAGATCCAGGCTGTTTACAACTATGAGAGAACGATTTTGAACGCCTATATTGAAGTACAAAATCAGCTGTCGAAGATCAGCAACCTGGAAAAAAGTTATGACACCAAATCCCGGGAAGTACAGGCGCTTTCCACTTCGATCACTATATCAAACCGACTTTTCTCCTCAGCGAGAGCCGATTACATGGAAGTATTGCTAACCCAGCGCGACGCCCTGGAATCCAGGTTCGACCTGATAGAAACCAAGATGCAGCAAATGAATGCAACGGTCAATATCTATCGCGCATTGGGTGGCGGCTGGAATTGACCGTAAATAGAAGAAGCGTTTTTTAGTTAATCAAAAAGCCTGGAATGTGACATTCAGGCTTTTTGTGCTAAATATTGGTTACGAACCTGGAAATCGAAAAATAATTGGTACCAGCCGGTCGCAAAGTAAAAGGCTTCTGCTGTGGAAGAATGCTTTTGTTTGGTTGTACGCTGGACGTATGTGAAGTACACATAACTCCAAGGCGGCCGGTTTTATGCAAGCCTTTACACACACTACAACCTCATCCCCACACAGATTTCAGGAACTGGATGCATTAAGAGGCATAGCGGCCTTCGGCGTAATGTTGTTCCATTTCACAATTAATGCCAATAAATTACTGTTGGGATGGCAATTTAGATTTGGCGTGACAGGCGTCGATCTTTTCTTTATGATCAGTGGTTTTGTAATTCTGCTGAGCGCCTCCAAGGCGAATTCCGTTCGAGAATTTGCTATTGCAAGATTTGTAAGACTTTATCCGACATTCTGGATCTGCGCCTTTGTTACTTTTTTATTTAAAAAATATGATGAACCCGAGAATACCGGAACCAAAGAGTTGCTTGCCAACGCAACGATGGCCCCTAATTTTTTCGGCGTGGAATACCTCGACGGCTCCTACTGGACACTTGTCATTGAGCTTACATTTTATTTTTGGATGGCGGCGATCATGCGATCCGGCAGTGTAAAATATATTGCAGAATCAGGACTGATCGTTCTGACAGCCATTATTTCCTTTCACCTTAACAGTATTCAATATCCTGATTTTTACCAATTTATCATACAGAAGATACAGATAGTGAATCACTTTCCCCTCTTCTATTCCGGGATTATTTTTTATTACATTAAAAAGTCAGGTTGGAGCTTCAAACACGCTGTATACCTTGTAACATCAGCGACAGCATCGTTTTATTTACATGATAAAGGGGGGCATTCGAGAGATTTTTTAAGCCTCAATGAACATTGCTTAATCATTACTGCCTTTCACCTACTGTTTCTTCTTTTTGTTAGTGACAGACTTGAATTTTTGAAAATACGTGCCCTGATCTTTCTTGGCAAAATATCATATTGCCTGTATCTTATCCACCAATATATCGGCCTCAGGATAATCGAATGGCTCGGGAAATTTGGAAATTTAAACATCTATCCCGCACTCTTTATCACCATCTCTCTTTGTATGACTTTTGCCTGGGTGATCACCTTCCGCATTGAAATGCCGGCAGTATGCTTTTTAAAATCAAAGATGCAGCTAAGTACTCCGGTGTGTAAAAAACAGGATAGCATCAAAAAATTGGAATCTTTACTCACATCAAAACAAAAGTAGCCCCGGATACCAGTACCACGGACAGCAGCATGGACAGGAAAACCAGGATGGACGACTGCTCTTCGTCGGCTTTCAGGAATGCAGCGAATACCGTCACATTGGCGGCGACTGGAAAAAGGGGCACGAGCGCGAGCATTTTGTAATCCTCCTCTTCCAGATCTTTGGCAATTAAGGACGCCAGCAATGCGATAACCGTCAGAATGACGGCCGCCGCAACGGTGCGAAAACTGAGCAATTTGAAAAAATAAGGCAGTTTCACGTCTTTAAAATTGACATTGGCCAACTGAAACCCGACTATCATCATCCCCGCCGCCGAAACTGCAAAGCTGACTACACCCAACGCAGGTTTGACAAATTCCGGCGTTTTCAATCCCGTCATTTTACAGATCACCCCGGCGACGAAGACATACAGGAAAGGGATGCTCAGCATCTCTTTCAGTGCCTTGCGGGAATCGTATTTTGTTTTTGCTACCTGGTAATAGCCGATCGTGTCGCCATAAAGCGCCGAGCCGAGGTAAATGCAGATCAGCATACTCACCTTATCTTCGCCGAAAAGAGCCGTGACCGTCGGAATACCGAAAAAAGCGATATTGAAAAAGGAAAAGGAACTCCTCAATATCAGCGGATCGGTTTCATTAGCGAGCCTGTTCTGCACCATTTTCGCTGCGTAATTCATTCCGAATGCCAGCAGGAATGTCAAAATAGGCAAAACGAGCAACTTCGACGGCTCTGCATCCAGCATGTTGGTAAAAACCAGCAGCGGCAGCAGTACATTGATCAGCGGCTTACTGACATAATCCGAATTGAAATCAAACTTTTTACTGATCAGGTAACCGGCGGGTATAAAAGCCATCACCGGCAGCAGCTCTTTGTATAATTTAAGAAGGGTTTCCAATGATCTGGCTGGTAAGGTGACGAGATAAATTGCCGATCATTTTCACATTGAACCAGACCGCATTCACATCGAGCAGCAAGCCGTTCGTGATATGGCCGACCGCATAAAAATTGGGGTAGACTTTTTTACCGGCAATCACCTGCATGGTTTCAGTATTGATCTTGATCCCGCCTGCATCCTCTGCTTCTACCAGACCATCTTTTGCAAGATGCTGCATCAGCTCCGATTTCATCATTTTAACCGACGAAGCAGGACCGGTTGCATTGATCAGGTATTTTTCAAATGATGGGGGTCCATTTTCGCAGCTCATTACAAATCCTTCCTGCTTCTCATCATAGGCTACTTCCTTCAAGCCGGGGATAACCTTCAACTGCCGGCTTTCAAAAAGCTGATCGATACGTTCCGCATTCACCAGCGGCATACAATGCCTGCTAATGCCCCAATAAGCGCCAAACCATTTTTTGAATTTCAGCTTTTCCGCTTCGTCCAGCCATTTCCACATGTCGGAGCTTTCGTACCTCAGCGAATAAGGTACATTAATGAGTGCGTCCCCGCCGTTTTTTGCGATCCTGATATCCTCCCTAAGAAGTTCCCCAGCGGGTTTTCCAGTTCTTTTTGTAGCTTTCCAATCAATTTTCCCACCCGCATATTCCTCCGCTTCCTGCATAAAAAGTCTGAAAATCTCTTTTACCGTGGGGTTCCGCAGGTAGTTTCGCTGGATTTCGTGCAGCTTTTTCAGAGTAAGAAATTTGCATTCGATCATTTCCTGATGCTCGGGCTGCACCCTCGGCATCAGTCCATCGGGAGAGTAGCAAGTGATTTTTCCTTTGTAATCATTATCGGTCAGGGTCATCAGTGCATCAATTGCGCTCAGGCTCGAACCCAGGATGCCTACATCCGCACTTTTTGGAATTTTGTCGAGAATGGGCGCCGAAGGCCAGGGAGAGCCGAAGTAACTTTCCTTCTGGTCAAGATGCGGGTAATTGTTGGCGACAGGCGTACCCGGCGCAAGTATCAGTACATCGCATGAGCAGGTTTCGCTGCCCGAGAAGCTGATCTCAAAACCTTCTTTACATTTCGCTACATTTTTAGCGCTGGCGTGCAGCACCGCCACATCCATCCCCTCCGATTTCGCCAGCTGAAAATAGTGCTCGAACTGTTCTTGCAAATAATCGCCATAGAGTCTTCTGGTAGTAAAAGCCCGGTTTTCACCCTGATTGTCGACAACCTCGTTGCCTACCCTGGAATCATGTTCAATCAGCCAGTCACTAAAATGTTCGGGTTCGGTAAAATGGATTCCCATGAGGTCAGCCTGGGTGTTGAGAATATGACCCGGTTGTTTCGTCCCGAATGCAAGTCCTTTGCCTACTTCCTCATTCTCCTCAATGATCGTAATACTGATTTCCCGATGTTTTTGCGCTATCCTGAATTGAAGAAACAGCTCTATGAATGCCGATATGCCACACGCTCCGCCGCCAATGATGGCTATTTTTGTCAAACTCATTTCAAGATCCCCGTTTACGATTGCCCACTGCCGGCAGGCATCAGAAATGAGAACTTAAATAATCATGCTCATGCGATGACAATCATAGTGGAACCGACTCCAAAGCCGTAGCACGCTCGGCGAACTCGGTGAAGAGCTGGCCCAGGTATTCCGAAAAATGGACCAGATTGAGCACGCCAATGCGGATTTTATTAGGCAGTACCCGGTAATACTTTTTAAATGCAGCGGTAAAATGCGTCGGATTCTTGTAACCCGTTTTTTGTGAGATCTCCGATATCTTGGTGCCGGGCTGCTGCAACATCTGCATGGAAGTTTCCATCCTGAGATCGTGCAGGTAACTGAAAACGGGCTTGCCGAAAACTTCCTTGAAATGCTTTTTAAGGTTATACTCGTTGGTGCCGACCTGATGCGCAAGCTCTTTCAACGACCAGCTCCTTTCCAGGTTCGCGGCAATCATCCGGCGCGCCAGATGCATTTTTTCCACATCCGATTCTTTGAGTACCATGGTAATATCAGGTACCGGGTGCTTTTCATACTGCTCAAACTGCAGTGCCAGAAGCTCCATCACTTTGCCTTTTATAAAGAGACTTTTATGGTACCCGTTGTATGAACAATTCAGGATCTCGAACAGGGAAGAAATCATCCTGGAAGTGACGGGGAGGTTTCGCCAGCTCATGAAAGCAGGCAGCACTGTTTTGATCCCTTTTTGAAAATGCGCAGAAAGCGGGTGCGTATCCGGCAGGTTGTTGAAAAAGAACGCAGTGCTTAGGTTAATCGCAAATACTTCCACGTTATCCTCCGGCTTCCACTGTACCAGCATATCTTTTTGAGGAAGCAGGAACAGGTTATGCTGTTGTGGCTTAAACCTGACAAATGGCTTGGAAGCAGCTTCTGAAAAATAGGTTGTGACGCTTTGAAGGCTGAAAATCATTTGCACATGTGAACCGGACATACATACCTGTAAAGGTTCGGCCGAGCGTACATGGAAGTTTCCGTACCAGATATAAACACCTTCCATCGTCAGTTCTTTCCCCGCTCCCTTCCACCTGGAATCATCGAAAACCAAGCCCGTTTCAATTACACTGTCCATTCCTGGCGCTGTGAAATCCGGAAATTGCCAGAAGTGTGTTTCGTCAGACACGCCCTGAACCGCTATTTTTTCTTCTTCTGCCGTCATCGCAGTGGATTTGTCCAAAGATACTTGGAACAAAAATAGCGTGTATTTAGACTGATTTTAAATGATCTAAAAAAACTACCGCAAATCCACTGAAATATCATAAAAATCAACCGTGCAGCCCGCAGAAGAATTCAGCGGGTCAGCGCACGGGATCTTCTGTTGGGTTACTCATTTCATTCTTTTAGCTGTCGTCTCGAACATATTCATCAGGCTTCCTTTCAGATGATCATCATCGACTTTCTCAAGATCAATGGTAACATCGTAGCCCTGTGTAAAAAATGCCAGTGCAAGCTTGTTGCCACTTTCCGTGACGGTAACCGGAATTTTTTCAGCCGTGGAATCCTTCTGGTTAATAAGCTGGCCAGACAAAACCCCGCCGTTCCGCACCAGGTCTGCAACCATTTTAGAATCACCATCTGGGGTACCTACCACCAGAATTTCCCACTTCCCCGCAAAAAAATCAGCCGGAGCCGTTTGTGCGCGGCTGCTGAACGCAGCGAAAAGCATGAAGGCAATTGCGTAGATAAAGCTTGTCCGTTTCATATTACTGTTGTTTATGGAATGAAATTGAAGCAATATAACGGGAATAGTTATATTGTCTATAATTCAGACAATAAATTTTTTCCTATTAAATATCTACTTGATGCAATAGCTTACCTGGTGCGTCCAATCAGGGAATAAATGGTTTTCCAACAACAATTTTATCGCCCGAGTCGTCGACCTCAAACAAATGCGGCACGCGTACCGTGCGGCCATTTACGCTTTTATGACTGTGCAGCGACATAATCAGTTTTCCCTCAAATGTCCGGAAAAGCATGCCGTGACCGAAGTTGGCATCATTAATTGGCTTTTTTTCCTGAATCCACGGTCCATCCAGCGTGCCGCTTTCAGAATATGCAACTCCCTGTGTATAAACATCATAAATCCAGCTAGTCCACAACATACCCAGCTTTCCCGTCTGCGTGCGGAACAGCCACGGGCCGTCAGTTACTTTGTTAGGCCGGTCTTTTCCTTCCTTATCTTTTTCCCGGCTCCATGGCGAGTCGCTTGCCAGGAACAGGATTTCAGGCTCGCCCGTCGTGCCGCTCAGGTCGGGAAGCAGCTCGATTTTTTCGACTGTCCCATTTCCGTTCTGCAACCATTCGTGGCAGTATACCATATAAGACTTCCCGTTTTTTTCGGTCCATATTGTAGCGTCGAGTGTTAATTTGTCGGCAGGCAGGTAAACCGGCTTGTCCATCGGCACATAAGGACCGTCGGGCTTGTCGCTAACCAACACGTGGCTGGCGCGGCGTTCCAGGTCTTTCTCCACTTTGACCGCCTTATTGGTGAAAGTCGCAAAATTGTAATACCTGCCTTTAATCGCATGTAACTCCGCCGCCCAAACCATCGGGCTCGGTCCCATCCACGATTTCGGGTCCGTTTCGATCACTTTATACGGGCCGCTCCATTTTTTGAGATCCTTGCTTTTCCACAGCATTCCGCCGGTTCCGGTCATGTAATACATGGAAGTTTTCTCGTCGGCGAGGATAAACGGATCGCTAAGCCGGATGGAGTCGAGCGGAATATCCGTTTTGAATTTTGCGACGGGCTGCTGGGCAAAAGCAGCCAGCAGGTTTGCGGTAGCAAATAGTAAGGTCAGGAATATTTTTCGCACGTTTTTCCGGTTTTGTTGAGATAATAGATCGAAACAAAGAAAGCAAAAACGATCCGCGGAAACAAAGCCGGACAGACCGCTGCCGGGCAGCGACTGCCGGGCAACGAATGCCGGGCAACGATTGCCGGGCAATGGTCTGCTATTCCGATCGTAATGTATCTGCCGGGTTTGTATTGGCAGTCCGGTAAGCCTGCACGCCGATCGTCCCCAGCCCGATGAGCAGCAGCGTTGCGACGCATTGAAAGAAAACGGCCGGACCGAGTGAAACGTGGTAGGTGAAAATTTGAAGGAAAAGTCCGCCCAGCAGGTAACCCAGCGGTAAAGCGATAATCGAAGCAATGAGGATCAGCCGTACAAAACCACCCGACAGCAGCGCCATGATCTGAGCCACACTCGCGCCCATCACTTTCCGGACGCCCACTTCTTTGGTCCGCTTTTCGGTGGTATAAGTGACCATTCCCAGTAGCCCCATTGCGGCGATTACAAAAACGATCAGTACGATAATACCCGTAATCTGCTGGTCGCCACCATCGGCATAATTATCATATAATTGCTGCTCGTACCATGCAAATACGAACGATTCGTGCGGATGAAATTGCTTCCAGACCTTCGAAAGTGCCGCCTCGACCCGCTCTTTCGGTGCGCCTGCCGCGATTTTCAGGGATAGTACCTTGATTTCCCCGGGATCATAAGCCAAGACAAGCGGCGCGACGGGCAGCTCGTACCGCATGAAACAGAAGTTTCTCACCACCCCGGAAACCTGTACATTGCTTTCATTCAGACGAATAGTATGTCCGACAATGTCTTTCGGATTTTTAAAACCAAGCATACCGGCCGCATGCTCGTTGATCACCGCAAAATGAACGGAAGTATCTGTGGAAGGCTCCGGTAAATTTTCGCCTGCCACAAATTTCAGCTCCATATTGGCTATAAAATTGGCATCAGCTGCATAAATATAGGTTTCCTGCGATGCTATCGCAGATTTCGTCCCTATCCTGCTGATCTTAGCTTTTCCTGCACCTTCATTTAATGTAGCCGAAGCCAGCCCGATCCGCTCCACGTCGGCCTGCTTACCGATTGCGTTGGCCAGCAACTTAAAATTGCCGGATGAAAGGGGGATATTGAGAATATCTCTCCGGGTAAAATTCTCATTATCAGTAGCCATATATTCAAATTGGCTATTGGAAATGCCCACGAAAGTCATGAAAACCAGCGCCACTACAAACTGGATCACGACCAGCGATTTACGGAAACTGATCTTCCCCAGGCCCGCCGGACCTATTTCACCTTTGATAATGCGGGCAGGCTCGTAAGAAGAGAGGATCCGGGCAGGCAATATCCCCGCGAGGATCCCGGTCAGTAGTGTGAAGACGATGAAAGAAATCCAGAGCACATGTGTTTGGCTGACTTCGAAATGCAGCCATCGCACATGCACATACGATTGAATAAACAACAGCCCCATGTACCCGATACCCAGGGCAAAAAAGGCGATTACGATGGTTTCGGTCAGGAATTGCGTAACAAGCTGCCAGCGTTTGGCGCCCGCCACTTTGCGTACACCCACTTCCCTCCCCCGGCTCAGCGAACGCGTTAATGTGAGATTGACATAATTGAAACCGGCTAGCAAAATAACAACCAGCGGAATGAGCAAACCGGCACCGATCTTCCAAAGCGGCTCTACGTGCGGATTATTGAGCAGACTTTCGGTGTCAGGAGAAATCTCCCCGAGCAGCTGGCTGCGGAAACGATGTCCTTTAATATCCTTGAATGCGACGTTTTTTTGGTTATCCTGAGCTACCTGTAATATTGCACGGTCGAGCAATGCGCGGCTGCTGCCTTTGGAAAGCAACACAAAAGTATATGCATTATAATCCAGCCAGTTATCTGTTTTGATATGCTTGTTGAGATTATTAAAGCCGGACATTGAAACGAATATATCCGATTGTAAATGCGTTGTAAACGGTTTGATCGAACCGAAAACGCCGGATACCGTAAAATCGCCCAATTCGGGGTCGCGCAGCGTTTTGCCCACGGGATCAGCAGTTCCAAAATACCGCTCTGCCGTCTCTTTCGACAGTACCACCTCCCGCGGCTCCATGCAGGCTTTGCCTTTTTCGAGTTTAAAGCCGAATATTTCAAAAAATGCAGGGTCCACAAACATTCCGGTTACACGCAAGGTCTTGATACCATTGTTGAGATTACCACCGAAATTCCGCACGATCCGCGTCGACTTTTCGATCACGCTGTGTTCGTTCAACAGCTTTTCAGCCAGCGGTATAGGTGTGGAAGCCAGCGCATAGCGCTCGCCGTTATTTCCTTCCGCATCGGTCACGATCCGGTAAGTACGGTCGGGGAACGGGTGAAATGAATCTTTCTCGAAACTGCTCTGCACCTGAATCAGCTGTAAGAAACAAAATGCCATGGCGAGTCCCAGGCCCACGATATTGATCAGTGAAAACAGCTTATGCTTCCAGAGATTGCGGAATGCGATTTTGAAGTAGTTTTGAAGCATAGGCTTTGACCATTGAGATTATTATCCAAAGTACCGTCTGTAAAAAATATACCATCGAACAAGACCATTGATTGACAGCATCTTAATACGAAAATCATTTTTTTATTTTGTTCAAAACTGAACGCGGCTGTCCACTTACAAGCCAGGCCAAACAGCTGTTTTATAGATCGAATCTCTATTAATTTTGACAATACCTGTAATTTTTTGCCTTTCCTCCGACTAATACATAAACTGTATTTAAATCACTTACATGGAAAAGCAATTCGTCAGTCTTCTCAACCAAAACCGGGCGGTCCTTTTCAAGATCTGTAAAATGTACTGTCCGGACGCAGAAGATCGCCGGGACCTTTTTCAGGAGATCGTTTTTCAGCTCTGGAAAGCATTTCCAACTTTTCGGCAGGAATCCAATGTAAATACCTGGGTGTACCGCGTGGGGATGAATACCGCCATTTCCAATTTTCGCAAAGAAAAAAGGCGACAGTCGCCCGCCGGATTTTCATTACCGGATATGGATTTCCCGGATTTTGAAGCAAACGAAAACGCCCCTTCCGAGACCGCATTGCTCTACCACGCGATCGACCAGCTTTCGGCCGTCGAAAAGGCGATGGTACTACTATACCTGGACGAAAAAAGCTACGACGAGATGGCCGGCATCCTGGGTATAAGCAAATCAAATGTGGGTGTAAAACTCAGCCGCATTAAAATGAAACTCGAAAAAATTATCAAATCTATTACACTTTAAACTATCAATACTATGAACCTGGACGACCTCAAAACCAGCTGGAACACCATCGACGCAAAACTGCAAAACTCCCAGCTGCTGAGCGAGCAGATGGTGCTTTCGATGATCAGGAGCCAATCCAACAGTACCGTTTCCCGCGCCACCCGGAAACTCAGGAATGTCACCTTGTTTTTTTCAGGGTTGCTGGTACTGTTTGGCGCAATTCTCTCGGGTAACCCGTTTGACTATACGCAGTGGTTTGAATATGTGCCCACGGCTTTGTATGCGCTCGTGGTTATTGCCGGCTTGAAAGTTGTGATATCCGCAAACAAAGCGATTACCGGCGTTCTCCTGGTGAAAAGTAACCTGCGGGAAAGCCTGCAAAAGGTCATTTACATTCAGCAGCGCTATCAGGATACGATGGATAACGTCTGGAAAATAAGTATGGTTGCCGGTTTTCTGATCGGCGTTTCCCTGCTGGTGCGCAATTTTGACAGTTACGGATTAACAAAATGGCTGCTGATCGTAGCGGCGCAGGCATTGACGGTACTGGTACTTTTCGGGATAGCGAAATTTATTTTCAGCCAGTTCCCCGACCGCACCTTGTCCGATCTTCAAATGCACCTGAGCGAGCTGGAAGAATTGGGCCAGTAACCGGCAAAAGCTTTTCCGTACGGATTTCAGGCAGTAGCCAGGCAGAGCTCAACGGCCGAAATGAATCAGTTTGAAGAGATGTACCAGAATCCGGCATTCATTGTCTTGTCTACCTACGCAGAAGTTTTGCCGATCGGCCTCGTGGTTGCCCTGATCAGCTCGCTGATTTTGAAAAGTAAGTCGGGACGCAGCGAGGTGGCGGCCAACTCCTGACCGGACGCTTCGAACCCTGTTTATTCTGAAATGTTTTTCAAAGCCCGGTTCAGGCTTCGGAGCGTAATTCCCAGGTAACTGGCCATATTCCCCTTCGATATTACAGTTTGCTGGCGTTCCTGGAATGCCAGCAATTTTTTTAATCCCTGCTCCAAAGTATACAGCTGCTGAGCGGACGACCGACTGCTGGTATTGATGATGCGCTCGGCCATTTCTTCCAAAAGTAACTGGTTAAACGCCGGATTTTGGGTTAATAAGTTCTTGAAATAGCCTACACTCAAAGAATAGGCCTGCACTTCGGTGATCGCTTCAATGTTGCAGAGGCAGGCAATCCCTTTAATCGCCTCAATCTCCCCGATGATCTCCCCTTCCGCCAGAAATTCAACGATATAATCCTTGCCGTTTTCCTCGCTGAAAAAACACTTTGTGATCCCGCTTTTTACCACAAAAACTTTCCTGCTTAACGCTCCGCGGCGCAGGATTGCCGTGCCTTTCGGAAACACTTCCAATGCCACCTCGCGTTCGTTCAATTGCTGCGCAAAAAGCGTTTCGGTAAAGGACAGAAAGGATAAATTGGTCCGTAGCATTTTTAAGTATTTGGGACAAATGTCCTTTTTCAGGGTAATGTTAAAAATGATTTTTGCGGGGTAAAATTAAAAATTCGAATGAAAAATCATATTAAAGTCATCGCCTTCGACGCCGACGACACTATGTGGGTCAACGAGCCATATTTCCAGGAGACGGAGGAAAAGTTCTGCCGGCTGCTCGAAGATTTTTTACCGCAGCATTCCGTTTCGCAGGAGCTTTACAAAACGCAGATCAAAAACCTGCCACTGTATGGTTATGGGGTCAAATGTTTTATGCTATGTATGGTTGAAACTGCTTACACGATCTCAAATGGCACTGCCAGCATGCATTTGATCAAGGAAATTATCGGGCTTGGGCAAGAGTTGCTCCAAAAACCGGTAGAGCTGCTGGAAGGTGTGGAGGAAGTTTTGAAAGCATTAAAGGGAAAATACCGCCTCGTAGTAGCAACCAAAGGGGATTTGCTCGACCAGGAAAGAAAGCTGCGCAAATCGGGTCTGCAGGAATATTTTCACCATATCGAGATCATGAGCGACAAGCAGACAGCCGATTACCGGAAACTGCTGAAACACCTGGACTGCCAGCCGGGGAATTTCCTGATGCTGGGCAATTCCATTAAATCCGACGTGCTGCCGGTCCTGGAACTGGAAGGTTACGCCGCACACATACCCTATCATGTCACCTGGCTGCACGAGCAGTACAGCCACACGCTCGAACACAACAATTTTATGCAATTGAACACCGTAGCCGATATTCTGGAATATTTGTGACGATACTTTTGCTTGATATTCCGGCCGCAACTTGCGTTCTTGGGCTCTCCAACGCAATCTGACCAACTTATTCCTATGATCCGGCAATATCTGTCCCTGAGCATTTGCTTTCTGCTTTCTCAATTTACTATTGCACAAAATACGCCCAAAGGCTTCACCGCCGATGCGATCAGTATTCTGAAAGTTTCCGATCACGTTTACCAGCATATTACCTACCTCAATACTGAGACTTTTGGAAAAGTACCCTGCAACGGGATGATCGTTTTTGATAAAGGCGAAGCAATTATTTTTGATACGCCCGTCAACGATTCTACCTCGGCAGTACTGATCGACTGGCTGGCCGACAGCCTGCATTGCAAGGTTAAAGCAGTGATTGCGACGCACTTTCATGAAGATTGTGTGGCCGGTCTAAATGAATTTCACCGCCGCGGCATTCCTTCTTACGGCAGCAATAAGACTATTGCGTCGGCGAAGGAGGCAAAATTTCCGGTACCTCAAAAGGGTTTTGACGGTACCCTGAGGCTCAAAGTCGGCAAGAGGAAAGTGCTCACCGGATTTTTCGGCGAAGGCCACACCAGGGATAATGTGATAGGCTATTTCCCAAGTGAAAAGGCCATGTTCGGCGGTTGTCTGATCAAGGAAGTTGATGCGACCAAAGGGTATCTCGGCGATGCGAATGTAGGTGCGTGGCCGGCTACGGTAGCCAAAATAAAAGCCAAATATCCCGATACCCAAATCGTGATCCCCGGCCACGGCGAAACGGGCGGTCCGGCTCTGCTCGATTATACCATCAGGCTTTTTGAGCAGAAATAAAACACGTATCTGCCTCGGACCACTAACCAATTGTTTAGCGGTTTCTCCGCACAGCGCACGCTTTTATTTTGTTTCAATAACGGACCGGCAACACAGCTTGCCGACCCGCTGTATAAACAAAATAAAGAGCCCGATTATGGAAACTACAATTTTGAAAAGAGAACTGATCAATATAAAAACAACTGTCGCCCACCAGGGATTTATGGGGCACGATCACACTGCCCGGTCGGTGATACAGGACGAATTCGCAAGCAGCGACCCTTTTATCCTGCTGATGGACGATTTTCTGGATAAAAAAGATACAGAGCCGGTTGGAGGTCCACATCCGCACGCGGGATTTGAAACGGTATCCCTGCTGCTGGAAGGCGAGATCGGTGATGAAACCCATATGATGCAGGCTGGTGATTTCCAGATTATGACGGCTGGAAGCGGCATTGTACATACCGAATCAATCGAAAAGAAGACGAAGCTACGCCTGTTGCAGATGTGGCTGAACCTGCCCAAAAAAGACAGGTGGGCTACACCGCGTGTGCAAGACCTGGCATTTGGCAGCGTTCCGAAAATCAGCGAAAATGGCTTGGAGCTCAGACTATATAGTGGAGAAATGGCTGGCCTGAAATCTCCGGTTCAAAACCACACGCCGCTGATCGTAGCAGAAATTCACCTTGAACCGGGCATTGTGACGCGCCAGCAACTGAATGCTTCCTACAATGCATTTCTTTACGTAGTCGACGGCAGTATTGAGGTGGGCGACTCACGGGAAATTCTAAACGAAAACCAGGTTGGCTGGCTTGGCCGATCTGCCGAAAAGGATGAAAGTGAACTCGTACTGACTGGCGGAAAATCCGGTGGGAAAGTGGTGTTATATGCCGCGGAGCCTCAAAATCACCCTATTGTATCGTACGGCCCTTTCATAGCGGATCAGGAAGAGGAGATCAAAGACCTGTACCGCGATTTTCGTCACGGTAAGATCGGGCATGTCTCCGCACTGCCGGCTGCGCAAAGATTCAGCTATTAATCTGAAATATGACAAAGCCCCTTGCCAGTATACGCAGGGGGCTTTCCATGTCAGGTCAGCGTGCTTTCAATAGCGCGTCCATTTCCTGCCATTCATAAATTTTCACTTTTCCGGAAGGGATTTTCGCAGCCGCAATCATCGCCCTGGCAATGTCCGCCCCCTCGATTCCCCTGAATTTCTTCATCGGACCAATCATGACCGGGTTAATGAGCGAAAAGAGTTTGATGAAGGATTTTTCCATCGGACGACTTTCTGTCCGGTTCCCCATGATCATCGACGGTCTGAAAATGTGGGTATGGTCAAGTCCAGCGGCAATAATATCCCGCTCGGTTTCACCTTTTGTCCTGATATAAAACACACCCGAGCCTGCGTCAGCACCAACGGCAGTGACAACAAAAACCGCCTTTGCTCCCCTCGCCCTGGCCAACTTTGCCGCCAGCACGGGATAATCGTGATCTACCTGGTAATAAACCTTTTGGTCGGGTGTATTTTTCTTTGTGGTACCCAGGGCGATGAACACTTCATCCGCCGCCAGATCCTCCTTCATAGCCGGCAGGGAATTGAAATCCCCTATCAGTGTTTTGAGCTTGGCATGACTGACGCCCAGATCTTTTCGGACCACAATGGTAACTTCTTGATAATCAGGATCACCTAAAAGTCCTTGAAGAAGATAAGATCCGATGAAACCGCTGGCTCCGAATAAAATGGCTTTTTTCTGTCCCATGAGGTTCA
The DNA here is from genome assembly GCF_008369915.1 of Dyadobacter sp. UC 10. Lineage (NCBI taxonomy): Bacteria > Pseudomonadati > Bacteroidota > Cytophagia > Cytophagales > Spirosomataceae > Dyadobacter > Dyadobacter aurulentus. The sequence continues at coordinate 4,674,763 of NZ_VSRN01000001.1, read as the reverse complement.
ATAATCAGATCGATATCTGCGGTTACCGGTAATATTTATGACAGGCGAACAGAATACAGCGGCTTCATAATCCGTGGCCTTTTACCGGCCTTTTGCATGGAATTCGAAGTGCTGCTGCGCTGAAACGGATTCGTATTTTCCTCAAACAGATTTTGATCTTCAAAGAGGTCCTGGTGATTTTTTGCTGATGATTTCATGTCTGCTAATTGTTAGTTTTTGATGATATGTAACTGATGAGATAAAATCTGTGCCAGGGCGTGCGAAGACTGTTTTATTCCGCCTCCTTTTTCAACTGATCGTAGCGTGCCTGCATTTGCGCCAGTTTCTGTTTGTGTGCCGGATCTTTTGCCAGGTTGGTTGTCTCAAACCGGTCTTGCGCAGTATGATAAAGCTCCTCGTAATCATGTTCGATGTACTTCATATACTTAAAATCCGTCCCCACTACACCTTCCACTTTCGGCAGCCGCGGACTGCCCATAAAAGTATGCTCGTAGAAGAAATCCTTCCTCTGCGCTTCCTTTCCATTCAGCACACCCAGCAAATCTTTCCCCTGCATGGAGGCCGGTACCCTGGCACCGGCCAGCCTCAGCATAGTTGGCGCAACATCGACATTCAATGCAATCGCGTCCGACTTTTTACCTCTCAGGTTTTTCGGCAAAAGTGCCCCCGAGATAATCATCGGCACGCGTATGGATTCTTCAAAACCAAACCATTTCCCTTCCAGTCCGTGCTCGCCGAGGGAAAAACCATTGTCACCCATGAAAATGATGATCGTATTTTCCAGAATCCCCTCCTGTTTCAGCTGGGCTGTCAGGTTCCCAACTACTTCGTCTACGCCGGCGATCAGCCGGTAATAGTCGCGGGTAGTTTCCTGACGGAGTTCCTCCGTTGAAAAAAGTGGCTTCCAGCGCTCTCTGCCAATGTTTTTATCCGTTCTAAAAAAGTCAGGAAAGCTGTCCCAGTATTTCGGATCAGCTGTGACCGGTTTGGGGATGGCCACGCCACTGTACAGTTTTTTGAATCGCTCCTGAACAGGGTAAGTAGGCGGGTTACCGTCCAGCTCGTGCGGCGCTTTGAAACTAACCGACAGGCAAAAAGGACCTTTATCAGCAAACTGACCAATAAATTTTTTAATATCGGTATTCACACTGTCCGTGTGGTGCACCACTTTGCCGCTTTTATTGATCAGTTCATATTTCGGCTGGCCTTCTTTGGGGCTCGACCAATAGTCGAAAAGCGAGTCGGGCTGATTTTTTACATCAATACCCAGCTTACCGATAAACCCAAGTTTGTACCCTTCTTTTTTCAGCAATGCCGGATAAGTCTGCGCCAGTGCTTCGGCACTGAAATCGGTATTAAAATCATTGATTTTATGTCGGGATTCGTACTGGCCGCTCATAATACTGGCCCGGCTCACACAGCAGATCGCGGTGGTTACATAGGCTTTTTTGAAAAGAACCCCATTGGCTGCCAGCGCATCCAGATTCGGCGTTTTGATGATCTTATTGCCCGCCGCACCCAATGCATCCCACCGGTGATCGTCGGTAAGCAGGAAAATAATATTGGGCTTTGCTGCTTTGGGTTCGCTGTTTTCCGGCTTCCATGTGATCCACGCAGAAATGGCCGGAATAATGCCCAGCATAATCAGTATTGTCAGTACACGGGTTCTTTTCAAAAGTTGATAACGCATTGCTGTCGGTTCAGGATTGTTTCAAAATCAATTTTTCAGCTCGGCATAATAGGAAGCAGGACGCAGGCTATCCTTATTATCGTAATAATAATTCCACCGTTTCATATACACGTCGGCAGGCTGGAAATCGTCGCCTATCTCTTTGAGTTTTTCCGAAAGTCTGACTTCAAGCTCAGCCTGTATTTTCCTGTACTCAGGCTTGCCTATCAGGTTGTTCTGCTGGTAGGGATCGGCTTCATTATCATACAATAACCAGGGACCGTTGAGCCGCCTCGTATAGGTGTACCGCTCAGTTCGCAACCCTCTGTACTCTCTCCCGCCATTACTGAAATTGTATTCATGAAAAGGGACCGGCAGCATAATCAGCGCTGCATCAAGCGGGTATTTTTCGGGCTTCGTGATGTGAGCAGAAACGTCGGTACCCTGCACGCTGGCGGGTACTTTAATGCCGCTTAATCCGAGTAATGTCGGTAAAAGATCGGGGGTACCAATAGGCTTGGAGATCGTCAGCGCCTTTTTGCCCAGCTTTTCAGGGTACCGGATCAGCAGCGGCACCAGCGCCGATTCGTCCCAGGGCCGCTGCTTGCGGAATACACCGCGGGTCAGCAGCATATCACCGTGGTCGGACGTAAAAACGACGATGGTATTATCCGCAATACCTTGTTTATCAAGCGCTTCCATCAGGTTCCCCATCATATCGTCCAGTGCAGTGCAATGCGCGTAGTATTGTGCCAGCACTTTTCTGGCGCTGTCCTGCATTTCGGCCGGTACATTCGGGCGCACTTTCAATGTGGCGGGATCGTACATTTTTCGGTATTTCTCCGGAGCAGTCTCGTAAGGATTATGCGGCGGGCCCCACGAAAGCACAAGTAAAAACGGATTTTTGTCTGGTCTTTTGATAAAACCAATCGCACTATCCGTCTGCGGAAAAGCATCGTAGCCTTCCCAGAACACCTTTTTGTCGTTTTCGTCAAAATAAAACGATCCGTTGTAATCGTGCGTTACTTCGCGGGCTTTCCAGTAGTCAAAACCCTGCCTGCGCTCTCTCGGCACGGGCTTATCCCTCGCACTGAATGCTCCTTCGCCGTTTTTATGTCCATTCACATGCCATTTGCCAATATAGCCGGTCCGGTAGCCGTTTTCTTTGAAAATTTCCGCCATGGTGAGCGCTTCGTTTGCCAGCGGTTTATCATTGTAAAATAACCCGTGTTTCAAAGGATATTGGCCTGTCAGCAGCGAGGCGCGGTAGGGTGTACAAACCGGCATGGTCGAGACAGCTGTTTTAAAGTTTACGCTTTGGCCGGCCAGTCTGTCGATATGCGGCGTTTTCACATCTTTGTTACCTGCATAACCTACCGCCTCCGCCCGCCACTGATCGGCCAGGATGATGATTACATTGGGCTTGGCAGGCTTTTGCCGGCTCACACGTACCGCGAAAACCGAGGCAAATGCGATTGCAAGAAAGAAGCTTATCTGAATGATCTTTTTCATAAGGTCTGAAATTTAATACCCTGGATTTTGCTGGAGTTTGTTGATAAGGACCTGCTCTTCCGGTATCGGCGCGAGGAGTTTAAATGCACTCATTTCAAATGCAGCCGCGTACAGAAATGATTTTTTCGCCTTTTCCCGCGCACCGTGCGCAGTGAGTACTTCCAGGGCTTTCCCGGTCCGTTTCAGGTCGTACAACCGCTGGTTCTCGAAACAAAATTCCACCTGTCGCTCTTTGGCGATCTGGTCTGTTAATTGTGTTTTAGTCAAACCTGTAATTGCTTTCGTGAGTCCGGCCCGCGTGCGCACCTGCTGCACAAACGGGATTGCCTCGGTCGTTTTTCCTTGCTCGTTCAATGCCTCCGCGTACATCAGGAGAATATCGGAATAGCGGAGAATGGGAAAATTGTCGCCCGTACGGTCATCCGGCGCTGCCAGCGGCGCTTTGAATTTGTTGCAATAAGGAATTGAACGAATTGTCCCATCCCAATCTTTACCCGTCCAGAATGCAATTGAAACTTCTTTCCGTTTGTCACCCGCTTCGAATGCGGCCAGCAGATCATCGGTAGGCTGGTTCCAGCCGCCTCCCTGAAGTGTGATATTCGGTCGCTTTGTTACCTCCCCAGCCGACGACCAGGGCGCGAACCAGAACAGAAAACGGTTGGCCAGCTCCGCGGTGTTTTCCGAATATTGTACCGCAAAAATGGTTTCCTTAAAATCCTTTGCAGCAGGATTGAACACGTCGGCATAGGTGGGCAGCAAACTATACTTACCCAAATCAATCACTTCTTTCAACACACTGGCAGCCAATTCATATTGATGATTGGTAAGGTATACTTTACCCAAAAGCCCGAGAGCAGCCCCCTCGCCGGCCCTGCCGTTTTCCTCTACGTCCCGGGCAGCTTTAAAGTGGGTGACAGCCGCTTTGAGGTCGTCGATAATCGTACTGTAAATTTCTTCCTCGGTTGCCCTTTTAATGCCTACCGCTTCCTGGGCACTGATGGGTTTGAGCACCAGCGGCACGCCGCCGTACTGCCTTACCAAATTGAAATAATACAACGCACGCAAAAACTTCGCCTCGCCGGCAGTACGCTCCTTGTACGACATTTTAGCCCAGCTTACCTCGGGCCGGTCTATCTCGTTCAGCAGCTTATTTGTCCTGGTAATTCCGTTATAGGATGTATTCCAAAAATTTGCATATGCCACATTACTGGTAGACATAATGAACTGATCTATAACACCTTTCGACGCCTCTCCCGTCACCGTACTGTATTGAAAGCTCCCGTTGTCGGAAGGTAGTTCGGCCATTACCCAGTGTTCCACCCGTTCGAGATTGCGCAGCGGAACATAACAACCGTTGGCCAGTAGTATGAACTCCACTTCCGATTTATAAAAATTGCTTTCGTTCAATGTCGTTTCCGGATAAAGTTCCAGAAAATCGTTTTTGCAGCCTGTAACCAAAGCGAGCGTAAGCAGCAGGAATATCTTTTTCATTTCAATTGATTTTTAATCTTTTACAAAAATCCCCGTAACGTTAAAATGTCAGGTTAATACCCCCTGATACGGTCCTTGAAAGCGGGTATGCCGACATATCAATTCCCGGCGCGAGCGTATTGCTCACACTCGCATTCTGCGCCTCTGGATTTGCACCGCCATATTTGGTGAACATCGCCAGGTTTTGCACGGTCGCGTAAATGCGCGCACCTTTGATAAACCGCGTCGCTTTCATGAGCTGGTCGGGCAGCGAATAACCCAGCGTTACATTGCTGATCCGCAGGTAACTGGCATCTTCAACCCACAAGCTGGAAACACGGTGCCCCAGGCTCGGGGTAAGTTTCGGAATACCGTAATGCCTGCCGTCACCGGGATTTTCGGCGCTCTTCCATCGGTTGGTCCATTCCTGGCTCACATTGAAAAACCCCTGCAGGTTGTCTACCGTTTGCCTGAGCCCGTTCATCACCTGGCCGCCGCGCTGACCATTTACAATTACGTTCAGACTTAATCCTTTGTAAGAAAAACTGTTGGTAAAGCCGAAAATGAAGTCGGGCTGAGGATTGCCGATAATTGTGTAGTCCAGCATATCCGTAATTACCCCGTCGCCATTGATATCCCTGTAGCGGATATTTCCTTCGTAAACCTGCGGCGTTTTGATAATTTCCGGGTTAGCAATATCCTCGGCGGTATACAAGCCGTCGAACACATACCCAAAAAACTGGCCGATCGGCTTTCCGACCACCGTCACATTGGTTGCATTGTTGTCGTTGTTACCCGCCAAAATGCGGTCACCGTTGTCGTTGAGCGACAGTACCCTGTTGCGGTTGAAAGCGAGGTTCAGGTTCACATCCCAGTTGAAAGTGCCCGCCACCGGCGTGCCTCCCAGGGCAATCTCAATGCCCGTATTGCGGATATTTCCTTTGTTGACAGTTTGTGAATTGAAACCCGTAATCGCAGGGATCACATCGGGAAGCAGCATATTCATGCTTTTCCGGTAATAATAATCCACCGCGAGCGAAAGCCGGCTGTTGAACATTTCCAGGTCGGCACCTACGTCGATCTGGTTCGACTCTTCCCAGCCCAGGAAAGGATTTGAAAGCCCGACAGTAGCAGCCGTAACCTGATTATTACCAAATACATAAGCGCCCGCACTGATCGCGGCCAAATGGGAGTAGTTACCGATATTGTTATTTCCGCTTTTACCAAAACTGGCCCGCAGCTTGAGATTATTGATCAGCTTGTTCTCCTGAAAAAATGCCTCTTCCGACACGCGCCACGCGGCAGCGACTGAGGGAAAAAATGCAAACCGATTATTGGCCCCGAAGCGGGAAGAACCATCAGAACGGAATGTGGCGGTGAGCAAATAGCGGTTTTTAAACGCGTAGTTCAGTCTGCCCAGGTATGAGATCATGCTCCACTCGTTCACATCCTCCCCCCAGGCATTGATCGCCTGAGCCGCATTGATCGTCTGGATCAGGTCATTTGCGAACGGTTTGGCGGTAAGCGAAACACTTGTCCCCCTGAACTTCTGGGTAGTGTAGCCGAGCAGCGCATTGATGCGGTGGTCGCCGAATTCCTTTTCATAATTCAAGGTGTTTTCAACCAGCCAGTTAAAGCTTTGTCCGGTATTTTTTATGGCAGAACCTGTACCTGCCACCGGCGGTGTATTGGGCGAGCCGACCGTACTTGGAATGTATTGGCTGAATTTCGACGTTGACCAAATGGTATTGATAGAAGTTTTGAAACGCAGCTCTGGGGTAATGTCCCACTCCGCAAACGCAATGCCCAGATTTTGGAAGCTACGCTCCGACTGGACGGTTTCCCGCAAAACGAAAAGGGGGTTGGCAAAGCTCCACGCCGAATGGTACTTGCTTTGGGGTGAAACAATGTAGGGCACCAGCTCGCCATTTGCGTCATACGGCGACGTCACCGGATTGGCCCAGTTAGCAACCCCCAATATATCCCCCCGGTTGGAATTTGTCTGGGTTCTTTTCTGATTGATATAAGTTGGCTGCAGCGAAGCGCCGACTTTAAAGACCTTTCCGATTTTCGAATCAAACCCGATCCGGCTGCTGAAACGCTCCACGCCTGTGTATTTAACGGTGCCTTCCTGATTGAAGTAACCCAGGCTGAAAGACAACAGCGATTCTTTCGAGCCTTTCTGAATGCTCAGGTTATGATCCTGAACCGGAGCCGATTGCAGCAGCAGATCGTACCAGTCGGTACCGGGGCCTTGCAGTGCGTCGAGGTTGCGGTATGCTTCGGGATAGTCTTCAATAGTTGCCGCGCGGTTTTCCAGCCGCCTCACTGCAATCGCAATCCTGTCGCGCTGAAAGTCGGCAAATTCGCGCTGGTTCATCAGCTGCGGCCGGCCGCGTTGCGGTACGGTTTGCACCCCGCGCATGGACGAAAAACTTACATCTGTACGATCATAACCGGCTTTTTTGGTCGTGATCATAATCACCCCGTTCGCCCCGCGCGAACCGTAAATAGCAGTGGAAGATGCATCTTTCAGCACCGTCACCGACTCGATATCATTCGGATTAATAAAAAGAAGCGGGTTGGTATTGGCATTCAACCCCGAAGAATAAGGCATTCCGTCCACTACATAAAGCGGCTCGTTTCCAGCCCCCAGCGAGCCGCTACCCCGGATTTTAACGGAAGAACCGGCACCGGGAGCGCCGGATACCTGCTGGATCTGCACACCCGCCACCTGACCTATCATTTTCTGGTCGATCGTTGAAACAGGGAGTGAGCGGGTGGTAGTGGTATTGATCGAAGCCACCGAGCCTGTGAGATCCGCTACTTTCTGGGTACCGTATCCGATCACCACCACCTCGTTCAGCTGGCTGTTGTCCGGCACCAGTTTGATCTCAAATGCAGTCTGATCGCCGACCGTAACTTCCTGCCCCTGGTAACCGACGAAAGAGAAGACCAGCACACTGGTATTTCCGTCGACTACCAGTTTGAAATTCCCCTCCACATCCGTACTGGTACCTTTTGTGGTGCCTTTGATCGCAATATTGACACCCGGCAGGCCGGCACCTTTTTCATCAAGCACCTTGCCCGTTACCTCCGTTTCCGCCTGCGCGCTGGCTTTGCTTTTGATAGCAGGCAAATCAGGTTTGACAATGATGTACTCGCCTTCGAGCACATACTTCAATCTGGCCGGCGGCAGCAGGTTATCGAGTACGGTTTTTAATGTTTTGTTTTGAAAATCAGCGGTAACAGGTCTGGAAGCACGTATTGCTTCGGCCGAATAAAGGAATTTGACACCCGTGCGGTCCGATAGCTGATCGAGCGCATCGGTTAGCGGGGTATTCTGGATGCGAAGCGTGACTTTCTGGTCCAGGATCTTCTGCCCCAACGCGGTACCCGATATGGCGACGGTGCTGGTAAGGCCAACTACAACCATGACGATGGCCGATAGTTTCATGACATAGCCGTAAAATCGTTTGGTAAACGATATCGATTTCATACTTTTAGAATGAATTAAGTGTTTGTAACCGGTGAAGCGTATCTGGTTCCTAGGCCTTCGCTCACCAAAAATCCTGCATTTGAATTCATCTCCCTGTTCGCGCAGGGAGTTTTTTGATTTAGGGCGATTTAGCTGTTTTCATATCGATTGGGTTATTGACATTGTTTTCCTGAAAATCTGAATTCCTTGCCACCGCCGCTCAGTTTCGCCTGCATCAAAACCGTCAATGCTTCCAGCGCTTTTTCTACCGGGTCGTTTCCTATCTGCGCGTAAATGCGGCAATCTGCAATCGCCTGATCCACTTCTATTTTTACTGCATACCTGCGTTCCAGCGCCGCAGCGACGTTTTTAAAGGATTCGTTTTTAAAATTCAAATGTCCGTTTTGCCAGGCCAGCACTTCGCTTTCTGCTATACTGGTCTTGGTTAAAGATTGATTTTCAGCAACATAATCTGCTTTGTCGCCTGCGAGGAGTAGCAGCTTTTCATTCCTTTTCCGCACATCCTGAACGGCCACTTTCCCTTCTGCGACTGAAACCTGCGCGGTATGGTTCTCAGGAAATGCATTGACATTGAACCGGGTACCAAGTACCTGGACCTGTACATGCCGGGTGCTCACCAGAAACGGCTTCCCCGCCTGGTGGCTCACGTCGAAATAAGCTTCACCCTGCAGCCAGACTTCCCGCGAATCTGCATTGAAATGGCCGGGATATTTGAAACGGCTGCCCGCATTGAGGGTAACCAGGGTACCGTCTTCCAGTTTCAGCTTTTTGATCTTTCCATAAGGCACCTGGATTTCTGTGAATTGAGATACCTGTTTTTGCCCGGAAAAAAGCTGCGTTTTGATTACTAAAAACCAGCCGAGACCCAGGGTGAGTGCGATAAGTGCTGCCACTCTGAAAACCGGCCAAAGACTTTTTGTCCCACGGTCGCGGCCTGCCTGGATGTGCTGACGCAGGCGGTTTGCAATATCTTCTTCTATCAGGTTTGCCTTATCGTGGGATAAAAGCTCACCTGGCTCGCGGTCCAGCTTCCGGTCATACGCTTCCAGCCAGCGGTTTTCCGCTTCGGAAGTTTCCCCGCGAAGATATTTTTTAACCAGGTTTCTGAAAGATTTTTTATCCATTTTTCGAGCTTCTACCATACAGTAAAGCAAACCGGAAAATCTCCCACGCGGTTTTTGAAAAAAAATAATATAAAAGTGAAATAATATTATTGAAACAAGAAAAAGAACAAGGTCAGCAAAGTCGATTTAATGAAATGGACTGCTTTAACAAGCTGATTCTGAACTGTTTTTTGGGTAATATGCAGCTTTTCAGCAATGTGTTGGGTAGATAACCCCTCGTCGTATCGGAGCTTGTAAATTTCTTTTCGCTTATCAGGCATTTCCCGGAGAATGGTATCATACTGGCTTACCAGTTCATTGAAACAAAGGGGTTCATCCGCATCAGACGAAACGGGCTCGGTTTTGTCCAGCCTGCGAAAGTATTTATCGCTTACTTTTTTACGGGCTATAAGGTTGTATATCTGGTACTTGACAGCGGTGAGCAGATAAGCTTTCAGGTTCTCTGCGCAAAAGGTATCCCGCTGGTCCCACAAGCCGGCAAACACATCCTGCACAATATCCTTTGCCTGATCTTCGTCCTGGATCCTGCGCATGGCAGCTTCAAAAAGCAAACGCCAGTATCTCCGGTAAATTTGGTCGAACGCGGCTTCCTCACGCTGGTTCAAAGCAAGGATCAGTTCCTGTTCGCTCAGTTGTTCCCAATTCATCTCCGCCAAGTAAAGTCAGCCATATTCATCCGCAGGTTGCTATGACCGGTATTTTCATACCTTTCACAATAAAGTTTAAGTATTTTATAAAATACTCCAATAGCGTCCACAATGCTATTTGCAAATATAATAACCTACAAATTATATAGACTATATCAACTTTAAAAAATCAAGAAAAGGCTTCCAGCCGGGATGTTCAGGCTCTGCGGCATTAATCAGGGGAAGTCAGGGATGTCAACGCTTTTTATTCAAACTATGCACCAGACGGCGGGATACTTTAACAATCGTGCCATGCTTGTGGCCTTCCGGGACGGTGATCTCCTTGCTTATATTTTCAAATTGCCGGAAATCTTTCGTCCGCACAGCCCCGTAAGTCTTATCGCGGTATTGATCAAAATAAATGAGCCAGCTATCTTTTACCTTCACTACGCTTGGGCCTTCGGTTAAAAATCCGGTGAAAGGAGCAGACACATTTTGATACGGGCCCAGTACCTGGCTGGCTTCGGCCACTTTGATGTTTCGGTTGGGCCTGGTATTGTCTTTCAAAACAAGTGTGTAGGCATTTTTGTCCTTCTTTACGATCACCGCGTCGATCACACTAAAACCCGGATCCAGAAAAAGCGCTGCTTTCGAAAAAGTTTTAAAGTCGGTCGTGGTCGTATAATACATCCGATGGTTATTTTTTTCGTCCTCCTCTCCTCTCGGAAATTTGAACGGGATCGTCGACGCCCAGATAATGATATAGCGCTTTTGTTCATCGTCATAGAAAATTTCCGGCGCCCATACGTTCACTACCTCCGCCTCATGTTCCATTACAGGAATAAATTGCTGCGGCGACCATTTGACCAAATCCTTTGAAGAAGCGTAACCAAACCCCTTATCCCCTTTCCAGTTGGTTCTCCAAACCAGATGGAAAACCCCGTCGGGCCCCTGCACGATGGACGGATCGCGCATCAGTTTGCCACCCACTTCCGGTTTCAGATAAGGCCCGCCTGCATCTGCCCAGTTGTAACCGTCGCTGCTCGACAGCAGATACAGTCCATCGGTAGCCGGCTCGCGAAAGGAGGTGAACACGTATGCATCGCGACTACATCCTGAACAAATGGAGAAAACCGCGATCAGCAAGGGAAGGATTTTGCGTGTTTCTATAAAATGTTTAAAATATTTCATCATCATAAAGGTATCAGGCTTAAAAACTTTGGTAATAACCTTCCGGCGGTGATTTCTACTTTAAAAAATGAAAGGAATGCGGTGAGAAAATCAAAGGATGTAATAAATGACATGAAGTAAAAATCAAATATCATGCAACAGCCCGGCGGAAAAATACCGGGCTGTTGCATGAGCTGAACTAAGGCGCCAGTGCAATACGGATCGCCTGCTCAACCGGTGAATACCCGCTGTCGGAGCCCGCAATTGTCAACTGGTCTTTTAAAACCAATGGAGGCTGCGCCATAAACTTGGGATGAGTACCGCGATGCGCCTGCGCGGCGTGAACAAGAAATGGGTGGCAAAGGTAAACAGTGCCAGCCGGGCCAGTTGCCAGTGTTTCCTCTCTCGCCGGCAGCGAATCGAGCCGTGAAGCTACGTCCATAAAGGTTAATCCACGATAACCCTCAGGCTCTAAAATCCGTGCAATATCCAGGTGAGAGCCAATTCTGATGCGTGTAGGGGCATCGTTTTCAGCCACATCGGAGTACAAAAATAACATGAGCAGGCCCCGCCCCTTTGAAAATACATTGATACGCCAATCAAAAAAGCTCCCCGGATCGTCCCCGGCGAAGCTCGCGTCAACATGCCAGCCGTCGTCGCCAGGTTGTTCGTTTGAAGGAAACCTGACCGGAAATGTGCCCATACTGAGCTGTGGAAACCATTTCCCGGCACCTACCAGCTGATCGAATGCACTGATCAGTATTTCTGTGTTGGCCGATTTACGGAATGGTTCCTGGGCGTACATGCCCAGTCGGATTACCGGCTTTGTCCAGGTAGCCGGATCATTGGGGTCGCAGCCCAGTTCCTGCCACAAAATAGCCCTGGCCTCAGCGGCGAGTTCGCTTGAAAATGCGTTTTCAAGTTTAATAAAGCCTTCATTTATAAATGCTTCGATCTGATTTTGATTGAATGGTCCTTCCATGACATGATGGTTTATAGGAAGCCGAAAGAGCCCCGGAGTGTGGCGCGTTGCGGATCCTGGTTGTATAAAAAATAAGAAAGGGGATAACTGCTGCTCAATAGAAAAAGCAGGCTGTCGAAATATCGACGGAAGGAGCTATTATAATGTTGGAGTCATTCTCATGACTGCTAAAATAATCGGTATGCGTTAAAATCCCTTGCTGATGGAAAAAAATTTCCGCCAACCACAAGTTCTTTTCCAGGAAAAAATCAACTTGCTCCATTCCTTGATCTGGCAAAAAATTACAATTAATGCCGAAATAATACTTTTTCTGTTTCATTCATCGCGGATGGCAACGTTCCCGGTAACGTCTGCATAAAAAAATGCGGGGCTTCCATTGGTGATCTTCCGAATTGGCTTCAAATTAACTGTCGGCATCACAGTTAATACATGCCGGATCCCGGAATAGTAACATTCATTTCGCGCGTCTTCTAACCTGATGAAGTTTCAAACCGTACCTGACAAAATGCTTTTGCACCTGCTGTATGAAGGTGATGCAAATGCTTTTCGGGAGATTTATCAGCGGTTCTGGAAAAAGATGTATCTGATGGCGCTCAGTAAGATCAGCGACAGCGAGATCGTGGAGAGTATTGTGCAGGACGTTTTTCTGAAACTCTGGGAGCGCCGCGCCACCGCCCAGGTCGAAAATCTGGAAGCTTACCTGATCAGCGCGGTTAAATATGCGTGTATCAACCACATCAAGTCGGGCCTGGTGCATGAGAAATATGTAAGCTATGCATTTGCCGGGCATTCGGATCGCTTTTGCAGCACCGACGAACAGTTGAATGCCGAGGAACTGATGGTCAACATTGAAGAGCGGCTGCGCCGGTTTCCGGAAAAGGCTCAACGTGTATTCAGGCTGAACAAACTGGAAAACAAATCGACCAAAGAAATTTCCAGCCAAATGAATATACCGCAGCGGACTGTGGAGCATCATATTCAGCTCGTTGTCAAGGCCTTGCGCTTTTACTTAAAAGATTATTTTTAACCCCATAATCCGAGCTCTTTCCGTTCTCGTTTCTTTCCAAAAAATGCCCGCGCGAATACATGGACAAGATATACTTCATTGTATTTAAGCAAGAACTTCTGCAACAAACAAACTCTTTAATGGTATTTTATGAATATTAATTAAAAAGTTTTGCGGAAATGATGCTGCTCGCTGACTACTGTGCAAAGAATAACTTTGGCCAGCATGAGCAGGGAGCGTTTCGCCGCATTGATTGAAAAATACCAGGAAGGGACTTGTACCGACGAGGAAAAAAAGCTCGTGGAGTATTGGTTTGCTTTACTGGAAAGTGAAGTCGGAGAGAAGGTTTCGGGCAAGCAGCTCGATGATGCGAATGACCGGATGTGGTCGCAGCTGCAGCAGCGGGCCGGACTTGAAATCTCTGGTGATACCAAAGTCCGATACCCTGTTTTTAAATGGTTAAGTATTGCGGCCTCCCTGATTTTTGCCTGTTGGTTTCTCGCCGGCAAAATTTACAAAACCGAACAGCTGCCGGTTTCAGGCTGGATCGAGAGACGAAATGATGGTACCATGCCGGTTTTGATCCTGCTCGAAGACAGCAGTACCGTCGAACTCTCACCCGGAAGTAAGCTTCGGTACCCGGCACATTTTGAAGAACAACAACGCGTTGTCCTGCTTGAAGGAAAAGGCTTTTTCGATATTCATAAAAACCCGGCAAAACCATTCTACGTGCATTCGGGCAAAATGGTTACCCGCGTGCTGGGGACAAGTTTTTATGTAGATAATCTGAAAACTGCGGGCAAAACGAAAGTAGAAGTGGTAACGGGCCTGGTGCAGGTTTACACCCAGGCGGAGCCCCAGATGGAGCCCCAGGCAAAAAAAGCCCCCAATCAACTCCTTCGGCCAAACCATACTGCCACTTTCGATCCTGAATCGCGAACATTTGCATTAGGTCTGGCTGTCGAGCCGAAATTACTGAATGCCAAAGTTTCCTTTCAGTTCAAAAATGCGCGGCTTTACGAGGTATCACAACAATTAACACAGGCCTGGGGCATTCGCGTGGAGGGCGCAAATAAGCAGATCCTCAATTGCCCGATTACCGCCAACCTGAGCGGACAACCGCTTTTTACTCAGCTTGACATCATCTGCGCAGCCCTCAATGCCCGCTATACCATCAGGGGAAACACGATTCTTATCTCCGGCCCCGGCTGCAAATCTTCTTTCAGCAAAAAACAACTAAACAGACCTCCTATGCAGACATAGCCGCGAAAAAAAACGCTGGCCATGCGGCAAACATGGACCAGCGCCAGCAATTCTCATTTTATCAAATGTCCATTTAATAAAACATTTAAAGGTATGAAAAAACCAGAACCTTTACTTTCAAGCCTCTCCGGGCAGAATTTGTGGCGAAAACTGGTAACAGCTTTCGTGCTGATTCTGCTGGTAGCAGGTTACACAACGGTGTCAAAAGCTGACAACGAATATCAGCAGGAAGTGATGTCCCGGCTGGTGACGCTGAGGGTGCAGAACCAGCGATTTGAAAAAGTGATCAATACCATTGAAAAACAAACGAAGGCACGCATTGTTTACAGCTCCGAACGGGTAGATGTAGCGCGGAACGTGTCGCTCGACGTCACCAAAAAACGCCTTGACGATGTACTGGAAGATTTACTTTCGCCATTGAACCTGACTTACAGAATGGTAGGCGGGCAGATCGTGCTCGAAAACCTGCCGCAGGCCGAATCGTCCATTACACCAAAAATGGTGGCCGACCGCACGATCACGGGTGTTTTGACCGATGAAAAAAACGCGACGCTGCCAGGTGTGAGCGTGGTTTTGAAAGGAACCAACCGCGGTACCAGCACCGACGAAAATGGCAAATACAGCCTGCTCGTGCCGGACGATGCGCAGGCGGTACTTACATTTTCATTTGTGGGCTACCAGAGTCAGGACGTTGTGCTGGGTAACCAGACTTCAATCAATATTACATTGAAACCGGACATTGGCGCACTGGAAGAAGTAGTCGTGATCGGTTATGGGGCAGTTCGCAAGAGAGACCTGACCGGCTCGGTTGTCCAGCTGAAAAGCGAACAACTGAAAGAAGTACCTTCCAACAATGTACTCGATGCAGTGCAGGGGAAAATTGCCGGTGCCGACATTACCCGCAGCAGCGGGCAGGCTGGCGCGGGCGTAAACATTACCATTCGCGGTAACCGTTCGATCGGCGGAAACAACTCCCCGCTCATTATCGTCGACGGGGTACAGTACGGCGATCTGGCGGATATTAATTCCAATGACATTGAATCGATGGAAGTGTTGAAAGATGCTTCTTCTATCGCCATTTACGGTTCAAGAGGCGCCAACGGGGTTATTCTGATTACCACCAAAAAAGGAAAATCGGGTCGCCCGGATATTTCTTTCAACTCCTATGCCGGCGTTTCGCAGGTGACGATGTATCCCAAAGCGATGGATATCAATGGTTTTCGCGATTTTAAAAGAGAAGCGTGGCGGGCTGCCGGGGTGTGGAACAGTCCTGCCGACGATCCGGCGATTTTTACCAATGTAGCCGAATACGAAGCCTTGCAAAAAGGCCAGTGGACTGATTATCAGGAAGAATTGCTTCACCCTGGTTTTCAGCAGAATTACCAGCTCGGCTTCCGCGGTGGTTCCGATAAGCTGAAATCGTACGTTTCCGTCGATTATTTCAATGAAAGAGGCGTGCTGAAACTGGATGAAATGAAACGCTACACGGCCCGTCTGAATGTGGATTATACCCTGACAGATTGGGCGAAGATCGGTTTGCAGAGCCAGCTCACCTATTATAACCAAAGCGTGCGCCGCGACCCTCTGAACCAGGCGAACAAGATCAGTCCGCTTGGCTCGCTGTACGATGAGCAGGGCAACTTCGCTTTTCTGATGCTCGACGGCCAGACTGCGAATCCATTGTCCGACGAACAGCCAAATGTTTTTAAAAACAACATCCTGACCAACCGGATTCTTACAAACGGTTATGTGGAAATCACGCCGCTGAAAGGTTTGACTTTCCGCAGCACGCTGGGCGTGAACCTTTCCAATTCACGAAATGGCGCGTACTCCTCTCCCAAATCCATCGACCGCTCGCTGACCGGCAAGTCGCTGGCTACCTATAACATTTCCAACGGCCGCACCATCAACTGGGAAAACGTGGTGACGTACCAGAAAACGCTTGGTCTCCATGCTTTTACGCTCACGGGAATCGGAAGTACGCTTTCGACCAAATCGGACAATGCGTCGGCTTCGGGCGTGAACCAGCTGCTCCCATCGCAGCTTTTTTACGCGCTGGGGAGCGCGACCGAGGAGATCAAGATCAACTCTGCGTATTCGCAAAACAACCTCGTTTCGTTTGCGGCGCGTTTGAATTACGGTTTTAAAGAACGATACCTGTTCACATTAACTGCCCGCCGCGACGGTTCTTCTAAACTGGCAACCGGCAACAAATGGACGTTTTTCCCCTCTGCTGCATTTGCCTGGCGTCTGATCGACGAGGATTTTATGAAAAATGTGAAAGTGCTGAGCGACCTGAAACTCCGCGTCAGCTACGGTATTGCAGGAAACGACCCTTCCGGTCCCTATGCGACACAGACAACGTTGACACGCATTGCATTCGGATTTGACGAAGTGGCTTATCCTGCCTACACTTTTTCAAGAAACGTCGGCAACACCCTGCTGGGCTGGGAATTGTCGGCTACACAGAATCTGGGGGTCGATTTCGGGCTTTTCAACAGCCGGATCAATGCTTCGGTCGATTACTATGATACCCGCACATCCGACCTGCTGCTGGATCGCGGCCTGCCTCCTACTACGGGCGTAACCACTGTAAAACAGAACATTGGAAAAACCCGAAACCGGGGAATCGAGTTGGTTTTATCGACGACCAATGTGCGTACGAACGACTTTACCTGGTCATCCAACCTGACGTTTACCAGAAACCGCGAGCAGATCACCGAGCTGGTGACCGAGGGTAATGATATCGGAAACGGCTGGTTTATCGGACATCCGATCAATGTTTTTTACGATTATGAAAAACTGGGTATCTGGCAGACTTCCGAGGCCGAGGCCGCAAAGGCTGTTTCGCCTACGCAGTTGCCGGGTGAGATTAAAGTAAAAGATCAGAATGGTGATGGCAAAATTGATGCGGTCAATGACAGGATCATTTTGGGAACGCCCCGCCCGAGATGGAGCGGCGGTTTTGATAATACGGTTAAATACAAAGGCTTTGATCTGAATGTCATGATTTTTGCAAGAATTGGTGCGATGATCAATTCTGATCGCTATGCAAGATTTGACCAGCAGGGAGTCGGAAACAGCACAGCCGGCCTGGACTACTGGAGGCCCGAAAACCCGACCAATGCATATCCGCGCCCCAACAAAAATGCCGGTTTGAAATACCTTTCGACATTGGGTTACCAGGATGGATCCTACGCCCGCATTCGTAACGTGACGCTCGGCTATAACCTGCCTGTCAGCAACCTGAACTGGAAAGTGATCCGCGGCCTGCGTGTGTATGCAACGGCCAAAAACCTGGCGACATTCACCAGGCTGAACTACGACCCGGAACGCGGCGGCTCGGAAAACTTCCCGATGACGAAGCTTTTTGTCTTTGGATTGAATGTGAACCTGTAACCCTAAAACTGTAACAAGATGAACTCATTGATCAGGAAAGCAGGCATATGGACGATTTCCCTGCTGGCATTCAGCTCCTGCGAGGATGCCCTTGAAGAATATAACCCCTCCGGACTGACCGCCGAGACGGTTTATACAACACCGGAAGGTTTTGAAACACTGGTAAATGCAGCCTATTCGTACCAGAGATGGTGGTATGGAAAAGAAGAAGGCTACAACATTGCTGAAACGGGAACGGACATCTGGACGAGCGGCGCCGGCGAAGTGTACCGTGATTTAACCCAATACCTGAACCTGCAAGGCAGTAATGCTGCCTTAACGAACGAATGGCGGGAGCTATATGCAGCCGTCAATCTTTGCAACGGAGGTATCAATCGCATTGAAGGCGCTGGCTTGCCGGCGGCGATACGTCCGGTGCGCGAGGGAGAACTTCGCTTTTTGCGCGCATTCTATTACTGGCATATTGTCGAAACCTGGGGAGGCGTGCATTTCACGACGGACGAAACGGGCGGGATTGTCACCACGGCCAACAAAACGCCGGTGGAGACTTTCTACAACCAGATTTTTGAAGATCTGAAAACTGCGGTAGCAAACCTGCCGGCTACGCAGCCGCAATACGGACGCGTTACAAAAGGTGCTGCGCAGGCGTTTCTGGCGAGAATGTACCTTACCCGCGGCATGAACAAAGAGGCGCTGGATATGGCGGAGGCTGTTTTGAATGGAAATTACGGTTACCAGCTCGAAAGCAATTTTGCCAACCTGTGGAATATGGGCAACCTGAAATCGAAGGAAGTGATTTATACGGTTGATTACGCTGCGAATCTGGCGCTGAACGATCTGTCAAACTCGACCTTTAATCCATATGGTCATGGTCGCGGCAGCAACAATGCACATTTATTGTTTTTGATGAAATACGACGACCGTCCGGGTATGATCAGGGATTTGCCGAACGGCCGGCCATTCAACCGCTATATGCCGACCCGGTTCCTGCTGGACCTGTTTTCAGAAAACGACGCGCGTTACGAAAGTAGTTTTATGGAAACCTGGTACGCCAACTCGGCAACACTTCCAGCCGGTATTGCAAAAGGTGACACGGCGGTGTATGTTACGAGGAAAAACATTCCGGACGCTATTGAAAATTCGAAAAAATACCAGACTTACGACCGCGACGATGTTTACATGGCAGATGGTTTGGTAAAAGACAACCTGCGCTACCCTACACTTTCCAAGTTTATGGATCCGACGCGCGCAAGTCTGAACGAGGCGCAGAGTGCACGGGACGTGTTCGTGATCCGTCTGGCGGAAGTGTACCTGATCGCTGCGGAAGCACAATTGCAACTGGGTAATAAGGCGGAGGCAGCCAGACACATCAATATAATCCGTACGAGGGCTGCAAAGCCGGGCAAGGCAGCGGCCATGCAGATCACAGCCGCGGACGTCACCCTCGACTTCATTCTCGACGAACGCGCGCGGGAGCTGGCAGGCGAGCAGCTGCGCTGGTTTGACCTGAAAAGAACCGGGAAACTCGTGGAGCGCGTCAAAAAGTACGCTCCCGATAACGCGATCAACATTCAGGAACACCACGTACTACGCCCCATTCCGCAAACGCAGCTGGATGCAGTTGTGAACAAGGCAGAATTTAAACAGAATGAAGGTTATCAGTAGGTATTCTCTACCTTGTCACCCTGAGCGCAGTTTTTACCTTTGTGTCCCTGAGCGCAGCGGCTGCCGCGCAGTCAAAGGGAAACGTGCAGCCTCCCCTTCGACTGCGCTCAGGGCGACAAAAACACCAGCGAAAAAACAGGCTTAAAAGTCATCACATTTGTACAGACCCACATTTCATGATCTCAAAAAAACTAATCCCCTTACTGGCGCTGGCTGCTTTTGCTTTCAATCATGCGCAAGCCCAGAAAAAAACTGAAAATTACAGCTGGACAAACCTGCCTAAAATACAGCAGCCGGTCTTCAAAAAAGATACCCTGCGCATAACCGCATTTGGCGCGGTACCCGATGGTATTACACTTAATACCAAGGCGATCAACTCGGCAATCGACGCTTGCAGCAAGAAAGGCGGTGGTGTGGTGCTGGTACCTGCCGGACTCTGGATGACGGGGCCGGTGGTGATGAAAAGCAATGTAAACCTTCACCTCAGCCAGGCGGCTACCCTTCTTTTTACCCCCGACAAAACCCAGTATGCGCTAACGGAAGGGTTTTATGAAGGCAAAGCGGCCGCCCGGAACGAATCGCCGATATCCGGTAAAAATCTGGAACACATCGCGATCACCGGTAAAGGGATTATCGACGGAAATGGCGACGCCTGGCGGGCTGTACACCGTTCCCAATTGACGGAAAGCCAATGGAAAGAAAAAGTAGCTTCCGGCGGCGTTTTGAAAGATGACGGTAAGACCTGGTATCCGAGTGAGCAATTCAAAAAGGCCAGCGTGGAAGGTATGAGCATGCTTTTGACAACCGGTAAGCAGCCAAAGGATTTTGCAGAAATGAAGGATTTCCTCCGGCCGAATCTGGTGGTTTTGAACAATTGTAAAAAGGTGCTGCTGGAAGGCGTTACTTTCCAGAATTCTGCCGCCTGGTGCCTGCATCCGCTGATGTGCCAGGATCTGACGATCCGTAATGTGCGCACGAAAAATCCGGAATATGCGCACAATGGTGACGGAATGGACATCGAATCCTGCAAAAACTTCCTGATCGAAGGCTGTACGCTGGACGTGGGCGACGACGCGATCTGCATTAAATCCGGCAAGGATGAAGAAGGAAGAAAACGCGGTATACCTACTGAAAATGGCGTGATCCGGAATAATATGGTATATAATGGTCACGGCGGCTTTGTGGTAGGCAGTGAAATGAGCGGCGGTGCGCGCAATATCTTTGTGGAGAACTGTACGTTCATGGGTACAGATAAAGGGCTGCGCTTCAAGTCGGTACGCGGCCGCGGCGGGGTGGTGGAAAAGATTTACGCGAGAAACATTTACATGAAGGATATCCGTCAGGAAGCGGTATTTTTTGATCTGTATTATTTTGTGAAGTTTGCAACGGACGGTGAGCGTGATATGCGACCGGAAGTGAATGAAGGCACACCGGTTTTCAGGGATATGCATTTTGAGAATATCGTCTGCAATGGCGCAACGAAGGGTGTTTTTGTGCGGGGTTTGCCCGAAATGCCAGTCAGGAATATTGTAATGGAAAACATGGTACTGGCCTCAGAGACTGGCATGGAACTGACCGACGCTGATCAGATTAAATTCAAAAACGTAAAACTGATCACACAGAAAACCAAGCCGGTGATTATGATCGACAATGGTACCAACATCAGTTTTGATCAGTTGAAATACAATGATGCCAGCGAAATGCTGATTTCGGTACAGGGCGAGCGCAGCCGGCAAATTACAATAGAACATACCGACCTGACCAGGGCTCAAAAGACAAAAGAATTTCAGAAAGGTGCGAAAGAAAACAGCCTGGTAATTCAAGGTGGCAAATAATCTTTTACTTTTTCTTCCCAGATATTCCATGCTACTCCCGGATCGACTTCTCGCAATCTTGTTCACTTTCTTCCCGGGTGCTTTATGTGTGGCACAACAAGCGAACTTTGATTCTGCCGTTTCAACCGAACTTAAGCGCCTCAATATACCAGGCCTGGCAGTAGCAAAACTGGAATCAGGAAAAGTGGCCTGGACAGGTTATTATGGATATCAAAATTTAGAAAAACAAGTCCCTGTCACCGAAAACACGGTTTTTCAAATTGCCTCAGTTGCAAAAACTGTAACAGCAGCGGCCATTATGCAGTTGGTCGGACAGGGATATTTTTCGCTGGACGATGACATAAACGGCTTTTTACCATTCCCTGTCAGAAACGCATTCTTCCCTGAGAAGCCCATCACTATCAGGCACTTATTAAGACACCGATCTTCAATACGCGATAATCCCGACTACCTGCTCCCATTTTGGGAAGGAGATTACAAAGGTCCTGATATTGCGTTAGGTACTTTTTTACAGAATTATCTGGCAGCAGGCGGACCGACTTATCGAAAGGACAAGAATTTTATCCACACCGCACCGGGGGACAGCTTCGAATACTCGAATATGGGATATGCCCTCCTGGGTTATATTGTAGAAAGAACCGCGAAAATGCCTTTTGATGAATACTGTCAAAAGAAACTGTTTACCCCTCTTGAAATGCACAATACCAACTGGTTTCCTGATCGTATTGATCCTGACAAGCTGGCAACCGCCTACACATTTTCTGATTCGCTAAAAGTCTATCAACAGCGACACCAAAGCACTTTCCCAGATTACCCTTCGGGTCAATTAAGGACCAGTATTGGAGATCTTGCCAAATTTTTGGCCTGCTGGACGAATAATGGCAAATTCAATGGGAAGTCCATCATCGATAGCCTCGCCGTGCAAACACTTACACCCAGGAATTTAAGCCTTGGCTTTCACACATGGTTTTTGTATTTACTTAACACCGAAACCCCCATGTACAGTCACAACGGGCATAGTCCGGGCGTATCTACTTACATGCTTTACGACCCGTTTTCCAAAAACGGGCTGATTATTTTGATGAATGGCGAGGTAACTTCCTATGCGGATTGGCGGAAGCTAATTGGCCTTCTTTATCGCGGACGATAGTTTCGATTGCAGAAATAACGGGACCGGGCTTTCCGCTCAAGTTGTCAGTCTTCCAGCAAAAAGACGACTTCCGTCTGCCATTTTTCCGGATCTGGCTCAAAGTCAGGATCTACCAGATAAAACTCAGTGCGCCCGCCCCACGCTGTTCGTCCGTCTGTAATTTGCTTCTTTTCGGTAAGTCCCTGCTGTGATATCCAGTTTTCCAAAGCGACGTGCGCCTGCATCATGTCCTTAAAATCTCCGGTGTAAATGATGCTGGCGTAGTTGCCCGCCGGGAAAGACCCACCGATGACACGGCCGTTGCCTTCAATCTCCTCGCTGACGGGAAAGCCGGCCTCACAATCCAGTTCACCTTGCCCGTTCATGGATTTATAAAGAAAAAAATCCGGTCCGGAAGCCTTAACCCCCTGCCCTTCCATCCATTGCTTTACTTCCGGGATGAGCGGTGGCAAAACATCCGGGATATCGTTCATGTGAACAGTTTTTGCAATAGCCAGATATGGCCTTTCACTCCGGCGCTCCATTTTAGGTTCTGAAAGCATGCTGTTTCTGATTTGTTTTTGTACAAACTTACCCGTTCACTTTACATCCATCAAGGGTAGATTGCGACAAATAAGGGGGTGATTTGTGACAATTCAGCATGCCGATTTTACCGTGTCTCCGGTCAGTAGAAACCGAAGGTGTAACTTCCCCAGTAGCTCTGCCAGTCGGCTTCTGTAAGATTGCTATTTGCGGTCATATGCACTGTGCTGATCATCCATTTGCCTGTTTGATCGATCGGAAAGGCGACCTTACCATTTTCGTCGCTTCTGAGTGTCTCGTGGGTCGTTTTACCTTCCACCATATGCCACGCCAGCACGAATGCATTCCGCAAAGGTTTATTGTCGAACAGGATTTTGAAAGTGACCGGACCTTTCGATTTTTGGGCATACGGGTTTTTAGCCGGTATAATTTCCAGACGCATGCCCGTGTTGATCGCATAGGTATCATCGGTTTTAGTCCCGACCTGAACCAGCGTTTTGACGCAGCGCTGGTACAATTCTCTGCCCGATTTCAAAGTATCTTTGCTTTGTTCCCGGAGCTTTATCACATTATCGAGACCTTCCGTCCGGAGATATTCATTGAACTTCGAGGCTTCGAGCTCGATGAACTTGCTGGTATTGTTGAATGCAAGCAAATGACTGCCTTCCGTCGCAAATGAAAGATCGACACTGCTCAGACTATCGCCGTAAACCTTGCTGCGGACATCCTGCTTCTGACCATTTCCGTAATGGTCCAGTTTGGTGATCCTGTATTTATGACCGTTCGAATGTTCGCCCCGATAATCCTCACCGACCAGCAGGTCAATGCGGACTTTTTCATTCTTTTTAAGCCAGAATTTCACAGGCTCAAGCCAGAATTCATGCGCCAGCGCAATCGAGCAAAACAACAGTAAGCCGGTAAGGGAAAGTAAATTTTTCAATTTCATAAAATCACTTTTGATCCCGCAAATTAACAGATACCGCAGGATTTACTATATTTGCCGGCGATCCGATGCGAACAATTTTAGTCTACATATGGCTTATCACGACCATCCTGCCGACTTTCAGTCAGTGGGGGACCATCGCCTATTATCAGATCAACAAGGAGTATATCACGCGTATCCTCTGCGAGAACCGCGACAAGCCACAGCTGCATTGTAACGGAAAATGCTATCTGGCCAAAAAGCTGAATGAGCAGCAGGAAAAGAAGGACCAGCAAACCAGTAAAAGCATTCAAAACATCCCGGTACTCCAACTATTCGCCTCTGCAATAGCTTCTTTCGAGTTTCCGGCATCCCATTTTTTACCGCTCCGGGATCGGACTTTCACCTATCGGATGGCGTCCTATCAGGCCCCTCTTTCCATACTCGTCCCTCCTCCCTGCGCATAAACGCACTTCGCGTTTTTTAGTACGCAGCTTCTAATGCCGGCGAACCCGTTTGTTCATCCGGACACAATATCCTTTTATATCAATACATGTCGATTTGCTCATCCCGGACGGGATGAAGCACATCTGTAATTGCACCATACCAATGAATCTCAGATATTTATTCCTGTTGTTTTTTATAACAGACAACTGTTTCAATTCCATTGCTCAATCCGAACAGGGGACACTCAACGGACGTATTGTAAATGCGGAGCAAAAGGCGCTGGCAGGCGCGACAATCAGTTTACAAAATACTACTTTGGGAACTATTACCGACGCCAATGGTCAGTTCAGCCTGTCGGGCATCGTGCCCGGATCTTACATTCTTTCTGTTTCCAATATAGGTTATACTGCTTTCACACAAAGCATTCGCGTTTCAAAAGGCAAAAATCCGTTTCTTAACCTGCAACTTTCTGAAAGCCGGCAGGAGTTGGAAGAAGTCGTAGTGAGTACGGCCAAAAACCGCTACCAGGTGCTGACATCCAATGCTTCCACCCGTACCAATACGCCCTTGCTTTCCACGCCGCAATCGGTACAAGTAATGTCCTCCGAAGTGCTCCGCGACAGACAGGCATTTACTTTGAATGAGATCGCAGGCTCGTTCACGGGCATGAAGGCCAACAACGGCAACGGAAATTTTCAGATCCGCGGGTTTACAGCTTACTCTCCCAATGATGCCAGTTTTTTGCTTTACAATGGAATACGTGGAAACCTCTTCCTGTGGAGCCAGCAGCCTTTGCTCTACAATATTGAATCTGTGGAATTGCTCCGCGGTCCGTCAGGCGCCTTGTTTAGTGAAGGTTCTCCGGGGGGTGTGGTCAATTTTGTTACTAAAAAGCCTTTGCCTGAAAAACGGGCGAGCGCGGACCTTTCTCTTGGAAGCTGGGGCTTTGGCCGGGCGTCGGTGGATTTTACAGGGCCGGTTGGCAGCCAGAAAAAGCTTTTGTACCGCGCGATCATTGGTTATGACCGTTCGGAAAGTTTCAGGGATGACCAGAAAAAAAAGAGCCTGTTCGTTGCTCCGTCACTGACTTACCTTTTCAACGGCAAAACTTCATTGAACCTCGAACTGAATTACGCCTGGCAAAAGGCTGTCCACCAATATGATAACGGAAGCTTCATTTACACCCGGCCCGACGGTACTTTCGACTTTAACCATTACCCCAACAACCTGACGATCCAAAGCCCCACGGATTATGGTAAAACGCATAACGCATCGGCCACATTAACCTTTGACCACCAGATCAATGATAACCTGAAACTCACGATCGTGGAGCGGGCCGTGCGTAATGTGCTGGATTTTACGGATCATATTCCGGTGGGAAGGATCCGGAACGATTCCATCAGCCGGGGGTATCAGGACTGGCTGACAGACCGGTTTAGTCTGCAAACAGCCGCTTTTGCAACTTACACTACAAAAACAGGCCCGCTGGGGCATCAGATTATCGTCGGCGGAGATTACAACCGTTACGGCTGGACTCAAAACGATTACCAATACAAACCTTCGACCCGGATCTCGATCCTCAACCCGAATTATGCCGGCAGTATCCCCGATGCCTCCGTACCGGCCGACGAATCGGATGATAACAAGCGTGTGACAAACCTGATCGGCGCTTATGTTCAGGACCAGGTCAGTATTGGCAGTAAGTTGAAAGTGCTGGTTTCCCTTCGTTATGATAATTATAATGGCAAAGAGACGCCATTGTCAGACCGGGATAATAAGCAGGGTGACGAATTGCAGGCTTCCGGCTGGATTCCCAGGATCGGACTGGTTTATTTACCAGTTAAAAACGTATCGGTTTATGGTACCTATCTGAAATCATTCAATCCCCAAACCTCCAACAACGTGCTCGCCGGCGGTCCGTTCCCTACCCGGAAAGCTACTCAATATGAAGTAGGATCAAAAGCCGATCTGCTCGGGAACCGCTTGTCGGCCACATTATCGTTATATCAGATCAACTATGCCAATATCCTGACGGCGGCCCCTACTGACGAAAATTCTCACCGCCAGGCAGCCATCGACGGCACGCGCAGCCGGGGCGGGGAATTTTCCGTAACCGGTAATTTAAATTCGCTCAGTCTGATCGCGGGATATGCATTCAATGAGCACGAGCTGGTGAGTACCACCACTTATGGTAAAAAAGGCGACCGCTTTGCCAATGCACCGAAGCATCAGATCAATTTCTGGGGTAAATATGTGTTTCCCTCCCGTGTGCTGAAAGGTTTTGGCGTGGCAGCAGGCATTCGCTATGTAAGTGACCAGGTTGGTTTGCTGACGAACCAGAACTTCATTTTCCCCTCCTACACAGTTCTGGATGCGGCGCTTTCCTACCAGCGCAACCGGTTTCAGGTTCAGCTCAATGCTTACAACCTGGCCAACAAGCACTATTTTACAGGCAGTCGTTCCGGCGTCACCCTGGCCGGACTGGGCGACCCGTTCAATGTAAGAGTGGGAGTTAGCTATCAGCTCTGGTAGTTTATTATATTACTAATTATCAGACTTATAAATGAAAAAAGGATCGTTTCGCCGAAGCCTTTTCAAGCTGCACAGCTGGCTTGGCCTGGTAACAGGAATATTTTTGATCTTGCTCGGTTTGAGTGGTTCCGTTCTGGTTTTCAGAACGGAACTGGACAATCTCTTTAACCGGGATTTACTGCACATTTCAACATCGGAAAACAGGCTGCCGGATCAGGCGCTGAAGCGCTGCTATGACAACATTATCAACCGGTATCCGAATCTGGACGGTATTGCATGGGTTAATCCCGATGCGGAGCCCGGCGATGCCTATAATTTCCGGCTTTATTTCAACGACGCCCGGTTACTGACTTATGATCTGGCATTGATTTCCTTCAATCCTTATACCGGCGCCATTCTTCGGGAGGGGCCTTCAAGTCAGTTTACACTCAGCTTTATCGAGTGGCTGTTTCAATTTCATTTCAGTTTTCAACTGGGCGTTCCAGGTGCTGCCTTGACGGCCATTTTTGGCATTACCATGCTGCTGTCGCTACTTACCGGGGCGATCGTGTACCGGAAAATGCTCTGGAAAGTCCTGACATTCCGAGTGAAGATCAATCGAAAGAACTGGCGGACGGTTAGCTCCGACCTGCACCGCATGGTCGGAGTGTGGTCACTGCTTTTAAATGCAGTGATTTTCTTCACCGGATTCTGGATGAACCTCTTTGCCTTCAAGGCAAAAACCTGGCAGAATGAAATAGTAGCAACCAAACCAAACACACCTATTTCCATCCAGCCTGATCAGATGTACCGTCAGGCTTTATCTGCCATGCCTGACCTCGAACCTACCTATGTTTATCTGCCCACGCAGCCTGAGCGCAAGTTCGAGGTCAGAGGTTACACAAAGGGACAGTTGAAAGTATGGGGCAGCGGAAATTCGGTGAGAATCGATCAGTATACCGGGGAACTCGTTGAAATTGACCGGCTGGGTGAAAAGCCTTTGGGAGACCGCATCCAGGCAACTTTTTTCCCCTTACACGTCGGTAATTTCGGCGGTGTTGCCATAAAAATCCTGTATGTCATAGTAGGGCTTGCGCCGGGCCTGCTGGCTGTCACGGGCTTTCTGCTATGGTGGCGACGAGTTCGCGGATCTCATGCTCTCGCAAGTTCAAAGTAAAATGTGCTGCCCATTCCGATTTCACTGGTCACGCCGATGCTGCCGCCCTGTGCTTCGATAAACTCTTTACTGATCGCAAGTCCTAATCCGGTACCGGTTTTGGAACTGCCGGGCACCTGAAAGTAACGGTCGAATATTTTGCTGCGATATCGGCTGTCAATGCCTTTTCCTTCGTCCCGGACAAGGAATTTAACGCCGTACTCCGTACCCGTAAGCTGAATATGGATCTTGCTTTCCTGCTGCGAGTATCGGACTGCATTGGTTAAAAAATTGATCAGCACCCAGGCGGTTTTCTCCATATCCGCTTTTACATCGGCAAGCTGGTCGTCTGTACCGACAACCAACTCAATGTGCTTTTGCTCAACAGGTGTTTTGACCGCGTCGATTGCGTACTTTAAGATAGCATAAGGACTGCTTTGCTGGATATTCAACTGGATATTGCCCGTTTCCACCTGCGACATATTCAGCAGTTCCCCCGTGATTTTCAGCAGGCGGTCGCTGTCTTCCTTAATGCTTGACATCAGTTGCTTCTGCTCTTCATTCAAAGCCCCGGTCTGCTGGCTTTCCAGCAGCTGCAAGCTCATTTTGATCGAAGCAATAGGTGTTTTCAGCTCGTGTGAAACGGTTGCGATAAAATTGGTTTTGGCAAAATCAAGCTCTTTGAAAGGTGTAATGTTTTTCAAAAGAATAACCTGGCCAATGAATTTCCTGACGCGCTCGCCGGTAGGGACGATGGTAATGTCGACGATCTCTTTTTCGAAATAGCTTTCCTTGTTATCTGCATAAATTTTCAACGACGGCGTGGTCGTCTGCCCATTGCTTCCATTGGCTCCCGGCTTCTCTTGTATCAATGCGCGAATCAGGTCGTTCTGCTCCGCCAGCTCGGTAGCAGACTTCCCAAGCAGGTCGCTGACGGCAATACCGGAGATCTTGACGGCTTCTTCATTGGCAAACAATACCCTTTTATGCTCATCCAGCCCGATTACAGGCTCATGCATGTTATTGATCAGTGCTTCAATGCGTTTTTTTTCAACCAAAATCCGGGACAGGTTGCTATTATCATACTCTTCCAGCTTTTCGGCCATCGTGTTAAAGGAACTGGCCAGTTCGCCAAACTCGTCTTCGCCTGAGAAGTGCAGCCGCTCGGCGTATTTTTTAGCTGCAATCGCGCGAATACTTTCAGTCAGCTCCCTGATCGGATTACCAATATTCCCCGGCAGGTTGATCAGAAGGGTCAGTGCGATCAAAAAACAAACGGTACCCGCCAGTGCAATCCATATAAATGCAGCCTGCGCCGTTGCTAATGCCTTATCGCTTTTAGTGCGGATCGCTTCCATATTGATCCGGGTGAGCTCGGCCAGATCATTCCGGATCAAAACAGGCAGCTCTGCATGAAGTGTGTCCTTTTTCAGGGCACGGTAATGGGCTTCCATTTTACCGGTCACTTCCTCCTCCCCGGGTTCGGTCACGTTGACCTGTTGGTTTTTTAGGTTTTGCTCAAACCTCGCCCATGCTTTTGGGTCGGTACGGATTTGATCAATGGCTAAAAACATGCTCCTGCTGTAATCGAGCGTCTTGTAGTTGTCCTGCAAAATGTTCTCGGTATCTTCTTTCAAAACATACACATACCTGGCCGCGATCAGCGACAGTGCCAGGATCATTAAAAACAGGACTCCAAGTCCAAGCCGCAGTTTGGTTTTGATCTTCATATGTAATAATCGGCATTCCGGCTTTATTATGACAAGATAACAAGGTCTATGTCCGAAGATGACAGTTTTTTTAACAGATTATTAAAAAGGTTGGTAGCCAGTATTACCCTGAGCAGATTAATGTGAGGTTTACCCAAACAGATCGTTGTGATTTCACGCTGTTCGGCAACCTGGATGATGGCTTCCGAAATATTGGCATCCTGCACACGAATAATCTCCGCACCCATTTCAGTGGCAAGCTTAAAGTTATTGATCAAATGCCGCTGCTTGTCAAGGGCAATCTTGTCCTGGCTTTCTTTTGGCGTCTGTACGTAAAGTACAAACCATTTGCTGTTGTAATAGCTGGCCAGCCGCGCCGTTTTGCGGATCACGTGCCTGGCGGTATTTTCATTGCTGCTGATACAGGCCAGGAATTTTTCCCTTTTAGACGCAACCAGCTTGGGAATCTCGGATTCCACTTTACGTTCCACCTGACTGGCCACTTCTTTCAAAGCGAGCTCGCGGAGTTGCAGGATATGGTCGGCTTTGAAGAAATTATTAAGCGCGGTCTGGATTTTTTCCGGCTTGTAAATTTTGCCTTCTTTCAAGCGGGTTATCAACTCGTCGGCCGTCAGATCAATGTTAACTACTTCATCTGCCGCACTCAATACGCTATCCGGGATCCGCTCCTTTACCTCCACCCCGGTGATCGCTTTCACTTCTTCATTCAGCGATTCAATGTGCTGGATATTAACGGCGCTGATCACATTGATCCCGGCTTCCAGGATTTCCAGGACATCCTGCCAGCGTTTATCGTTTTTGCTTCCCTCTATGTTGGTATGGGCGAGCTCGTCGACCACCACCACCTCGGGCCTCAGGCTGATCACTGCCTGCACATCGAGCTCGTCCAGTTCTTTTCCCTTATAAAAAAGCTTGCGCCGCGGGATTATGGGCAGGCCATCAAGCAGATCGTGCGTTTCTTTGCGGTTGTGAGTTTCAATGTAGCCGATCTTAACGTCAATACCATTGCGCAGCAACGCATGTGCTTCCTGCAACATCCGGAATGTTTTGCCCACGCCAGCGCTCATACCCATGTAGATCTTGAACTTTCCGCGCCTGGATCTTTTGATCAGGTCCAGGAAATGCTGTGCGCCTGGATTGGTTTCGGACATTGGTTCAGGGGTTTGGGTGTAAAATTGGCAGTTGACGTTGCTTTTATTGTCAAAGTATGCGGACCGGGCCGCATACCCCTAAAACACAACGGATATCGAAGTAGTCAAAAAGAAGTTATCCTTCCTGGATATTCCCTCCGCACCACTGTCAGTCCGCTCCAAAAAAATCCGGTCTTTACTGTTAAGGTTTCTGGCTTCCACGCGCCAGAGTACGCCCGGGAAAACAGCGTAGTCAATATTGGCAGAGACGCCGAAAGTTTTAAAACCGCTCTCAGTTCCAGTGGCGATAATGACTCCGTTTTTATCCTGAAAATATTCTCCTCGGGCTGCAATGTTCACTTTTGGGGTCGGTGAATAGCGGGCGATCAATACCGGTACAAACCAGTTGTTGTATTGGCTGCTACCCTTCGCTTTTTGCTCTGTTCCGTAGTCAAAGCCAGTAGTTACCCCAAATTTTTCCGTCAATTGGAATACCCCGTAAAAGTTGTGATGATAGCGCATCAGCCTGAGGCTATCGGGCTTGTCCGAACCCATAAACGTGCTGTAATTGAACGTGATAGTAGCTGGCGGCTTGTAGGTAAGCTGCGTTCCGAAGGCTGGCGTGGAATTACCGTCCACCCTTTGGATCCGCTGCCAGCCGTTCAGATACATGGCCGCTACATATAGTTTTTCATCTTTGGTGGCAAATCCCAGCCTTACGCCTGATTCAAAATAGGGCGTATTTTCAGCGACCAGACTTCTTGTCAGCGCCCAGTTGTCCTTTCCGATCGCGCTTTCAAAGCCGATATGGGAAGGCATAATCCCCGCGTCAACCCACAAGTCGGCATTTTTTGAAATTTTCACACCTACGTTGGCCTCGAATACGTTTTTAAGGGGCTCGGCGGCGTAGTTGGCATGAATATATGTACCTGCCGCCAGTGCGAGATTGGCCCTGACGCGGTCGGTGGTGTAGTTTGCTTTAATAAACCCCAGGTTCAGGTTCACTTCCCCGGTGCGGTTGAAATTATAAAGAAAGCCCGGCGCCGTGTTGTCGGGCGCCCTGTTAAAATCGTACTGATAATAAGCTTCTGCATAGCCGCTGATCGTCAAGGGATTCTTCGTCTCGGTAGAATCCTGGGCCATTGCCGGTTTTAAAATCGCAAAGGCTAATGCAGTGAATAATAAACTTTTCATTGAAATGACACTGTAAATGAATGTAGCGGCGCTTTTTGAACTCCCTGACCCCGCGTCGCTGCCCGTAGGGACCAGGGTTTATTTTATAATTTTTCCAAAGCCAGGTTCAGGCTCAGCACATTCACTTTTTCAGGGCCAAACATGCCCAGAAGTGGTTTTTCAATGTGCGCGCTGACAAGCCGGGTAATTTTTTCTTCTGACATTTTCCTGGCAGCCGCCACCCTTTTTACCTGTACCAATGCGGCTTTGGGTGAAATGTCCGGATCAAGGCCACTGCCGCTCGCTGTAACCAGCTCTACCGGAATATCCTTTTTGTCGATTCCGGGGTTATGTACCAGAAAAGTATCAATCCTAGCCTGCACAACTTTCAGGTATTCCGGGTTAGATGGCCCTTTATTACTGCCACCGCTTCCTGCGGCATTATAATCCACAGCCGACGGGCGGCCATTGAAAAATTGGTCTTCTGTGAAGGTCTGGCCAATGTTCGCGTAGTACTTTTTACTATTCGCAGTGACCACTTCACCCTGTCCATGGTTAGGTGCCAGCCGGGCAATTGCCCAGATCACAGCCGGGTACACCACGCTGAAAAACAGCAGCGTTACGAAGGTTAATCTGATTGCGGGAAATATGTTCGTTTTCATGTTTTCTAACTTTTCAGCTTTGTTATTTTTGACTTTAAATCCAGATACTAACCACCAGATCAATGACTTTGATACCTGCAAAGGGTACCAGTATGCCGCCCAAACCGTAGATAAAAAGGTTTCTCCTCAACAACGCGCTGGCACCGATGGGTTTATAGGCTACTCCTTTCAAGGCGAGCGGGATCAGGAACGGGATAATCACCGCATTGAAAATCACCGCTGACAGAATCGCGCTTTCAGGACTGTTGAGCCGCATGATGTTCAGCCCCTGCAACGCCGGGATACTGGCAATAAACAAGGCCGGTATAATGGCAAAGTACTTGGCCACATCATTGGCAATCGAGAAGGTGGTCAACGTTCCGCGCGTCATCAAAAGCTGCTTCCCGATTTCGACAATCTCGATCAGTTTGGTCGGATCATTGTCCAGATCGACCATATTACCGGCCTCTTTGGCTGCCTGCGTACCGCTGTTCATCGCAACACCCACGTCGGCTTGCGCCAGGGCGGGCGCATCATTGGTACCGTCCCCCATCATGGCCACCAGCTTACCTGCTTCCTGCTCTTTTTTGATGTAGTTCATTTTATCTTCCGGCCTGGCTTCTGCGATAAAATCATCCACGCCAGCCTTTTCAGCGATAAACCTGGCTGTCAGCGGGTTGTCGCCGGTTACCATGACCGTTTTCACACCCATTTTACGGAGCCGTTCGAAACGTTCGTTGATACCGGGCTTGATGATATCCTGCAATTCAACGACACCCAGTACCCGCTCGTTTTCAGAAACCACCAGCGGCGTACCGCCATTGCTGGAAATCATTTTCACGCTCTCCTCAATCTCGGACGGAAATGCATTTCCAGCATTCGTGACCAGGTTACGGATCGAATCAAATGCGCCTTTACGAATGCGGGTATCGTCAAAATCAACCCCGGAGCTGCGGGTCTCGGCAGTGAATTTGATAAATGTTGGTTGCGAGATCTGGTAGGTTCCCGGCGTCGCATTGGCCAGTTCCAGAATTGATTTTCCTTCCGGCGTTTCATCCGCAATCGAGCTGAGTACCGCCGCTTTTATAAAATGGTTGTCGTTAACGCCTTTTGCCGCATGAAAATGTGTTGCCTTCCTGTTGCCAATGGTAATGGTACCCGTTTTATCCAGGAGCAGCACATCTATATCACCTGCCGTTTCCACTGCTTTACCCGATTTGGTGATCACATTGGCCCGCAGCGCCCGGTCCATTCCCGCAATACCGATCGCAGAAAGCAATCCGCCGATCGTGGTCGGGATCAGACAGACAAAAAGCGAGATGAATGCAGCGATGGTGATAGGGGTATTGGAAAAATCGGCAAACGGTTTCAGCGTCACGCACACGATCACAAACACCAGCGTAAAGCCCGCCAGAAGGATCGTCAGGGCGATTTCGTTCGGTGTTTTCTGCCGGCTGGCGCCTTCTACCAAAGCGATCATTTTGTCCAGAAAGCTTTCACCCGGCGCAGTGGTAACCATTACTTTGATCCTGTCGGACAAAACCTTTGTCCCGCCTGTCACACTGCTTTTATCCCCACCCGCTTCGCGGATCACCGGCGCGGATTCTCCCGTTATCGCACTCTCGTCAATAGTAGCCAGCCCTTCGATGATTTCTCCATCGGTAGCAATGTTGTCACCGGCTTCACAAATGAAGATATCCCCTTTTTTCATCCCCGCGGACATCACATTTTGGGTCGGTACCGCGAAACCCGGTTTATTTTCAATGACCAGTCTGGCAGGCGTTTCTTCACGGGTTTTACGCAGACTGTCCGCCTGGGCTTTCCCTCTCGCTTCGGCAATGGCTTCGGCGAAATTGGCAAACAATAGTGTCAGCAAAAGGATCAGCAAAATGACGAAGTTGTACCCGAAGCTACCCTGGGTCGTATTGCCAGACAAAATCCACAAACAGACCACAAACATGACGAATGTGCCTATTTCGACGGTAAACATCACCGGGTTGCGGAACAGGATTTTGGGGTTTAATTTAATAAAAGACTGTTTCAGAGCCTGGTTGACCAGATCCTTTTGGAACAGGGATGCATTTTGGTTTTTCATTTTCTTGGGAGCAGTTGGCTGTTAGCTATTAGCTTTTGGCTATTAGCTTTTAGCGATTAGCTTTTTGATTTTATTCGGTGTAATTAATGGATGCTGAAAAATTCGGCGATTGGCCCTAGTGTCAGTGCGGGAAAAAATGAGAGGGCGGTGATGATGACGATGACAGCCATGACCATCATTCCAAATGTGGCTGAATCGGTGCGTAGCGTACCTGCACTTTCCGGGATGTACTTTTTATTCGCCAAAATCCCTGCAATCGCCACCGGCCCGATGATCGGAATAAAGCGGGAAAGGATCAGCACAAAACCAGTCGTCATGTTCCACCAGGGGTTATTGTCACCCAGCCCTTCAAATCCACTACCATTGTTGGCTGCCGATGATGTGTACTCGTAAAGCATTTCGCTAAACCCGTGAAAGCCCGGGTTATTCAGATTAGCAGATGTGATGACAGGAAAAGCAGCTGCCAGCGCGGTTCCTGCGAGGATAAGCAGCGGGTGGAGCAATGCAACGATCATGGCAATCTTCATTTCGCGGCCTTCAATCTTTTTACCCAGAAACTCAGGCGTACGTCCCACCATTAACCCGCTGATAAAAACGGCCAGGATGATAAAGATGAAAAAGTTCAGGATCCCTACCCCGCAACCGCCGTAAAAGGCATTGGTCATCATCGCCAGCAACTGCATCATTCCGGAGAGCGGCATGCTGCTGTCGTGCATGGAGTTTACCGAGCCAGTCGAGATAACGGTAGTGGCTATACTCCAGAACCCGGAAGCGGCACTGCCCAGCCTGGTCTCCTTTCCTTCCATGGCACCCGAACCCATATCAATGCCCATCTGCGCGATGGCGGGGTTGCCTTGCACTTCCCAGATAACCACCGGAACACAGAGTAACAAAAACCCAAGGGTCATGACCCCGAAAATCATCCGGGCCATCTTTTTTCTCTTCAAAAAGAAGCCCAGGGCGAAGATCATTGCGAGCGGGATAATCATTTGAGAAAACATCTCTACCATATTGGTCAGGTAGTTAGGGTTTTCCAGCGGGTGCGCCGAGTTGGTCCCGTAGAATCCGCCCCCATTGGTTCCCAGATGCTTGATGGCGATAAAAGCAGCCGCCGGGCCTGTCGATACACCTACTGTATCGCCCTGCATGGTTACCATGCTGTCTTTGCCCTCAAAGGTCATTGGGGTACCGTTGAAAGCGAGGATGCTGGCCACTACAACGGATGCCGGCAACAGGATCCGCGTGCACGAGATCAGCATCAGGTTATAAAAGTTGCCGAGTTTATCGGCCGCTTTTTGTTTTAAAGCAATGAATAAAATAACCGCTGCCGCCATCCCTGTTGCTGCACTTACAAATTGTAAAAACATTAGGAAGAGCTGCGACAGATAGCTCACGCCGGTTTCTCCCGAATAGTGCTGCAAATTACAGTTGACAACAAAGGATATACTCGTGTTGAATGCCAGATCCGCAGTCTGGCCGGGATTTCCATCCGGGTTCAGTGGCAGCCAGCCCTGGTTCATCAACACCAGCATACCCAACAGGAACCATACAAGATTGATAATCAGCATGGCCACCAGGTGTTGCTTCCAGTTCATCTCAGCTTTCCTGTCGATTCCGCTGATGCGAAAAAATAAGTTTTCGAGGGGAGTCAGTAAGGTGTCCAGCAGCGTCTTTTCGCCTGCGTAGACTTTGGCAATATACTTACCAAACGGGATCGCCATCAGGATGGTAATGGTATACATCGCAATGACGCCCAAAATTTCTGTATTCATATTAATAAAAATTGATGGGGATCGGTTAAAACTTCTCGGGTTTGATAAGCACGTAGCACATGTAAACAAATACGCCGATGGAAACAATGAGTAATGCTGCCATGATTTTAGATCTTTTCAAAAAATGTGACAGATTGGTAAAAAAGCGCGAAGCATGCGCAGCCTGCCGCGACTAAGAGGATTGTAAGCATTGGAATCTATTATTTAAGTTAATGATTGGTAAATGATGCCCGAAACGGCGATCAGCGAGTAAAAAGCGACCAGCATATGAAACGGTTTAATATTTCGCCTGATGACCGCTAACCTTCTCTTTGATTGATATGTACGCTTCATTTGTTTTGACTTTTCCAAAATGGAATCCAAAGGCATACCAAACATTATCAATATTTCACAAACGGCTATTTACCAAATAGTTAACTACCAATTCTCATTTTTCAGGCAGAGCTTCGCCATATCATTTTGATAGGGTACCTATCAAAAAAATAGCGCACATGATGTGCGCTGCTACAAGCCTTTGCTCTATAAAATGATAAAGCCGCGCATCCGCTCAGCGGGTACGCGACCTTGTTATTTTCGTTTAACAATGCTTGTACTTAAGCCACTGAGGTTTGGCTGGGTGGGGAGAAAAGGCAACCAGGGCAATACCTACTGCAGCATCGCCGCCAGTACAAGCCCCCACTCGAGCGGATCCGCCTTCATCTGCCTAACAATACCCTGCGACAAATTAAAGAGGCAACCGCATTAAAAAAATCAATTCACCCCAAAATATCCCTGATCACCTTCCCCGATACATCCGTCAACCGAAACCTGCGACCTAAATGTTTGAATACCAGCTTCTCATGATCCAACCCAAGCTGGTTCATCACCGTTGCCTGAAAATCATGGACGTGCACGGGATCTTTGATTACATTATAACCGAACTCGTCGGTTTCGCCGTACACGATCCCGGGCTTTACACCACCGCCCGCCATCCAGATACTGAAACAGCGGGGATGGTGATCGCGGCCGTAATTATCCTTGGTAAGCGCACCCTGGCTAAAATTGGTCCGGCCAAATTCCCCGCCCCAGATCACCAGCGTTTCGTCCAGCAACCCGCGCTGTTTGAGATCCGTGACCAAAGCCGCCGAAGCCTGGTCGACGTCCTTCGCCTGCCAGCTGATATCACGGGGCAGGTCGGCGTGCTGGTCCCACCCCTGGTGATACAGCTGCACAAAACGGACGCCGTTTTCCGACAATTTCCGCGCGAGCAGGCAATTCGCTGCAAAAGTACCGGGGATCATGCATTCCGGGCCGTAAAGCCGGATAATATCGTCGGGCTCTTTGGAAATATCAAGCGTTTCCGGCACGGCGGTTTGCATCCGGTAAGCCATTTCGTACTGCCTGATCTTGCTGGTAATTTCCGGGTCTCCCAGCTCCTGGTGCGCCATTTCGTTCAGCGACGAAAGCTTGTCGAGCATGCGGCGGCGATCGGTTTTGTCCATTCCGTCGGGATCGTTCAGGTACAGCACCGGATTTTCACCTTTACTGAACTGCACGCCCTGGTGAATGGAATCGAGGAAGCCATTTGACCATAATTTTGAATATACCCCCTGGCTATTTCCTTTCCCCCTCGAAATCAGTACGGTGAACGCAGGTAAATTCTTGTTCTCGCTCCCTAATCCGTAACTCAGCCACGCGCCCATACTGGGCCGGTTTCCCTGCTGCGCGCCGGTTTGGAAAAATGTAATCGCCGGGTCGTGATTGATTGCTTCCGTATGCATGGAACGGACAATACAGATATCATCGACGATCTTCGCGGTATGCGGAAAAAGATCGCTGATCCACGCACGCGACTGCCCA
The DNA here is from genome assembly GCF_008369915.1 of Dyadobacter sp. UC 10. NCBI lineage: Bacteria > Pseudomonadati > Bacteroidota > Cytophagia > Cytophagales > Spirosomataceae > Dyadobacter > Dyadobacter aurulentus. Next base: position 4,636,455 of record NZ_VSRN01000001.1, on the reverse strand, counting down.
TATTGCTGAAAATCAACGAAAGAGCCGACCATCGGCAGCGAAGCTTGCGTGGCCGTAAAGCCAGTCAAACGCTGACCGCCGCGCACGGATTCGGGCAGGTCCTGACCATGCATTTCGCGCAGTTTCGGCTTGTAATCGAAGGATTCGAGTTGCGACGGGGCGCCGTTTTGAAAAAGATAGATCACACGTTTCGCTTTCGGTGCGAAATGCGGAATGCCGGGCGCAAAATCAGCTCCCGCTCCGTCGGCGTTTTTGCTGAACAGGTCTGGTATTAACAGTGAACCCAGGGCGGCGCTGCCGATACCCAGGCTGAGTTTAGACAGGAACCGTCGCCGGTTGAAATTCAGGCAATGTTCAATGATTTCATTCTGCATCTTGCTCATGTTTTTGTAATCGCCTCTTCCAGGTTATAGATGGTTGAAATAACGCGCGCCAGAATGGCCAGCTGTTTCCGGTCTATATTTGTCATAACCGGATATTCGCCTACCGCTATCAATTTCGCGGCCTTTGCATCGGTCATAATCTTTTGTTCTTCGGCATAATAACCTGCCAGTACCGACAGTTCCCCTTCTGTTGGCTTCCGGCAGACAATCCGCCTGAATGCTTTGATGATCTTTTGTTCGACTGAGGTTTTTTCCCGCATTAAACCGGAAGCCAGTACCCGCGAAGCTTCCAGCACGGCCGGATCGTTCATCATCACGAGGGCTTGCAGCGGCGTATTGGTTTTCTGACGGGAAACTTCGCACAAATCGCGGTTACTCGCGTCGAAGATCGCCATGGAAGGCGGAGGGACTGTGCGCTTTACAAATGTGTACATCCCGCGCCGGTACAGATCCGGCCCATGATCCTGCCGGTAAACCGACAATAACCCATCGCCCCCGGCGGTAGCGCCCTCCCAAAGACCTTCCGGCTGGTAAGGTTTTACGCTTGGTCCCCCAATCTGCCGGTTCAGCAGCCCGCTGCTTGCCAGCACTACATCTTTTACAAATTCTGCGGGAATACGGTAGCGGGGGGAGCGCGCCAGGTAAATGTTCTCCGGGTCGGCCTGCCTTTTCTCAGGACTTACAACGACCGATTGCCTGTAAGTAGCGGACATTACAATTTGTTTGACCAGTCGCTTCATATCCCAGTTATGTTCTGCGAAATCAACCGCCAGCCAGTCCAGCAGGGCGGGATGCGTAGGCAGCTCGCCCTGCATACCGAAGTCGCCCACCGTTTTTACAATTCCCCTGCCGAAAAATTCCTGCCACATTCTATTGACAAATACTCTGGCTGTCAACGGATTGCGCTTATCAAAAAGCCATTGTGTGAGTCCCAGGCGGTTCTTTGGAAAACTCGGGTCAAAAGGCAGGATTGAAAGCGGCGTACCGGCCTGAACTTCCTCTCCGTAGGAATTAAAAATACCTCTTTGCAGCACGTAAGTCTTTCGCAACGTGTCCAGATCGCCCATGACAGACACGATCAGGCGGGTAGTATCGGGTTTGTTAATAAAATCCAGGATCCCTTTTACATCCGCGTCGGTAATCTCCATCATCGGTTTTTTGGCATAGGATTCCGGCTTTCCTACTGACGGGTCAATAGCCGTGTAAACCGCCCGCATTTCGTTTACATTGTTAAAAAAAGAAAACATTTGAAAGTATTCCTTTTGTGTAAACGGATCGTATTTGTGATCGTGGCAGTGCGCGCATTCCATGGTAACGCCCAGCAAAGCTTTGCCAAAAGTATCGCTTCGGTCGGTAACGTAGCTGATCCGGTATTCCTCTTCGTCCACCGCGCCCTCTTCGGTAATTTTGTGGTTACGGTTAAAGCCTGTTGCCAGCAGTTGTTCCTTACCTCCTCCCGGCATCAGATCGCCGGCCAACTGCCAGGTAATGAAATCTTTGTAAGAAATATTCTCATTAAAAGCATGAATAACCCAGTCGCGCCACGGCCATTGTGTGCGGAAATTATCCATCTGATAACCGTAAGAATCTGAGTACCTCGCCACATCAAGCCACGGAAGGGCCATTCGCTCGCCGTATGCCGGACTGGCCAGCAGTTTGTCGACTACTTTTTCATAAGCCTTCGCACTCTGGTCAGCTAAAAAAGCGTCCATGGTAGCGATATCCGGCGGAAGGCCCGTCAGATCGAGGCTCAAACGCTTCAACAGGCGCTCGCGGTCTGCTTCTGGATTGGGAGAGAAGCCTTTCCGTTCCTGCATGGCCATAATGAAATAATCGATCTCATTTTTCGGCCAGTTTTCATCCTGCACTCCGGGCAGTTTCGCTTTCCGCGGCGCTACAAACGCCCAGTGTTTTTCGTACTTCGCGCCCTGTTTGATCCATTTTCCGATCAGCTCCACTTCCTGTTCGGTCAGCCGCAGGTTGGAAGATTTCGGCGGCATTTGCAGGCTGGTATCACTTGTGGTAATGCGTAAATAAACTTCCGACAGGGCAGGTTTTCCGGGAACAATACCATGCATTCCCGGATTTTCCTTCAAAGCCTTATAAGCATCTTCCGCGATATCCAGTCGCAGCCCGGCCTCGCGCTTATTCGCATCAGGACCGTGACAGGCGAGACATTTATCCGACAAAATCGGCCGGATATCAAAATTATAGCTTATTTCTCCATCAAACGAGCCAACCCCCTGGTCAGCAGTCTTTTCTCCACAACCAGCCAGCAACATGGTAACGCAGCTCAGGCAGAAAAACACCAGTCGACAGGCTACCTTCCTCATTCTTTTTCTCAATATCAAAAAGCGCATTTTTACCAATTTCGTTTTAATCAATAGCCAGGATTTTGTTCCAGGTCGCCGATCAGTATCTCGCGGTTTGGAATGGGGAAAAGCAATTTTTGCTCGGTGACCTGATAGCTGTTCGCAGGAATATAAGATTCTCCTGCGTGTGCCTTTTTAATGTATTCCCCGTTTTTTGTCATTACTTCAATAGCCTTTCCGGTACGTACAAGATCCAGCCAGCGTTTGTTTTCGAACGCGAATTCCACCCGGCGTTCGTGCAGGATAATGTCCCGCAGCTGGGCTTGATTTGTCGCGGTTGAAGCGGCCAGCCCTGCTCGTTGTCTTACCGTATTTAAGTGTTTCAAAGCATCCGCCGATTTCCCCTGCTCATTCAACGCCTCGGCAAGCGACAGCAATGCGTCGGAGTAGCGGTAGATCGGGAAATTATCATCCGTGTTTTGTTCGAGACTGTGGGTATGCAGGTATTTTTTGATAAACGGATATGCCCGCTTTCCGGCCGGCACTTTGTAACCCACGGGACTTTTAATCGCTGTGATCACCATATCCCCCACTACGCCGGTACCTTCTGCAATGGCAATAGAGGCATCCAGCCGCTTATCGCCAGCCTCGTAAGTTTCTATCATTTCAAATGTAGGAACGTTCCAGCCGCCACCCTGCCGGTTCTGCGACATGATACCCGTGATGATTTTAACGTCCGAAGAAAGCGGCAAAAAAGGGTATAGAAAGTCGCTCTGTTGCCCCTGGTTACCCTGCTGGTACTGTATCTCAAAAATGGATTCCCCGCTGTTCTTATTGGCCGGACTGAAAGCAGCTGCGTAGTCGGGCAACAGGGTATAACCCATTTCCAGGATAGCTTTGAGTTCTGTTTCCGCGCCTGCGAAGTTTTTCCGGGTCAGGTAAATGTCCGCCAGCAGCATACGCGCGGTACCTTTGTTGGCCCGACCGTTTTGCGGAAACGACGGAGCGGGCAGTTTGGCCACGGCTTCCGCTACATCGGCCAGGATCACCTGGTAAACCTCTTCCACGGAAGCCCTCGGAATGTAAGCCTCGCCAGCTGCTTTTACAGTTGTCAGATACAAAGGCACTCCCCCGAAATAGCGCACGAGTTCGAAGTAATAGACCGCACGCAGGAACTTCGCCTGGGCGACGATGTTGTCGACCGCGGCCTGGCTGAATGTGGCATTACTGATATTATCCAGGATTGCATTGGTTCTTGCGATGCCGACGTACAGGGTATTGTATTTGTCGGCCACAATGCCGCTTACATTTCTGTCCAGAAAAAAATCGGTATCCTCGCGTTCAATATATTGTCCGCCGCGGTTGGTATTATTGAATTCAAGGTGGGTGTTGTCCGACCGCATTTCGCCCATTGTCCAGGAGGCAATAGAGCCTTTCCCAGCCCGCAGTGAAGCATAAGCCCCTATCAGGGCCTGCTCGAACTGCGCTTCGGTTTCATAAAAATTACCGGATGTAACCGAGCTTTCAGGTACGCGGTTGAGGAATTCGTCGGAACACGAAGTGAGGAGTATCGTGAGCGAGAGGATGATATATGTAATATTTTTCATCTTGAAAGAGGTTAGCAGTTAGAAGCTTACATTCAAACCCAAAGCCGAAGTCCGGGGTACCGGGTACGGGCTCACATCCACACCTTCCCGGAGTCCGTTCAGGCCGTTGAGGCTCGCCTCGGGATTGGATCCTTTGTATTTGGTGAGTACAAATGCCTGCTGGATGCTGACGAAAATGCGCGCCTTGCTGACAAACCTCGTGAGGTGCGGTAAGGTGTACCCCAGCGTCACATTTTTTAGCGTCAGATAGGACGCGTCCAGTACCAGTCTGTTGGTATTGCTTCTTGGAAATGAAGTGGTACCCGACAGCGAACGTCCGATGATACCGGCCCCGGGGTCATCTTCCGAACGCCAGCGGTCTTTCATGTATTTTTCAACATTGAAAATCCCTTCCAGCGTTTCTGTCCATTCTGCCAAAGAGTAGTACATTTTGTTCCCAACCGCACCGGAGAAAACCAGATTCAAATCGAAGTTCCTGTAATTGAGGCTATTGTTGATCCCAAATAAAAACTTCGGACTGGGATTGCCGATATAAGTACGGTCCAGGGTATTGATCACGCCGTCGTTGTTCAGGTCTTTCATGCGGGCAGTACCCACCTGTGAAGTGCTGTGTTTGGCCTGGGAATCGAATTCTTCCTGGGTTTTGTAAATACCGTCGAAAATATATCCGTAAAACTGGCCCATCGGGCGGCCTACTTCTGTTTTCCAGATCTCGGAAGGATACTCACCAATGCCCCCGATCGGCGTATTGTTGGTACCCAGTTTCATCACGCGGTTCCTGTTTATAGATACATTGAAATCGGTCGTCCATTTCAGTGCGCCTACAAGGTTTCGCGTGGTCGCCCCTACCTCGTATCCCCAGAATTTAAACTCCCCGATATTATCCTGGATATTCGAAAACCCGGTACCGGCCGGAATGTCAACCTGGTACAGCATATTTTTAGTCCGCTTGGTATAATAGTCCAGTGTCACCGAAACCCTGTCATTGAACAGGCCAAGGTCCACACCGAAATCCATTCCACGGGTTGTTTCCCAGGTTAGCCGGTTGTTGCCGATACTGGAAGGGCTGCGGCCCTGTACCAGCGCCCCGCCAAACACGTAGTTGGTCGTGACGATATTGCCGAACTGGTTATAGTTTCCAATATTGAAATTACCCGCGTCGCCATATTCCGCGCGGAATTTCAGGTAGCTGACAGACTTCCATTTTTGTGCAAAAGCTTCGTCGGAAATGATCCAGCCCGCCGAAATCGACGGAAATGAGCCCCACCGGTTTTCAGACCCGAACCGGGACGAACCATCTCGGCGAATAGAGGCTGCGAGCAGGTATTTACCTTTATAATTGTAATTCAAACGGGTAAACATCGATAGCAGAGACCATTCCGTAGAATTGCTGCCGCCGTTTTTAATAGCAGCAGCATCGATCCAACTTACCGCATCGTCGGGGAAGCTGGTTCCGGTCAGCAGATTATTCTCCTGCCTGAAAAGCTGGGCCGAATACCCTACCAGCGCTTCCACATTGTGATCGGCAGCGATTGTTTTGGTATAGTTCAGGGTGTTTTCAGTCAACCAGGAAGTGTATTGACTGGTGCGGTAAGAGCCGGTCGCCAGCTTGGGCGCATTGGCGAAAATCGTTCCTACGGTCGACGGACTGAACGTGCGCTGCCTGCGATCCTGCAAATCAATGGATACCGAACTTTTAAATCGAAAATCCTTCAAAAAATCAACTTCGGCGTAGGCATTTCCAAGTACCCGGGTGGAGGAGCTTTTGTTTGTCGTTTCTTCCAGTGACCTTTTCCAGTTTGGAAATGTGAATAAGCCGGGACCGGAAAAACTTACCTTCTTTGTTCCGTCGGGATTCGTTTCGTAGGGTGAAAAAATGGGGGGCGTGATGATCGCCGAATAAATCAGACTGTAAAACCCGTCACCGTTAGAAAAATCATCACTGGAATTCGTCGGGTTATTGCTCACCTGGTACGTAGGGGCAATGTTGACGCCTACCCTGATGGCTTTATTGACCTTGTATTCATTGTTGGAACGAAAAGAAAAACGCTGGAAATCACTATTGATCACCGCACCTTTTTCCTTGTAATAGCCGACAGTCGTAGCTGAGCTGAAATTGTCCTTATTGGTCATCAAAGACAGATTATAGCTGTTTTGGCCAGCGGGCTGCAGCAATTCTTCATACCAATCAGTATCCGGCCCCGTCCAGGCTTCGGGATTTTGGTAGAGTTCAGGAATACCTCCTGTGTAGCCTTCGTATTTGATCTTATCTTCAAATATCGCTTTCCTGTCCTGCAGGAATTCCTTTGAATTCATCAGCTTGGCGCGTCCTTTCTGCGGCACCTGCGCCACGCCGAAAGTAGCGCTGAACTGGATCGCAGTCTTTCCGGGCTTTGCCTGCTTGGTGGTGATCAGTACCACACCGTTTGCCGCACGCGAACCGTACAATGCGGCGGCAGAAGCGCCTTTCAGGATGGAGAATGTTTCAATTTCGTTGGGATTGATATTGTTGATATCCCCGACAATAGGAAAACCATCCACTACATAAAGCGGCGAGTTACCGGCATTGATCGACGCCGCGCCGCGGATCCGGATCGTCATTCCGCTTCCCGGCACGCCCGTAGCCTGGTTGATCTGCACACCCGCGATCCGCCCCTGTAACTTTTGCGCAAACTGGCCTACCGGCTGATCTTCCAGCTGCGCCGCCTGCAAGGTGGCGATGGAGCCGGTTACTTCCCGCTGCTTTTGTGTTCCGTAACCTACTACCACAATTTCCTGCAACGCGCGGTCCTCGGCAACTAGACTAACAGAAATATCAGAACGCGTTCCCACTGTTACCTCCTGACTTTTATATCCCACAAAACTGAATACCAGAATCGCGTCCGGTTGCACGTCAATGGAATACTGCCCCTCTGTATCAGTGGTTGTACCGATCTGCGTACCCTTCACAACCACATTCACCCCTGCTAATCCCAGCCCTTTCTCGTCCGTCACCTTACCCGTTGTGACCCGTGCAGTTTCAACCTCCCCGGCGTCTTCGCTGAGGTCGATACCTGCGTCCGACTGGCGGTTGTCGCGGATTTTATTGGACAATACGATCTTTTTACCAACGAGTTCGTAGTTGATTTGCAGCGGCGTCAAAAGCTGCTGCAGAACTTGCCTCAGCGTAACATTTTGCTGCCGGATCGTAATCATGCGGCCAGGTTCGATTACCTGAGAACTGTATACGAACCGGACGTCAGTCGACTTTTCGATATCGGTCAAGACCTTCTTAAAGTGAACATTCTGCGCATCAATACTCAGCCTGCGGTCGAGGTATTGCTGCGCCTTCGAGTCGTGAGCAAACGAAATGCCGATGACTGTCAGCATGATCAGGAACTGTATCAGAGAGAATGTCATTAGTCTAGCCGCAAATTGCCGGGCAGCATTTTTTTTCATAGTTTTGTTCAAGGTTAAAGGTTCGATTTAGCGGATTTTTCACTGAATAATAACTTTGGCGAGGGACATTCAGTGGAGGTTAACCTGTCGGCAGTGGCACTTCCATTGCCGATTTTTTTGTGGGAGGATCAAGTCATTTTATCAAAGGTTTAGGAATAGTCATACTCAATTACTGACAGCCGGGGCCTGATATCGTAATCTGCCCGTCGACAATCTCATAGGTCGCACTGACAGTCTTGCAAAGCAGGTCCAGTTTTTCAAAAAGGGTTTCGTTCGATAGGTTTGCGGTGATGCGGCACTTCTGGAAAGTTTCCTGGTCAAACTGAATAGCGATCCCATACCCCTTTTCCAGTTCCTTCAAAATCACAGGCAGCGACACTTCGTCATAGTCCTGGTTGATGACTTTAATATCCTTTGCGATCAATACCGGGTTGGCTACCAATGTCTTGGACACCAGATTTTGCTCTTTCTCAAAAATAGCGGCCTGATTTGCAGTGAGTATTACGCCGCTGCGTTCGCGCACATTCGCAGAAGCAGCCTGTTTGGTAGAGTACACCGACACTTTTCCGGACTGTACCTGTACGCTGATCTTCTTATCCTTCTCGAAAGCACGCACCACGAAGCGCGTACCGAGCACCTTGGTAACCATATCACCCGTGCACACCATGAAAGGGCGGGAGGAATGCCTGACAGAGAATACAGCTTCTCCTTTCAGATACACTTTCCGCTCCGCGCCCTTGAACTCGGAAGGATAACCAATGCTGCTTTTCGGACTCAGCACAACCGTAGAACCGTCTTCCAGCACGACGCTAATAGGTTTGTCGGTATCATTGGCGGTTTGTACCAGGCGGGGCTTTTCCAGTGTCTGGCCCGCTTTGGATATGACATTCGTATCCCGGAAAAATAACTGCCACCCGGCTAAAAGCGCGACAGCGAGCACGGCCGCGACAGCGAGCAGGGTTTTAAAGTTAATCCCTTTGTTATCAGATTGCTGGTCGCGATTTGCTGTTTCCAGGAAACGATCAACTTCCCGCCTGATCTCGAACCCCGAGAGTTCTTCTTCGGGAACGTCCGCCGCGCGAATAATTTGCTCGGCTCTGCGCATCACTTCGGCTTTTCCGGGATATTGTTCCAAAAAGGCTTTCCAAAAATCTTCTTTTTGCCGGTCTCCATGTACCCAATCGCGGAAATCATCGTCTCCCGCGAAATCTTCCATTAAATAGGCAGCGTAATTCTTCATCGTCTTCCCTGATTGATTATTTATTGGAATCACACGCCAAAAAGCAAAGACATCAGCGCTAAAACCGGCCAGTTCTTGCGGAGGCTGTTCAATGATTTCTGAAACAGATTATAAGCCGACTGCCTCCCGAGGTTCATGACGGCAGCAATTTCTTCAAAGCTCAGGTTCTGATAAAACCGCAGATAGATCAGTTCTTTTTGTCGCTGCGGCAGTGTGTTAAGCACTTTTTCCAGTGTGCGAAACTGGTAAATCTCATTTTCCTCCTCGATCATCCGGAGGTCGGCGGAAAACTCGACTGCGAATGTATAGTCATCGTCGATACTCGCCTGCAGCATCTGGTGCTTATTGGAAAGTTCACGCAGCATGTGGCTTTTGAGAACCATCAGCAGATAGCCTTTCACGTTTTCCACTTCGCCGATGGTACCATGCTGTTTCCATAGGTTCAGGAACACCTCCTGAATGCAGTCCTTCACGAATTCCTTTTCACCATACAACCGCATTCCCCAGTGAAACAGATCCTTGTACGAGGATTGCATGATATTACTCAATGCGAGGATATTCCCGGCCCTGTAATCCTGCCAAAGACATTTTTCCTCCATTCCCGCCAGGCGTTTTTTCATCAGCGACTCTTTTTATAACGAGCGTTTTATAGTGAAAACCTAACCTAAGAATTCAATATTTTTTTAATATTTTTTCATTGAATAGTATTAGAATTTTTTGTGGAAGGGGCCGGCCGCCTTTTCCTGTTTAGCCTTTCCGTAGTTTTACAAAGTTTTACATACCTTTTACTATCCAAAAACTCAGAGGGGGATGATGCGCAATATCTTTACTGTAATCGTTTCACCAAATCAATTATAGTCATGAATAGCTACGCCATTGCCCTGTTGCTCATTTTCCATTTCTCGCCCGCCTTTGATCAGACGTTGAAATTTCCAAAGTCATTCTCTCGGCAGGATAGTTTGAAAACACAGAAAACAGAAGGGAGCTTAGCTGCAAACATTATTTTTAAGTCTGATGACGGCGGGCTTACCTGGCAGGATATAAGCGAAGGATTGCCTGCAAATCAGCAGGCCGAGGGTTTTGTTGAAAAAAATAGCGAGCTATATGTGCGCTCCGGAAAGGGACTATATCGCGGTCATGCAAATTCGGCTGCTCCTTTTTGGGAAAAAGAGATTTTTCCTGACGGAAACAGCAGTATTGCCGCTGGAAAGACGGGGCTGGTCGCATTCAATTACGGTGGCCGGTTTTTGCAAAGAGAAAAAGGGACGGGTTTATGGTCGCCAATGTTCACGGACTTTTTAGGGCAAGACGTTCGCAATGTTTTTGAAGCTAAAGGCAAGATTTTCATCGGTTGCGACAAAGGTCTTTTTAAATCCACCGACAATGGGAAAGAATGGAGACGCGTGTATGACGGAGGCTGGGTAATAAAAATGGTAGAGTCAGACGGTATACTGATGGCGACCAGCCAGACCGGCATATTGCGGTCGACCGATGATGGTGAAAACTGGGATTGTGTACTCAGCGAGGGAGGTGTCGGCATCGCAATAGAGCGCATCAAAGGGGGATTTGCTGCCATAACCTGCAATACCGAATCAGAAACCAGAAGGGTGCGAACATCTTACGACGGCGGCAAAAGCTGGCAGCCCATCGACGCCGGCCTCCCCGCAAGCCTGTACATCGCCTCCATCACCGAGGTTGGCGAATCTTTCTTCTGCGGCCATCCCAACGGCATTTACAGGTCATCAGACAAGGGGAAAACATGGAAATTACTATTTCCCGCAATAAAAGATAAGGTATTTAACTTGTCTGTTTCCGGCAATGTGATTTACGCCATGCCTAAAAGCGGAGGATGTTGAAAACCCAGCGTCGCCAGGGAGTTGCTTCGGAAACAATAAATACCTTTTTTGCCAGGTGATTTCAATTTTCAAAGCACAATGCGCCTGAGTTTACCTTTTGTCCTGTGGACGCCGTTATTAATTGCCCTTTTCATTTTTATTTTTCCATCACAATGCTTTTCACAAGGCCTGTACAGTCGTTCGTTCGGGGATACAAAGGATCATCCCATCATATTTCTGCACGGTGGTCCTGGCAGCAGCAGCGTATTTTTTGAGGCGACAACCGCTGAATTGCTGGCAAGAAACGGTTTTTTTGTTGTGATTTATGACCGTCGGGGCGAAGGCAGGTCCGCGGACAAGAACGCCAGAATGGACTTCGATGAAGCTTTCAGGGATTTGAAAAGCATTTATGACCATTACGGTCTGAAAAGAGCTTCTCTGCTCGCGTTCAGCTTCGGAGGTTTGATCGCAGCGCAATTTGCCGAAAAGAATCCCGACATGGTTAAAACCCTTGTTTTGTGCAGTGCCCTGATTTCACAACAGCAATCTTATTACACAATTCTACGGTCTGCCCGGACTATTTATGAAGATCAAAAGGATTCCCTCCGGTTAAGTAAGCTTGCATCTATTGCGCAGATGGACACCAATTCACTGGCATATCGGACACTGGTTTTCAGCCACGCATCGGCAAATGGTTTCTTTACTTTAAGAATGCCAAACGATCGAGCGAAAGCGATTTACGATACTTATAAAACTGACTCGCTGATTGTTGGTTATGTGAAAAATGAGCGGGCGGTTGCCACATTTTGGGAACACGAACCTCGTCATAACATTGACGTTACACCGCAATTGCAATTTCTGCGCAAAAGATCGGTACCGGTTTACGCTTTGTACGGAAAACAGGACGGTCTTTATTCCAGCAAGCAAATTGCCGACCTCAGGCATTTGATTGGGAAAGACCATGTTGAATACCTGGATAATTGCTCACATACCTTGTTTATCGACCAGCAGCAAATGTTTTTATCAGCACTAAAGACCTGGCTGATAAAAGCCAGGTAAGTCTATTTTTCTATTTGTAGTTTGTCAGAACAATATGGATGATAAAATTTTAATCAGACCAGCTCTCAACGAGGATTCGGACCGGATTTTTCACCTCGCAAAACAACTGAGCGACACATTAATCATATCAGAATCCTATGTAATGACCGAGCTTCCAAAACTGCTTGCTGATGAGCTGTATTGTTCGCTTGTCGCAGTCAGAAATGAAATGGTTGTAGGTTATGCATCGGGCTATTTTCATCATGCCATTTATGCTGGCGGACTGGTTGCTTATGTCGATGAGATTGTCGTGGATGTTTCCTGCAGGTCATTGAAAATCGGATCCATGTTAATGGATCGGTTTGAAAAAGTGGCCAGGGAAAAAGATTACCGACTTGTTTCCCTGGCAACATATGGCGCAAAAAGCTTTTACGAAAAGCTCGGCTATGAGACGAAGGCGGGCTATTTCAAAAAGTATCTGACGTAGTTTCGCTATTTCGAAATGACTATCCTTTCTGTTCTGACCGATCCGTCTTGTGATATCAATTGAATGAGATAGTTACCCGCATTTACATTACTCACATCTATTATTTTGGCCGGTCGTTTTTCCGAGGTATAGACAACTGATCCTACCAGATTGTAGATTTTCACCGATTTCACCAATTCCCAGCCGGGCGTGTTGATGGTGATCTGGCCAGACGTTGGGTTTGGGAAAATGATGACATCAACCACGCGCTCAAAAGTTACGGTCTGGATTTTGCTGTATGCGAAGCTCAGGTCTCTGTCGACCATTTTCAGCCGATACAAATTTGCTCCGTTTGCGGGGTTCACGTGTAAATAAGAATATCTGTTTTCTGCATCGCTATCTCCGCCAGACGAGACTATGTCGAGTTTTTGCCAATTTTTACCATTCCTGCTATGCTGAACTTCATAGTAATCACTGTTGACCTCAGAAGTACTTATCCAGGTTAACTTGGCAGTATGTTCCTGTTTTTCTACCTTGAAAGAAGCGAGTGTAACTGGAAGAGCAGTCGCCTCCGCCGCAATGGAAAAGGTGCTGAAATGCGTTATGCTGAACGCAATTTCCCAGCGCGTCGCTGCGGCATTCCAGGTAATAGTTGTCGGGTCGATCAGCTCACTTGGAGACCCCATTCCACTAAAATGCAAAATGCGCAGATTGGCTTTGCCGGAAATATCGGTCGGGTTTTTGGGTACACGAACTGAGTTTTTAAAATTGAACGCATCGAAATCCTGCTGCGTGAAATAAAGTACGACGCTTGCAGGCTGGTTAAAATCTCCATAAGGTGATACACGAATGACAGTCGATCCGTTTTCCAGCCAGACAGCAGCATCGAAATAGGGATATTCAGAATTGTAAATTGAAGCACTCTCAAGCGTCCCGACGATGGAACAGTCTGATATCAGGTTATTTACACCTTCTGTCATTACCTGGTATCCTTCGAAACGGGTTACTGAGTTGTCAGGCGATTCCACGGAAAGGACTTGTGTGGTGGTCAACGTCCCGCATTCGGGAGAAGTAACCGTGTAGGAAATGATGGTTGTTCCGGCCGAAACAGGTACAAATGTGCCGTATTCATCAATAGTCGCGACAGCCGGATTGCTGGAAGCCCAGGTGCCGTTATCAGTATATTCAATTAGATAATACTGATTCATGTAGGATGGAGAGTTAATACACACAGCTCTCGGCCCCTGAAGTAATCCAGCCGACATAATTACGACCGTTTTCTGCGCGGTCCGGTTACCCACTTTGTAATAAACAAAAAACAACCCGACAGCCTGTGGTGTAACTACACCGTTCTGGTCTATGGTCGCTATGTCCGGTGAAGTGGTTGACCAGATGCCACCCGCAGTACCGTTTTCTATTTCGAACTGAAATACGGTTCCGTTATTACAGATCACACTGGAACCCGTAATCTGTCCGGGCGTTAATATGGTCACCGTTTTTGACGTTTTGATCGTTCCGCAGCTTGTATTCAGCGTGTAGGTAATGACCGAAGTCCCTGCACGCAGCATGGTGAGCAGCCCCGTTTCGTCAACAGTTACCACCTCGGTGTCAGACGAAGTCCAGACTCCGCCAGGTGTAGCAGCTGTTACGCTAAACTGGTATACCTCCGGATCCGGTGGAGCAGACGCACCGCCAATCTGTATTTCGTCAGGGCCCGAAATAGTACCCGCTGAGTAGACCGTAAATTCGGCCTCGATGGAAGTTGCACAAGTAGCGAGCTTATAACTGATTGTTGTAGTCCCTGCCGCCAAAGGTGTCACGAGGCCGGAAGCTTCGTCAATCGAGGCGACAGCAGGATTGCTGGAAGACCACGCGCCGCCTTCGGTAGAAAGCTGGGTGGAAAGTTGTTCGGTCTGAGGCTCTGTTCCGTCCAAGCAGGCTGTGAGGTTTCCTGCTATTTGATCCAGATAATTGATCGTTATATGGAAGTCGCTGACAGGATAGCAGCCGGAACTGATCGCGTATTGAATGGTGACGGCCCCTTTGGCGTGAACCGTCAGTTCGCCGGTTTGCGCATCTATTGAAGCAATGGATGGATTGGAGGAAGACCATTCCCCTGCCGACGTAGCACCGGCAACTGTATAAATAAACGGTTCGCTGCCAGGCGCAGCACATATGACAGATTCGCCGGAGATGGTGCCGGCTGTAACATATTGTACTACGGCGCCATCGGACTGAATATTTCCACATTCAGCACTGGCAATACAGTAAAAAGTACCAAATTGGTCGCTTGCAGGTGTATATGAATTTTCCGAACCAGAATACACTTCCTCATCGACGATCGTGCCATCACTGGACGTGAAATACCATGTATAAGTCACTGTTTCTTCCGAAGCCACTTCAAACACAAGCTGCTGCGGCTCCGAACCGGCGCAAATGTCCTGCAAACTAACAGGCTGACCGTTTGCAGTAATGCACTCAGGTTCGTCGGGCCTGTTTTTCAGGATTTCGGTATATGCCAACGTTCCCTCATTCGGATTAGCGTTGTTGCCGCTCGCAGATAAATCTGATGCGAAGGCCTGATAAGTTCCGAGTATTAGATATAAAAGTAAGGAGACAGTAGAGTTGTACATAGGCAGCTGATTTTGCTTGGCAGTAATTTTTTTAATATAAAATGAAAGAAAAGGATGAACGCACGCGCACTCCGGATGGTCGTAACGAGAAAGAAGGATAAAGCCTTCGGGCTTATAGGTGTTCAGAATGCGTTCAGAAGATCAGCTGATGATCGGGTAACAGTGCTATAAATATAAGAAGGAAGCGCACACCATATGTTACCATCAGTCCTTTATTTAGTCCCCGAAAAATTCCCGATACATTTTTCAAAATACCGCCCGGTATAAAACAATAATAAGGGTTAATGATCCTGATTTTTTATTTTTAACAAAACAAACAAACTGCAATTAACATGAGAAAGGTAGTTTTATTCGCACATATCTCCCTGGATGGTTTTGCCGGAGACCTGAATGGAGGCCTCGATTTTCTGTCGTATGACCAGGAGTTGCAGCAATACGCCGATGAGCTGGTCAAGACCGTCGGCGCTCCCCTGTATGGAAAGACTACTTACCAGCTGATGGAAGGTTACTGGCCTACCCTTTTAGATAAACCCAATGTCAGCAAGCACTCGCTCGACCATGCGCGATGGGTGCAGGATATTCCCAAAGTAGTTTTTTCGACGACACTGGACGAAGCGACCTGGAATAACACGACACTGATCAAAGACAATGTTGTGGAAGCTGTCCGCAAACTTAAAGAAGAGCCCGGCAAAGACCTGGCCATATTCGGCAGCCCGGGCCTTTCCAAAAGTTTCCTCAAACTGGGACTGATTGATGAGTGTAAACTGACCCTGCATCCTGTAATACTGGGCAATGGCATTAGTCTGTTCGATAACGATATAGCAAAGACCTCCCTGAAATTGTTGGAAAGTAAAACCCTCCAATCCGGCGTCGTTACACTGCATTATGAAGTGAAAAAGTAAATGAAAATGGCTTCCTGCATGCAGGAGGCCATTTTCTCTTCTTAGCCGACATTCGCAATTTACTTCGTCAAGAGGGAATTAATCTGAGCTTCCAGGCCTTGGCTTGGCCTTTCCGCATGGATGTCAGCAATCTTGTAATCCCTGTCAATCAATACATATTTAGGAAATACAGCTAAGTCGTATTTTTCGATGATAGTCTTTTCCCATTGCGGATTTGCCCACAGATTGATCGTTTTGAGACCAAAGCGTTCACTTGATTTCCTCCAAACGGCTTCGGAGGTATTCACGCAAACACTGACAATTTTTACGGGTTTGCCCCTGAATTTTTCTGTCAATGCATTTTCCCCGGGAAACTCCTCGATACAAGGCTTGCAGCCGGCAAACCAGAACGACAGTACAATTACATTTCCTTTCAAAGATCGTAACCAGGTCAGCGAATCTTTCAGGTCGGCGAGTACAAAATTGGGCGGTATTTTGCCTCTCTCCGCACGCGTGATTTTTGATTTGAAATAGGCATCTAATTCTGCTTCCCAAACGCTGTTACTAAAAATATCGTCATGTTTTTTAACATATTCCGTCGCAACTTCTCTCTTGTAATGGTTAAATGTCAGTTGAATGATAAAAGCTTTGAACAGGTCAGACGCTCCTGAGGACAATTCCTTGCTTCCCTGTTGAATCTGATAATCGATGAAGCTGGATTTTGTGCCGTTTGCGAGGTCATTCCCGTTCATTCTTTTGTTAAAAAACTCGTACAGGAAGTAATAATAGGAAGCACAACTTTTAGCAGCCTGATTATTAATTTCTAGAGAGTCTAAAAATCCATAGTATTTATGAGGGAGGCTTTCTTTGTCTTTTTGCGAATGCTGTCGCTGTAAAATGGCGTTCATGCGTTCGGTTGCATCTGCATAGCGGTTATCCCAGTATTCGTGCATCTGATACCACTTTGGCAATCTGCCGATGTTCTTTTTAAAGAATTGCAACTCTTCGAGATAAAGCGCATTCATACTGGCGCTGAATTCCTGCAGGTTAGCGGCCGTATGCACGGCATTAGCCCGCCGCATTTTAAACGATTTGCCGGCGGAGAAGTCTTTTTTCATCAGATATTCATTGATAAGCGCCAGGCTGTCGGCTGCATGGAAGGTCGTCCTGGTTATGTCTCTGAAATCCAGATTGCAGATCAGGGCGGAGCCCGGCGTTAATAATAAAGTGAGGGCCTTGCCGGAGGTTGTCAGGATCACTTTCTGCGGTAAGCTTACCGGCAGCAAATACTGCCTGCTTCCCGACCCGGAAGGGATTGTATCGCTAAGCCTGACTTCCTGATCAGGAAATATCTTAATTGTAAAAATCGACCAGACTTTGTCGCCCGGACTATTCGAATAATTGATTGTCAGATTAGCGGTTCCTTTGAAACTATACCAATTGGTGTCTTGCCCAAACAGGGTTACATGCGTGTGCAGTGAACACCATATAATCATGAAAAGAATCCTTGGGTAAGTAATCAATTTCCCGGTCATATACTAAACGGACGATCTATAATTAAATTAAATATATTTCGCGCGCTTTTAATTTTCAAGAACTCAGCTGACTTTTATACGCTGATCTATTTCCACCTAATTTTTTTGCTTTGAGTCTTTTAAAATTAATGTCCAGGTTAAGGGTGTGTTGGCAATATTTAATAGGCGACCCTGACGAACTTCCCTTACAAACCCGTGTGTATCATTTCATTTGCATCGCCACAATTGCTGTAATGATATATGTGTTGCTTTTTAGTATTGCAGCGGGCATGGCCACATACGCCCTGATCACCGCCATTTTTATTCCTTTGCAGGTTTTTCTCTTTTATCTGTCCAGGTTCAGGGGCCGTACAGTACTGTCAATGAATACCTATATCCTGGTAATACACGGGTTCTTTGTGGCCAGTTATCGTGTGAGCGCAGGCATTTCCGGCTCGACCTTACTTTCATTCTGTATCGTATTTTTTCTGGCTGTTGCCATTTTGCCCAAAAAAGAATATTTGATATTAACCCTGGTCAACTTAGGCACCGTTGCGATGCTACTGATCACCGAATACAATGACCCGGCATTTGTTCTTGTCAATTATTCCGGAAGAAAAGAGCACTTTATTGATATTGCCTCAACCTATGCCGTCACTATCATATTGATACTTGCCGGCCTGGGATATATTATTAAAAATTATACCCTCGAAAAGGAAAATGCAGAAGCAAGGGCCATTATGCTGGATGAACTCCATGAAGAAAAGGCCCGGCTGATTTCCGTAATTTCCCATGATTATCACACGCCGTTAACTGCCCTGCAACACTACCTTAAAATTCTTGATAAACATGAATTGAGTGCTGATGAACGCCAGGAATTAACCACGCAGATGCGCCAGTCCGTTGCGCATACACAAAGCCTGCTGGCCAACTTACTGGATATGACTAAAATAGATATCCGCAAAAACGACATTAATACCAAAGCGGCATTTCCTGTTCTCGAGGCAGTTAGCCAGACATTAAAAGTTTACGGTGATATAGCCCGTTCCAGTCACCAGCAAATGGATATTTTAATCCCGGAAGAACTACGGATTAATGGCGATAAGCATTTATTTAATGTCATAATCAGAAACCTGATTAATAATGCCATCAAATTTTCAGGGGATGGTGCAACGATCTGTTTCTCCTATGAACCTCAAAATGTCTTTCACGTCTTCCGTGTTACCGATAACGGTCCCGGGATTGATGAACAGCAGCAGAACGAAATTTACGAAAGTTGGCAGCACCCCGCCAGAAATGTCGCCCGTTCAGGCGCGATAGGGCTGGCTCTTTCTAAAAAGTATGCAATAGAATTAGGGGCAGACCTTTCGTTTGAGACAAATCGGGGTCAGGGAACTACCTTCTTCCTTAGGATCCCGCGATAGGCTATCCCGCTATTTCTTAACGACTTTCAGGGAAGTCCCATCACCGAATACGACAAAATAAACGCCTGCCTGCAGCGAACTACTATCCACGTACTGGCGATCTGATGAAAAAGTCCAGATTTTTAACGCGATGCCCTGCATATTGACCAGGCGCGCTGTGGTACCTGCTACTCCCGGCCCTTTGACCCAAAAACCCTGATCAGCCGGAACAGGATAGGCAAACGGAGCAGACCAAACCGGGGATTTTACGCTAATGATTTTGCTATAGCTCTGGGTTCCATCGGCTTCCTTTATAAGCAGACGGTAATAAACCATCGCCTTACTTTGCAACGGCGTATGTTTGAAAGTGTAACTGGCTTCCGGCGTCTGGGTCGCGGCTACTGTTCCCGCATGCTGGAAAGCCATACCATTTGAACTGTATTCAACCTGGTAGGCCTGGATACCCTGCTGTTCAACAACCTTCCAGTTAAGCGTGACCACGTTTTCCGTGTCGGCAGATCCCGAAAACGAAACAAGCTTTACGGGTAACGGACTGGCAACCGACCCGATAAAGAAGCCGCTGAATCCCGCCACTTCAAAACCTACTTCCCACCGTTTACTGACCTCATTCCATCTGATCTCCTGATCCTGCGGATCAATTACACTGAGGGCAGAACCCTCGTAATCCGCCGGTTTACTTCCGCCGGTGCCGTGGTATTGGAATACCCTCAGGTTACTTTTGCTGAGTTCGTCGGCAGGACCTGTTGGAAGATATCCCTCCAGTAATTCGTTATTGAAGTTTGTAAACTCTGCCTGTGTAAAATACAGGGTTACTTTCGCAGATCCGCCCGACTGTACGTTGATCTGATAATGCCTTTGAACATAAGGCGAGCCGTTATCGAAAGCAACCTCAGGGTCTATCCCGACTATGGCAGTAGCGCTTCCGCTGACCGGATTGGCGCCGGCAGGTTCTACCCTGGCGATCAGCCGGCAAGCCTGGTCGTTAACCCTGAAATCAGTTACGCCATTGATACTCTGTGTGCTCTCGTCATTGTGCAGTGCCAGCGTAGCGCTGCCTTCGGGAAGGGCCTCCTGGTACTCAAAAGCGCCGATATCCACCATAGCGTGTACCGTACGTGTCTTTCCGTCCGCGTCTTTGGCAAGTCCGTCGGGAAGCAATGTATTTTCTCCCCGGTTGATGGCCGGACTGCATGCCTGCAGGCGATAGTCACCGCTTGCATCAGGCGCAAGGTCGTCATCGGCCGGATTCACGAAGCCTGGATTAGTATGTCCGTTGATATTACCGTCTGTTCCGCCCGGCAGGCCTTGCACCAGGCTGTTATTGACCGTTGTACTGCTGCCTCCGTAACTGTTGATCCCGGTACTGTTGCCGTAGACAATAGTATTCCGTACGACTGGTGAAGCATTTAAGTTATTGAAAATCCCTCCCCCGTCATTGGCTTTATTACCGGCAATCGTACAATTGATAATGATCGGCGATGAGGCATTTCTGTTGAGTATCCCCCCGCCATTACCGATCGCGGCGTTACCGCTGACAATGCTGTTAACAAGCAAAGGCGACGACTGTTCATCGTTGAACATACCGGCAGCAAACGACGCAGCATTGTTTTGGATGCTGAGGTTGGCAAACCGAAGTTTTGATCCAAGCGCATTCCGTTTGCAGTAAATTCCCCCGCCATAGTTATGCGCAATGGTTTCTCCATTGTACGTGGTATTTCCGGCTACATCGGCATAACCGTCTCTGATGGTAAATCCGTCAACGAGAATACTGTCGGCCTCAGAAGAAATACCTGCTATCACCATCACATGATAGCTGTTATCCGCGGCAAGATCCGCATTTCCGATTGCACCGCTCAGAATGGTAGTATTGTCTGCCAGATTTCTTTCGCCGGTACCGGCGTCGTAACCTCCGTAAAACCGGAGCCCTCCGCGGCTGATATTAAAGGTAGTCTCCCGGTTTGTGCCGGTTGCTGATCCGGTTGGATAATAGGTACCCTTTGCGACCAATACAGATTCAATTTTAACGTCTGCGTTTGCAGCACTCAATGCGTGGGATACTGTTTTAAACGCCGTAGTCCAGCTGATACCGTCGTTGGCGTCATCGCCGCTTTGTGCATCCACATAGCGAATTGAATGAATAACGTCTGAAGTTTGGTTTTCAAAAGCCCCCATATCAATGGAAGGGCCAAAGGAACGGGTGTTTCCAGCCAGATCAAGGTCGTTGACCAGATCACCGCCGCCGGTCGTATAAGCATCGTTGCTCCCTGCATTGCGTGCCGGGCTTGTTTCGGTCAGGTGCAGGTAGTTTGCATCGCCTGATGTAACGGAGGCAAATCCCGGATCGAGGTCGATATTGCCGCCGCCGTCTATACCCTTGGTGTCATCCCAATTGTCGCTACCTTCCCAGTTGGCCACTAAACTATGCGAGATTACCGGCAGCTGCCCCCCCACGTTAAGGAATGATGCTTCGGCAGTGGTACTATTACCATTTGTCTCGTTTCCCCAGATAATCGTGTTGGCCAAAGAAGTCGGCGCCTGGAAACTAACCAGCCCGCCGCCCATCTGGCTGGCCGTATTGCCTGACACCGTACAGTTAGTAAGCACAACTGATTCGCACACGCCGCTGATCATCGCGCCCGCACTCATCGCAGCGTTCCCCGAAAATGTACAGTTGGCAAGCGAAACAACCGGGCACGATTCATTAATAATTCCACCTCCCTGAGGCGCAGTATTATCAATGATCCTGCTATGTCTTATGGTCACATTGGACCTGTCGTTTCGCATAGCGCCTCCACGCGAGTCGGCTGCGTTCCGCAAAAAAGTGCACCCGGCCAGCGAAAGTCCGGCCTGGATGCTGTGTATCCCTCCCCCGTCGGCTGTCGCAGAATTCTCTGTAAACTGACATCCGGTCAGAGAGGATGTCCCCCCACCATTCATCATCCCGCCCCCGTTCCGGGATGTATTCTCTGAAAAATCACACTGATTAAGTGTAAGTGTACTTCCGGCATTCGATACTCCTCCACCGGCATCGGCCGAGTTCGCCCGGAATGTACACCTGATGAGCGAAGCAGTGGCTTGCCAGTTATGCAGTCCTCCTCCCCCCTGAGACGCGGAATTTTCCAAAAATACGCATTCGGTCAAAACAGGGGCCGCCGTCCAGTTGCTAACTCCTGCTCCTTCCTCCGCTGAATTGTGATAAAAGATACATTTGTTAATCGAAGGCACCGCAGCCGGACCAACGATTTGCATTCCTCCTCCGATAGAGGCTGTATTTCGTAAAAACAGGCAATTCCCCATCACCGGAGAGGAGTTGATAATATACATTCCGCCGCCGGTTTCTTGGCTGACGGGTTCTCCGTTTATGCTAAAAATGTCAGCTCCTCCGCTGTAACCATAGCCGCCTGTAATGGTAAAACCGTCCATTTCCCCCACCCCAATTTCACCGGCCGCAATGACTACATGGCGAATATTTTCAACATGTCCTTCAAAATCATCTGCATGGTCATTCCCTGTCACGTCGCCGCTCAGCACGGTACCCTGGCCCGGGCTATTGACATCTGGCAGGATGCGCGCGTCGTCCAGGTCCTCCACACCCGCCGACGGGTCAAAACCTCCGAAAAGGCGTACGTTACGTACCAAAACGAACGCATTCTGTTGACCGCCGTCTGATGTATAGGTCCCATCCCCGCTGTGATAGGCAGGCAGATAGGTCCCTTTGGCCACATAAATGCGTAGCGGGTTCGTGTCGCTCCAGCCAGGATTACCTCCGTCCTGCTGCTCACGAGCCCATTTGAGCGCATCGGCTAGTTGCGGAACGGCATTCGACCACGAATCCCCCGCGCCGGTATAGCCGCTGGCACCTGTGTTCACGTTGATGTCTACATAAACAATATTGTTCTCATCGGGTGTAATGCCGGGTGCAGCGTTCAGGATGAGATTAAGTGTGCTTCCATTTTGTATGGAATACTCCTCCAGTATCCGTCCATCCTCCAACTCGTTCCCGTTAAAAGAAAGCCGCTGCTGCTCGGGTTGCGCTCCGCCCTTATCCTGGATCTTGTGTTTTAATTGTTGGACAGAGTCGCTTCCCTCGGCAAGGACGATAAGGGTATTCCCGTCCTCGGTTTTCACGAAGAGCATCATTGACCCGCAAGCCGGGGTATCTCCCTGGATCGTCCAACCGTACTGATCAATCAGCTTCTGGCGGGCCTCTGCCCCATTGCAAAAAGTCAGGTTACTTGCTTTTAACGTTACGCCGTTTTGCAACCCACTTTGCGCTGCCCAACCCGCCAGCGTAGCATCGTAGTTTCCAAGTGACAGCGCAGATTCGCTTAGCATTTCATGCATACTAGAAACCTTACGCACGTCCCATAAACCGAGACTCTGGTTAAATGCCCAGGCGCCAACGAACATACCTTCCATATTCTCGACCTGCGAAACATCCCATCCACCAATATCCTGATTGAAATTTCTGGCCAAACCGAACATACTGTTCATATCCTTCACCGCACCGACCTGCCAGTCCCCGATATCCTGATTGAATTTCAGTGCCCAATAGAACATAAACGACATATCGGTTACCCTGGAAACATCCCATCCACTGAGATCCTGGTCAAATACATTTGTGTCCCGGAATAATCCGGCCATATCCGTTATGCCTGAAACGTCCCAATGTCCGATCGGCGAATTGAGCGACCTGGCGCCAAAGAACATTTCCTTTAGCGAAGTAACACCGCTCAGGTCCGGAGCGTCCGTCGCATTTATCTGAAGATTATCGGCTTTAAAAAATGCCCGTTCCATAGATGTCCAGGCTATATTGCCCCATTGCTCCACGGAGAGCAATTTAACGGGCGCAGATAAAGATTCCGGCGGGTTAACTTCTGCCAGCCTTTCCAGGCCGATGCGCGGAAATTGTCCGGAAATCTCGATCTGAATGGTTTGGTTGGAAAAAAAACCTGTTACCGGCAAGGTAAAATCGCCGGTCACGCCGGTCACGCTACCGCTTGATCCGCTGCTCCCCAGGATTTCCCAGTAGACATCATAAAGGTAGTTTTCCCCCGGAATCGTCGGAATAACCAGTTGGCCGTTGGGTGTATCCATCGGAGAGGTGTATTCCCAGGTGGTGATAAAATTCCCTGGATCGCCGGGGCTCACCTGAGCCTGGGAGGCAATAGGTGCCGATAGTTGGAGCGATACACACAACAGGAATGCGCACAAATGGATCAGGCGCATGGGCAGCAAGGGTATAAGTTTTTCCATAGTGCTACAAAGTGAATACTTTTAAAGCAGCCATGGTATCCCTCTTTTGGGGGGCAACTTATCCATCGGTTACTTGTATTTCGATCAATACCAGGATGCTAATCGACTGTGCGCCTGAGAAATGCTGTTCGGTCCAAGACGCCCGGGGTTTTCATAAGTTTTCCACTGCTTCATGCAGGATGGAGCAGTGGAAAACTTATGTATGTTTGAACAATCCGGGCTTGAAAAACGATTATTTACCAGCGTGCATCATCAGCTTCTCAATCGCCTCGGTAACTTCCCCGGCGGGCCTTTTGAAGGTCATATAAGCGTGCGGACCATTGGGATCGTCGCGCCATGCATTGTTTCCCCCCTCGGGAACGTAATGCCCGCGCTGCAATCCGAAATAGGGCTCCGCCCCTTTCACGGCGAATAGTACTGCCGTTTGATCCCAGCTCTGCCTTCCCAGGCTATCGCTTTTCGAAAACGACATTGCTTTGGCATACACATCCTTAACAGGCGAATTCAGAGATGCGTTGTTAATTACTTTTAATCCGGTTACTACTTCCATCCCGATCTCAAACCCGCTGAAAACAATCTCGGTGGGCCATTGCGTAAATACTTTTTCAGACGCCACAGAATCGACATACACATTGTATTCCCGTCCTTTTGGAAAGCGGCCTGCCATGGAAACCAGTCTTTTTACTTTTTGTTTGATCAATTCCTTGCCCGAAAGTTTGGAATAGCTGTCGGCAGGAGAATCCAGTAGTGCCGACATATTTGTCAAAAACCCGACCGTAACGATCGTTACACTGGAATCCGGTTGCTCAGCAAGTACTTTTCTATACGTTTCAATGGCATCCGGCGCGTCGGCAGATGATTTGATCTTGTGCGGATATTTCCCGGCGATGAGCTCAGGCCAGCCCTGCGTGGCTTTTTCATCAGGAGCGCCCTTTCCTTTGGGCACGCCGGTGGGCAGGTCGGGACGTCCGAAATAGGTGTTAAGGATATCAATCGCCGGCACGACCAGCTCCTGTGCGTTACTGGCAATAACGGCCAATGGAACCACCTGACCGCTATCGGCCAATGCATGCAGCACGGCCATCGCGCCCACATCATCATAATCAGGGCCAATGTCTGTGTCCAGAATCACAGCCGGCAATGCTTTCTCTTTGTCATTTTCTTGGGGTGTTGCGCACGATGCTATAAAAAAGGCACTTACGGCAACCAGCAGGAGATTTTTCATAAATTATGGTTAAAGGTAAATTTTCGAACTGTTTTTAGATATGACTTTTCCTTGATTTGGCAAGAGAAACTACCAGCCGTTATTTTGCTTATAAAGCCTGTTACTTCTCTGAATCTGCTGCTCGGGAACGGGTAGATATTCATCCCGGCCTTTTGTGAAACTCGCGGAAGCCAAATGAGGTACCCGCGTTTTTTCAGTTGCAAAATATTCGCTGACGGTTTCAGCGGCAATCCCCCAGCGTACCAGATCAAAAAACCGGTAACCTTCCAATGCAAATTCCAATCTCCGCTCCCATCTCAATGCGGTGGTGGCAGTCGCCTTGTTCCAGGTAATATTTTCGCCGGGTTTGTAAACATCCATGTTGTAATTCGATATCACTTTTCCGTTCGCATACTTAAGAAGGCCGGTTGAGTTCCTGGCCCTCGTCCTGATCTGATTGATCAATGGCAGCGCCTCATTGAACCTTCCTGCTTCTATCAATGCCTCCGCCTTCCAAAGAATAACATCACTGAAACGGATCACGGTATTGTTTTTAGAACTGGACGGATAAGCGTAGGTCTGCGCGGTAGTAAGGCACGGGCAACTCAGCTGCTGCACTTCCTTCATCGCCGAATATGGCCCATAAGTGCCTGGTTCACGGGTAAATGTGGCCGTCCGGTAAATCACATTCTGCTGGTATTTGTATGGATGAGACGGAATGCCGACCGTGTGGTCGAGGCGCGGATCAATGGTGTTTTTTACAAAATCAGCCGAATCTTTCAGTGATACTATATTATAATCACTGAACAGTGGCAAACCTGTCGGTGAAGTCCGGAACGAATTGACGAGGTTTTGCGTCGGGCGGTGGAACGAGCAGCAGCCGTAGCCCGGATACATCGGATAGTTCAGCGCAGTCGACATATCGATCCGGCCAATCGGGCTGCCATCATCCTTGGATCTTTGCACCGCAAAAACCGACTCCTGTCCATTATCAAAGCTCCACAGGAAGTTTTTGGAAAAATCATCAAAAAGCCCGAATTCTCCCGAATCGATCACCTCGGTTGTCAATGCAATTACCTCATTCAAATGCTCCTGATTAATGGAAACAACCTGGTTCTGTTCGTTCTGGACATATGCCTGGAATAAGCGTACCTTAGCCAGATAAGCTTTCGCCACCGTCCGGTAAGGCCGGCCAACATCTGACTTCTGAGCGGGCAGATTGTCCACGGCAAACTTGAAATCATCGGCTATTTTCTGCCAAAGTTCAGCGTCAGTCAGCGCATCATTCGACAATTTTTCCACATCATCGGCGCTCAATTCATCGGTAACAAAAGGTATTTTTTTGAACAGAATTTTGAGCAGGAAATGGTAATGCGCCCGCAGAAACCGCATTTCGGCCAGGCGATGCGTTTTTTCTTTGAAACTGCTTTCATCCAGTGAATTCAAAACTTTGATCGCAGCATTTACCCGCTGAACACCAATGTATAATCGTGTCCACATTCGGTTGCCCGAATCCATATCCGTCCGGGTTGTCGAAAAGATTTCATACTGATGATATTCTCCTATATCCGCCGCGCCAAGCCCGCCTTTGTGGGCGTCCCCTGCCCGCACGTTTCCGTAAGGCCACATACTGGTGTAAGGTTCAAACCAGTGGTCGTTTCCGAGTGAGGCATAGGCTGCAACCGCCAGTTTTTCCGCCCCGATCGCATTCTGAAGATCATCTTCATTGGCTACTCCGCGTGGCAAAACGTCCAGAAAACTGTTGCAGCTCGCGCAAAGCAACGCCACGGCAAGTAGTAATTTATATGAAAATAGCTTGTTCATTGCTTGTAGAGTTAATGGATTACGAATGGACTACAAATTGATACTCAATCCCAAAGTGATGTTTCTGGGCCGGGGAAAACCATTTCCCGGATTTTCGGGATCTTCCGAAGTGAATGAAGAATGCTTGAAAGTAAGCAGGTTGTCCGCCGTCAGGTAAACCCGGCTGTTTTTCACAAATTTGATCGCCGGCAAGTTATAGCCCAAACTCACCTGCCGCAATTTCAGGTACGAACCGTTTTCAATAAAGTACGACGACAAACGACCTTCATTATTATTATCAACCAGCGTCACAGCCGGGATTGTCGAATCGGGATTATCGACCGACCATGCATCCAGCGTCCTTTTTCCGTAATTGATACCGGCCCAAAGCGACGAGAAATCGGTACGTCTTTTAAATACATTATTCACTTCGCGGCCAAATACACCCTGGAAAAAAGCTGTAAAATCGAAGTTTTTGTAGCTTAAATTCAGGTTCACACCATACTCATACCTCGGTGTTGAAATCCCAAGATACTTCTGGTCCAGCGTGTTGATGGTACCGTCGCCATTCAAATCCTTATACTTTAATCTTCCTATCCCTTTTCCAGGCTGAACAGCATGCTGATCTACCTCCTCCTTGGTTTTAAATATCCCGTCGGCAACATAGCCGAAAATGGAATTCATGGATCTGCCGAGAATATTCTGCTCCACATTACCAGGATACGAACTCACTACAACTGCCGGCAGGTGTTTGATCTTGTCCCGGTAATGCCCGATATTTCCCGAGATAGAGTAGTTTACTTTCGATATAACATCCTGGTAACCAAGCAACAACTCAAATCCTTTTGTTTGCATGGACGCGCCATTTACCCACCTGTTGCCCCCTTCACCGATTGCGGCAAGATATACCGGGGAGATCAGAATGTCTTTGGTGTTTTTAATAAAAAAGTCGAGCGAACCGGTGAGTTTATTGGAGAAAAGACCCAGGTCAAGCCCCGCATTCATCTGTCCGCTCTGCTCCCATTTCAGGTTATTGTTACCCGTCTGAGACTTCCTGAATCCTGATAGCAGCGAACCCGAATCTGCCCCGTAGATGTCATAGGCAGTACCATTATCCGAATTGAATGCGATCGCTGATTCTCCATAATGCGTGATATAAGTCGTGAACCGGGCAGTATTGGAGATTTCCTGGTTACCGGTGATCCCCCATGACCCGCGCAGTTTCAATTCAGAAACCGGTGTTGCCGCATTCTTCATAAAATCTTCCTGATCAATGCGCCATCCCGCCGAAAGTGACGGAAAGAAACCGAATCTGTAATTTTCTCCGAAACGCGAAGAACCATCGTAGCGCCCGGTAGCCGACAACAGGTATTTATCAGCAAATGCATAATTGATTTTACCGAAATACGAAAGCAAGCTATACCCCGAACCAGACCCGCCAACAATATGCCGCCCGCTTCCGGCATCTTCCATGAAGTAGTCAAATGTTTCGAGGGCAAAGTTTTCACGGAAACTCGAATTCTGACGGTACTGGTTCCGGATCGCCTCGGTTCCCAGCAAAACGGTCGCATTATGCTTGCCTTTTTGAAGGTTATAATCCACCGTTGCATTCAGCACCCAGTTGAAATTGTCGGAGTCCAGGTTCTGAACGGAGTTCACTAAACGTTTCTTGATCCCGGTGTCATAAATCCGCTCGATGTTCCGGTCGAGACCTTTCTGCCAGTCAATACCAAAGTTGGTTTTGAAGTTCAGATTTTTCGCCAGGACTACATCGGCATACACATTTCCAAAAACATTGAGGTTATTGCGCTGGTCCCATTTATTGATATCGAGAACCATATACGGGTTTTCATCATCGGTAAATGCGCCGGTAATCGGGCCCGAATAATTTCCTGCGTCGTCCTTCACCGGAAGGATCGGTCTCACGCTTAATGCCCTTTCGAGCGGCAGCAAGCCGCTGAACCCGTTATCCAGCACATTAGAGACAGACAGGTTCTGCCCGATTCTTATTTTCTTCTCGAAGAAATCCTGCCGGGTATTTACTCTGGCACTGAACCGTTTGTTGTCCTTCGCGTGTAACACGTACTTATCCTGATAGTACCGGAATGAGATCACAGAGCCGGTGTTTTTACTGCCTGCGGTCAGCGACAGATTATGTTCCTGGATAAATCCGGTCCGGCTGATGGCCTCAAACCAGTTGGTATTGGCTGATTTCACGCCCGGTATCAGGTACTCCGGGATTTCAATGTTATTCAAAACAGCCTTTCCATTTGCGTCGCGCGCCCAATCGTATTTAATGAACGGGATGTTATCGGGATTGCCATTGTCGTTGATCGTCGCCTGCCAATGCACCCGCGCCCGCTCCATGGTATTGAGCATTTTGGGCATGCTGAAATATTTGGAATGCGTAAAAGCCGAGGAATAATTCACCTGGAACCCTTCCGTTTTAGCCTGCTTCGTAGTGACAATAATCACCCCGTTCGAAGCCCGCGAACCGTAAATGGCCGCAGACGCCCCGTCTTTCAGCACCTGAATGGATTCTATATCGTTAGAGTTGAGGATATTAAATGCGCTCGATTTGGTCGGCACACCGTCGATGATGTACAGCGGATCGTTGTTGTTCAATGTACTCACGCCCCTGATCCGCACGGTGGCCCCGCCCGCCGGGTTGCCGTCCGTTTGAATGGATACCCCCGGTACCTGCCCCTGCAAAGCTTTTATCGGGTTGGGGTTCGGACTGTTTTTCAGCATTTTGGTATTGACAATGGATACCGCACCCGTAAGGTCCACCTTTCGCTGCGTGCCGTAGCCGGTCACCACCACCTCATCCAGCGCCCAGTTGTCGGGTATCATCCTGAAATCGACAACCGACGATTTCCCGGCTACGGCCGTCTGAGGCTGATATCCGATAAAAGAAACCTGAATGCTGGCATTTTCGGAATTGACCGTCAAATCATACTTTCCGTTCGCATCGGTTACGGTACCATTGGTACTGCCCACTTCCATCACAGTCGCGCCTATCAGAGGCTCGCTGGTTACATTGTCCGTAACGTGCCCTGTTACGGTCGTCTGGGCTTGTGCCTGCCGGATGATCAGCCAACAACATACCATTGAAAATAGAATTTTCATGCTCATATCAACAAGTAAGGTTTAATTGGGTTTAAGAATTGTTTTTCAAAAGCAAATGCATAGCAGCCGTTGCCATTGACGGCAACGTCCGCATAGTGTGTAGTTGAAGTCTTTTCTGTGAGTTCTCCTCCCGTCAGTTCCCTGAAGCAATGATAAGCCCGAGGCCGGTCACGAACAGTACCATCATCAGTTTGATCAGCAATGAAATCGTTTTATCGCCCCCTTTGAATTCTTTCCAGATGATCACGCCCCATAATGCAGCCACCATGGTTGCGCCCTGGCCCAAACCGTAGGAAATGGCCGGCCCGGCCTTTCCCGCCGCAATGAGATTGAACAGATTCCCCAAACCCCAGATACTGCCGCCGATTATCCCGATGATATGTGTACCAAAATTTCCTTTGAAATAAGCCCCGTAGCTGGTAGGCTCACCTTCCAGCGGCTTGTGCATGAGGTAGGTAATAAATGGCACATTGCTAATAAGAATGCCGGAAGCAAAAATCACAAATGCCGTGTAAGGTGTCATTTTGCCGGTCGCTGGCGAAACAAAATTGTCCAGATCCATTCCTGACGCGACGAAGGAATAAAACGTCGACATCAACACCCCGGCCACTACCGATACGATCACCCATTTGGTTACATTCTTCTTTTCGACATTTCCTGCGTAACGTTTGTATGCCGTAGCATTCAGAACAATGGCGACCGTGACAAGGAGCACACCGGTAAAAAGTAAATACGGGTCACCTTTGCTGTGCATGAGGTAATTGATCAGCACACCGATAATCAGCGCAATGCCGATACCGATCGGAAATGCGACGGCCATACCTGCATTGGCGATCGCTGCTGTAAGCAGAATATTGGCCAGGTTAAAAACCACGCCACCGATCAATGCATTGATAATATTGCCAGAATCCGCCTGCTGAATGTCGTCGATGAATCCCCTCCCCGATGTGCCGGTACTGCCCATTGTGAGCGCGCCCACCAGTGCCAGCAGGAATATCCCCACTGCATAATCCCAGTAAAAAAGCTCGAATCGCCATCGGTCCTGGACTATTTTCTGGGTATTGGCCCACGATCCCCAGCATATCATGGTGACAACGCAGAAGATCACGGCCATCGGGTAACTTTCGACAATAAACATGGTTAAGGGTAGGTTTAGATTATAGATTTGAAAGCGGGTGAATCTGATTCAGTAGTGGCAGCTGGTCAACTTCCTTTCTCAGCGGGATCGAACTTTGCGCGCCCATCCGTGTCACACTGATCGCCGCGACTTTACAGGCAAAGGATACCGCCTCGTCCAGCGGGGTACCTTCCGATATCGCCACCGCCAATGCGCCGTTGAAGCAATCGCCCGCGGCCGTGGTATCCACCGCAGTCACGGCTGGCGCCGGGATGACTTTTCCTTTGTTTTCGGTAAATAAAAATGCGCCTTTGCTGCCCAAAGTAATGATCACGTTCTGGCAGCCCCTGCCGACCAGAATTGCCGCAGCCTGTTCGGCGGTAGCATCGTTCACAACCCGGATCCCGGTCAGCAACTCGGCCTCCGTTTCATTCGGGGTAATCAAATAAAGGCATTTCAGAACGTCGTCGGAAAGGTCCTGCGCAGGTGCCGGGTTCAGGATCACTTTCACATTCTTTTCAAATGCAGCCTGTATCGTGAAAACGACCGTATCCAATGGAATTTCCAGTTGAATCAGCAGGATATCCGCAGGTGTCAGGTCGTCGAAAGCGAGAATGACTTCACTGGGCCGCAGCGAGCTGTTTGCGCCGGGAGCTACGGAAATGCAGTTTTCACCATCCGTATCCACATTGATCAGCGCGACGCCGGAAGGCAGATGCGGATCGGTCACAATGAAATCAGTCCGTATATTCTCCCTTTTAAACTGCTGCAAAGCCTGTTTGCCGAAAAGATCATTTCCGACTTTGCAAATAAAACTGACCTTACCCCCGAGTCTCGACGCACTTAAAGCCTGATTCGCTCCTTTACCGCCCGGATTCATCAGAAAATTTCCACCCATCACGGTTTCGCCGGGCATTGGCAGCTTGTCTGACTTTACCACCATATCTGTATTGGAACTTCCTACAACATAAATCATACTGAACCTGTATATCGCTTAATGAATGATTGAAAAATCCGGGGTACCAAAACCTTATGATCCAAAACTATCCGTAAATAATATCATTTTAAATCCAAAAAATAACCGATTTGGTTAATGCTATGCTGCGGCTTAGCGCTGTGTAATTTTGAACAAACAGCAGTATTCCGTCATACACGCCTTCTTTTTTATAGAACAACCAATAGTTCCGGTCAATGCTGTCTATTTCTGAATTATTTTCTCTGACTAAATCTCTTACCAAATCTGAAAAACGGTATTTCAGAATGTGCCAGAATTTCCAGGAAGGCGATAAGGGATATATGAAAATGTATGATCTTCTGGAATCTGCGGACATTTACGGCGCCGATCTGCTGAAAACCATTCAGACCGCGCTGGGCACAGCAACCGTTGAACCCGCCAGAAAACACCTGGCCAAAGTACTCACCCGCTCCCTGAGCGAATTCGACGGGGATAAAGCGGTGGAAGCTCAGTTGTGGAACCTGTATCAGAACAGTAATACGTTATATAAAAAGGGGTTGTACGCAGCGGCAATGCGATTTCTTAACAAGGGTGAAAAGCTCGCGGTTGAACATGAGAGGCATTTATTTCTTCACATGCTCAACAAAAAGAAGATCGAATATATGATGCATCAGCAGTTTATAGACTGGAACGAATCCGAGCTGGTTTTGGCCCAGGAAAAATCGAGGGATGCAATTGCTACTGAACATGCGATCCAGCAACATGCTTCACTTTACGAAATCCTGCTCTGCAGATACTGGAAAAACGGAACAATACGCAGCACACGTGAACAAACGCTCCTCAATGACCTGATCCTGGAAGAACATCTGACGATCACCAACAACAAGCACACTTCGTTTGAATCCGACCTTACACATCTTCATTTCCAGTCGGTTTTCTTTCTTGTAACCGGCGACGTGGAGGGAAGTCTGCAGATATTTTATGAGCTGGATAACCTATATCAGGCCGAGCCCAAATCATGGATCAATTCACCGCACTATTATATACAGTTTCTGAACGGGATCCTTCAGACCCTGAGACGGGTGGAGAAGTTTGACAAAATGGCCTTTTTCCTGGACAGGCTGAGGTCTTTGAACAATATTTCCGAATACCAGAATTTGCGGATACGTTACCAGGTTTTTGAACACGAGCTCCATATTCTGATCGCCAAGCAGCAGACTTCAGACATCCCGCCATTTCTCGGTTCTTTGCCGCCTGAAAATGAAAAACAGTTTCTGCTGACACCTTATCAGGACAAAGCGCAGTGGTGGTTCACCCTGGCGAGAGCCTATTTTGAAACGGGGAATTATGACAGGGCATTGCATTATATCAACCGGACCCTTCACAACAACAATGAGACGATCAACAATCTGCAATATGTAACCTACCGGATCTTGAAGCTGATGGTCCATTTTCACCTGGGGGACCACGACTATCTCAACTATGAAATGCGGTCCATTGAGCGAAAACTAAAAAAAGCCAATCAATTTTACCGGACAGAAAAGTGTGTCATAGCCCTCCTTCGAAAGGAAATTAATTTCAAATCCGTATCGGTTGTCAAGGAAGAGCTGATCAATTTAAAAAGCGACCCCTATGAACAGCATATCATTACTGAGCTGGCACTGATCCCCTGGTTCAACAAATGGTTCAGCAAATTGGCTTAGTGCAGCCCTTTGTCCTTCGAAGTCGCCTCTTTCGTGCCGCAAGTTTGGTTTCAACAAAAGATCATTCATCATGATCATCCAATTGGAAAAGAATTTCTACAGTCGTATCAAAAGCTTTCGCCATTCGTAGTGCAAGCAGAGTAGATGGTACAAATTTCCCGGTTTCGATGGAATTCAAACCTTGTCGTGAAATTCCTATTCGTGTTGCCAGCTCGGCCTGAGTCCAGTTTTTTTTGGCCCGTTCCACCTTAATTGTGTTTTTCATACGCCGTACTTTTTTCTTGAGACAAACCAGCCTATAAAATAAAAAAGCCAGCAATATCCAACCAGATGCCCATAACCAAACCACACAGGATTCGATATACCACACAAACTCAGTAAAAACAAGCTCATCAGCAACATGACCGTCAACGACAATCCGATGACAACTGCTTCAAGCTGCACCCGCTGCTTCACTTCGTCCATTTCCGTGAAAGCCTTGATGTATGAGTAATAAAAATAGCGAACGTCACAACGGGCACAATCGCTATAACTATCGATAAAGGCTGGGCAAATACCTGATTTTTCAGGAGCCATGCAGCCGGCAAGTAGGTGGCTCCGTGAATGAGAGCAAAAATCACAGAGCGCTGATTCAGGATTTTTTTAGATTGTTCCATATGTTAAATTGTTTAGACCTCCTACAAAGAGAGGTAAACATATCTTTATGTCAAGTAAACATGACATAAAGTCTACAATAATTTTCTTTCGACTCAAAAAATAAAAAAGGTCAATACCCGTGCGGACGAAGCGTCTGCACGGGTATTGACCTTTTAAACTACTTAGTAACTGATTTTAAAGACTCACAAAAGAAGCTTCATACATCTGCGCAATCACCGCAGGATTTGTAATCTGGCTGTGTGTGGAAGTGGCAAAAACGGCGACCTGTACTTTGCCAAAATCCACGATCATCGCTTCACAGTTGTTTTCTTCGCCTTTTTTCCAATGGTATATACCCTTATTACCGCTAATGCTGCCATCAAAACCAAGCAATTTCGATTTCATCAGTTTCAGGTTATCGAAGCTGATGACCTTGAACTGGGCAACCGCCGACTGCAATTTGGCAAACTGGTCTGCGCTCATATACAATCCTGAAACGCCACAATCCGACAAGTGAACTTCTTTGTTCGTACCTGGCTCGTCACCGTTTTTAGTAGGGTAACCTTTGTTGCTGAGTGACGACAGGATCGTGCCATTCTGATCCCACGCCCGCCAGTCGATTACGCTTGAATTGGATAACCCGGCCGGCTGAAATACATTGGTCCTCACAAATGCACGGAACTGCTCTCCATACTCGATGAAATTGTTATTGATCTGGTCCAGTTTATTCAATTTGCTGCTATTTCCTTGCTGAGCCAGTTTTTTAGCTTCAAGATAAGGCAGGATAATGCCCAGCAGCAGGTAATTCACGTCGTTATTCTGAAAGTCTTTCGACGTATAAATCCCTTCGTTCACATTTCCCGATACGGTCAGCGAAAGTTTCTGGAGATCATTATAGTTGATAAGCCCGGTGCGGTGTGCGAGAAGACGTTCAAAAGTAAGTGTCTTAAATTTCGTGCTGGGGTTCCAGGATTTGGGAAGATAAGGCCAGACTGCCGAGCCGAGTGACAGACCGTGTTTTTCAAGTGCCCGAATAACCGCCACTGCCGTCACATACTGCGTAACCTTCGAAATCTCCTGTTTGATGATCGCACCATGAAACTGAAATGGCGAATCGACTTTTTTACGCGCCCAGCCGTCGCCGCCATTCGTTCCGTAATATTCTACGCCATCGTTATAGATCGTGTAACCAAAACCCGCCACAAGCGGCTCCATATAAGCTTCTATTTTTCTGGCCATTTCTACCTGCTCAAACTTGGTAGGTATTCCAAACTTCGCCGACCGTGTGGAATCTGCGATTTTTTCAGTGGTGATCTGTTCCGATAAAAACGCGTCCTCCCGGCAGCCTGCCGACAATATGCCAGACAGTAAAACAAAACAGTATGCGGTTGTTCTAACAAAATGAGTTTTCATTTTTGAAATAATTAAGATTAAAAATTAACTGGTATGGATATAATTGAATGGGTAAGCAATGCTAGTTCATGCAGAGTGCCGACTGTTCGGCGGGTACCGCGCTGCGGATTTTGAGGAACAGGTTAATGCCCAGCGGTTCCTGTTCTACGGTGATGTTTGCGGGATGCACGCCCGCTTCGATTGAAAGCCGCGTGAGCTCGGCGGGGCTCCGGTGTATCAGGAACCATTCGCCAAAAATCTCCATATAACCTCTGCTGGGGTTATTTTCGGAAAAATTACCGATCAGAATTTCCCCGCCGGGTTTGAGGAATGTAAGCAATCTCTTCATGGCGAGGATAAAAATGCGATCTTCGAAATAGTCAAACAGACCTGCCGACCAGATTACATCGTATTTCTCCGCACTTGAAAACCGCAGGATGTTCTTCTGACAAAAACGAACCTGTTTTTCGAAAGGCTGACAAAGGTTACCGGCGAAAGAAATCGCATCTGAATCGATGTCCACACAGGTAGTTTGCAGCATTTCCGGATCAGTCACCTGATATAGCTCGAACAGATCCCTGGCAGGGCCGCTGGCGACATTCAGTAGATGAAGCGGCGTTTTCCTACCGGTCAGTTTAGCCAGCATTTTCGTTTTAAAAAATGCTTTCCGGTTGCGCACAGCTTCGGTTGCGGCGTGATAATGGAAGTAACGATCCCATTTCTCATAGGCGGGATGTCCGAAACTGTCGTAGGTATAGATCATGTCAATGAGCGCGAAATCGCCTGCATAACCCAACGGCTTGCGATATACGTACCCATGGATCGTGTTCGCCAGAAATTCATCATTGAAGATACTTTGCAGGAATCCGGTTTCGATTTCACCGATATGGCCGTGCTGCTTCATCCGATACAATTGCTGCATAATCTGGTCGATCACCGGATAATCGGCTTTTTCCGGCCCGCCGCTGGCTACCATTCCGCGAAGTGCGGTAATGGTATGCGATTGGATTGGAAATTCGTTTTGTGTTTGAACGGAGACATAGTCCTCCTGTTCTGCATCCGTCGGGAATGCAACGCTGAGCTTGTTCATTATAGAAAATTTAACGTTTGAGTGAATAATGACTTGGTTATTGCAGGCCTGCTTAAATCACAGGCTCTGCATTCCGGACTTTGCCGGCGAGGTATTTTTTTGCCTCTTCGGCATCGTCCAGCCAGGGGAATAATGCAGGCGGGTGGTTAAATCCGTTGACAAAATCGGAAGCAATTTCCGGGTTCTGCG
This sequence comes from Dyadobacter sp. UC 10, assembly GCF_008369915.1. Lineage (NCBI taxonomy): Bacteria > Pseudomonadati > Bacteroidota > Cytophagia > Cytophagales > Spirosomataceae > Dyadobacter > Dyadobacter aurulentus. The sequence continues at coordinate 4,599,210 of NZ_VSRN01000001.1, read as the reverse complement.
TGGCTGCGCCCAGGATGTCGACTACATGCGGCTGCGCGGGTTTGAGGAAGATATCCGAGAACCGGTTCACGTATTTCGAATACTCCCAAAAACCTTCAAATGTCTCGTTCATCCATTGTACATCAAAAGGTTTGTCGCCCCGGGCAATAATGGCTTTGGCGTATGCATTGGCCATTTTGGAAGCATTGTTTCCTCCCTGACCCACGATCGGATCGTTCAGGATAACGGTATCTCCTACGCCCAGAACTGCCGCAGTCGAGTTAAGTTGAACTACTGGTTTGCGGACAACCGGCGTGAAGGACCCTTTCAGAAATGCATTATCGGCGATCACCTCGGCATTTGCAAAAGCCGGGTAACGCCACGGCATCAATGTACGGATCATTTCCTTTGCTTTTTCCAAAAGCTCGGAAGCGGTGGTTGCGTCATCAAAAACGTCCATCGGCCCGCCGGGAATACTTTCCACGAGCATGAATGCGCATTGGATATCATCTTTTTGGTAAAAAGGCGCGGTGATTATTTCTCCCCCACCCATTAACGCATCCAGGGTAATGGACGTGAATCTGGTTTTTTCAGGATGTTCGAAATCATTGATATGCAGCTGCACAAGTTTCCTCGCCGGCTTATCGTGTGTGGAGCGTTGCTCGTCTTTGGTAAACAACCTGGCGAGCGGACCTTTGCCGGATGATACCACCACCAGGTCAAACTCCGCGGTGCAGGCCAGTAAATCCGAAGGCGTGGTGTCGCTCACGATGAACTTTCCACCCAGTTTTTCAAAGAGCTTGATCCATTGGTAGAATTTCAGACGCTGATCAATGGACGCTCCCGGCTTGCTGGTGCGGGATTTAATGCCGAATGCAAAGTCACCGGCGGGTGTGCCGAAGTTGATATTGAAGCCGGTAGAATGGCAGGCAGTATCACTCCACAAATCCAGCCCGAGTTCCCGTTCCAGCTGTAATGTATCGTGAAAGAGATAAGTCGCGCCGGTGGGCGTACCGTTGAATATCTCCTCGGCAGAACGTTCCGAAATGATCGTCACGTCGTACCCGCTTTTTACCAGCCTGATCGCCAGGTGTAACCCCGACTGTCCTGCGCCCATGATTGCTATCTTTCTCATTGATCCGTGTTTTTTACATTCGTTTTGACAGTGACAAAGGTAATGCGGCGCAAATAGGCCAAATCGTAAGAAGTCCTTAAAAAGTATAAAAAAATATAAAAATCGAACACCCGCAATTTGATGATAATATACGAAAGTTACCTTTGCATACGATTGAGATACACCGATTTACATACTACGCGCCGCTGTTATGACAACCATCCAGGAATATCGGATCACAAATGAACTGCATCAGGAATTTAACAAAACGCTGGTTCGGGCGGTAGATGCTGCCACCGGGAAAACGGTGGTTTTAAAGATCACTCCGTTCCATGGCGTTCTGGATTCGGCAAGTCAGGAGTTCGATCAGGAATTTGCATTCGGTAGCTCGTACGCATTCAGCCGCATACTGAATTACAACCGGATGGTGCGTCCAGAGAATTACCTCGTACTTGAAATGGACGATTTCACAGGATGCAGCCTGCAAACATTTCTTGCCGGAAAACCGATGTCCATTCCATCTGCGCTGAGCATTGCACTGTCTTTGACGCAAACCGTGGAGGAGCTGCAATACCACGAAATCGCACACCCCGACCTCAGGCCCGCACATTTTCTGATCAATACGGAGAACTTTCAAACCCGGTTGACCGACCTGAGCGGCGCCATGCGTGCGGATCAAGTATCCGATCCTGCCAGCGGAAATACGTCACTGGCTGCATTGCAATATATGTCGCCGGAACAGAGCGGTCTCATGGATATTTTAGTAGACTTCCGATCGGATTACTACCATTTGGGCGTCATGTTTTACCAGCTTTTTACAGGCGTGCCGCCGTTTGAAACCAGCGATCCCAACGAGCTCGTCCACGCGCATATGGCACGTTCGGCTGCTTTTCCTTCTGATGTTAATCCCGCAATACCCAGGGCTGTTTCAGATATTATATTAAAACTTTTATCTAAAAAACCCTCAGAGCGTTACCAGACCACCCGGGGAATACGATGCGATCTGGCAGCTTGTCAGGCAGGTTTGCAAAAGAATACGGATGCATTAAATTTCCAGATCGGCATGCATGATATGGCCGGCCAGTTCAGCCTGGCCCCGAAGCTCTATGGCCGGGACCCGGAACTTGACATGTTACTCGAAGCTTTTGAACGTATCAGCAGCCGCAACGAAATGGTGCTGGTGTCGGGTAATTCGGGGATCGGCAAATCTTCGCTCATCCGGGAGCTGCAAAAGCGGGTGGAACCGCGAGGTGTTTTATTTGTAACAGGCAAGTTTGACCAATACTTGCAAAACATTCCTTTTGAGGCAGTTATCCAATCTTTTAAAGAGCTGGTTTGTAAAATATCCAGTGGCAACGTTACCTATTGGAAGGCTCAGATCCTGGATGCGGTAGGTCAGTTCGGGCAGATAATCACAGACGTGATTCCGGAGCTGGAACGGATTATCGGAAGTCAGCCCGCTGTGGAAGCCCTGACCCCGATTGAAGCGCAGAACCGTTTTGTAAATGTGTTTACCCGGTTTATTAATGTATTTACCAAAAAGGAACATCCGCTGGTTATTTTCCTCGACGACCTGCATTGGGCCGACGCATCGAGTCTCCGGTTCCTGAGCCGCATTACCTACTCGGTAGAAGGCTCAAACCTCCTGATTATAGGCACTTACCGCGACAATGAGTTGTCCGAAAACCACATTTTAAAAGTAACCCTGAATGATCTCGACGCGACGGCATCGAACCTCTCACAACTCACTTTATGCCCGCTCCAATCCGCCGACATTACCGAGCTGATTTCGGATACCTTTTCTTGTCCGCCAAAAATCGCCGCTCCACTGGCCGACATAGTCATTACCCGCACGCTCGGCAACCCGTTTTTTGTTTCAGAAACAATCAAAGAATTGGTCTCAAATGGCCTCGTGACCTACAATAGCCAGCGACAAAAATGGCTGTGGGACCAGGAAGAATTGACGGGTTACGCATTATCAGGCTCGTCGCAACAACTATTAACGGCGAAAATCAACAACCTGCCCGCCCCCACCCGCCAGGCGCTGATCACGGCGTCGTGCATTGGTTCAGATTTCGATCTGGTAATGCTTTCGGCACTGACAGACAAAACGCCTCAGGAAGCGATGGAAGATCTTGCGGAAGCTGTAACTGAGAACCTCGTGCGGCTGTCGTCGGAACGGGAAAATGAACATTCATTTTTGGCGAAAAAACGCTACTGCTTTGTTCATGATCAGGTTCAGCAGGCAGCATACAACCTGCTTTCAGCTGCGGCCCGGGATGAAATGCATCTGAACATCGGTTATTTTTTGCTTGAAAGATTGTCAGCCACGGAGCGGTTCGCCCAGTTGTTTGAGATCGTCAATCACATCAATCACCATGCTGCCGATTTTACGCTGTCCGGGGAACGTTACAAGATTGCAGAGCTGAATCTGGAGGCGGGCAAAAAAGCGAGATCGTCCGCCGCCTATTCGGTGGCAATGGCTTATTTCAGGATCGGGCAGGGATTGCTGATTGAGGAAGATTGGGCACACCAGTATGAACTTGCATTCAATCTGCATTTGCATTATGCCGAAAGCGCCTACCTCGCCGGCGATCCTGTAACCTGCATGGAAATTTCCGCGGGTGCATTGCATCATACCAAAAGTATGGCGCACAAAATTGAACTATATTACATTCAGATCCAGAGCCTTATATTGAACCAGGAACCCGGCGACGCGATTTCTCTCTCGTTAAAAGTATTGGAAGAGCTGGGGATCACTTTTCCTTCCAAGGCGGGAATGCTGCACATTTTGTCGGGTTACCTGAAATCCAAATGGCTCATGCGCGGCAGAAAAATTGAAGAGCTGGAAAACCTTCCGAAAATGGTCGATCCCGGCAAGCTTGCCGCCATGCGGATTTTGCAGAATATCACGGCCACGGTCTTTTCCTCCATTCCCGATCTGTATCCGGTGATGGTGCTCAAAATGGTTGAACTATCTGTCAAAGAAGGCATTGCGCCTGAATCCGCCATTACGTTTGCGACTTACGGGGCTATTGTAAATGCGATTGAAACAAATAACGAGGCTAATTACCGATATGGCAATCTTGCATTGAAACTGGCGGATAAAACCGAAAATTCGGCCGCGCGGGCGCGTACGCTGTTGATTTATAACATCGTCAACAGGTCGTCGGGGGAGCATATGAACGAGGCGCTCGAACCGCTTCGAAAGTCGTATGAAACCGGGATTGAAATGGGCGATATTGAGTATTGTGCTTATGCGTCGAGTTCGTACAGCTTTCATTTATTGCTATCGGGTAAAAACCTGCATTGGGTAAAGCACGAAATGATCCGGTACAACGAGCTACCCAGGTCTCTCTCAAAAGGGGTCATTTCCCATCATAACGAGCCGTTGATCCAGATAGTAGCGAACCTGCTGGGCGAAAACGCCGATCCGGTTGCATTAGCAGGCAGCTATTTCGATGAAGGTGACTCATTTTCCGGCATTCTGGCGCTAAAAGACAAGTCCAGGATGTTTGCCTGTTTTGCATACAAAATGATCCTGGCATATCTGTCCGGAGCATATGAAAAAGGGATTGTACATGCACGTCAAACAGGGCCATTTGCCGGAAATGTGCGCGGTACGATGTTTGAGCCGCTTTTTTCGTTCTTCTTTGGGTTAACCAATATTGCCGTTTACAAAACGAACCGGCGGGTCAGCGGATACCTGAAAGCTGCCGTGAAGCAGCGTGACAAGCTCCGGAAATTCTCCCGTCAGGTCCCGGTTAATTTTGAACACCGGTACTGTTTGCTGGAAGCCGAGCTTTATGCATTAAAGGGAAATACCCAGCAGGCATCTGATTTTTATGATAAGGCAATCAAAACCAGCCATGAAAACGGGCACATGCATGAAGCCGCGCTGGCCAATGAGCTTTGCGGAAAATACTGGTACGAAAAAGGCCTGAAGAAAATGGCACTCACGTATCTGAGAGCCGCACTGGACGGTTACAGGGAGTGGGGATGCGTTTTGAAAGAGCAACAGTTACTGGCAGATTTTCCAGAAATCGCCCAGGTTAATTTGGAACAATCCGGCAAAACGGCTTCAAAAGGAGGGGCCGGCGAAAGCATCGTATCGACCCTGGACCTGGCGACTTTAATGAAAGCTTCCACTGCCATTTCGAGCGAGGTGGTTTTTGGCAAACTGATGGAGAAACTCATGCAGTTTGCCATCGAAAATGCCGGCGCGCAATCCGGCTATTTTATCCTGGATTGGGGCGGAGAATTGTTTATTGAAGCCCGGCGATCTGTGATTGACGAATTCAGCGACATCCGAAAGTTGCGCCTGGCCGATTCTGACCAGGTTCCCGCCACGATCATCGAACACGTTTTTCATAGCAAATCCGACGTCGTTTTACACGACGCACTCGCCAGCGAGATTTTTAAAAACGATCCGGTGGTTGCCAAACGCGAGATCCGGTCGGCATTATGCATTCCTGCCCTGAACCAGGGGAAGCTCGTCGGGGTACTGTATCTTGAAAATAACCTGGCTACCGCAGTCTTCACCAATGAACGCACACAACTTCTCAAACTACTTTCAGGACAAATAGCCGTATCGATCGAGAATGCGATCCTGTATGAAAAACTGGAACAAAAAGTGGCTGTCCGGACAGCCGAGATCCAGGTTCAAAAAGAAGAAATCGAGCGGCAGAAATTATTGGTCGAGGAAAAGTCGCGGTTTAAGGAACAGTTTTTTGCCAATATGAGCCACGAGATCCGTACCCCGATGACCGCGATCCTGGGCATGTCCGAGCTGATCTTCGACACCCCGCTCAATGCAAAACAGACGGAATACGCGAAAGGGATCCGGTACTCTTCCGAAAATTTGCTGGCGATCATCAACGACATTCTGGACTATTCAAAAATCGAAGCGGGTAAATTTTCCTTTTCCAACAAGCCATTCCAGATGCGCGACCGGATGAACCGGCTCGGGTATATTTTAAAGGTCATCGCCGAGGAGAAAGGCATTCAGCTCAATATTACAGTAGAAGAAAATGTGAGTCCGCAGCTCATCGGCGACCCGATCCGGCTGCATCAGATTTTGCTCAATCTGGCAGGTAATGCAGTGAAATTCACCGATAGCGGATCGGTATCCATCCATGTCAGCGTCGTTTCGAGGGAGCGTGAAAATGAGGAGCTGCTTTTCCAGGTGATCGACACCGGTATCGGTATTGCACAGGAAAAGCTGGCGTACATTTTCGAAACATTCACCCGCATTGACGACGATCTCAACACGAAGCAATCGGGAACGGGACTGGGCCTGTTTATTGCCAAAAAACTCGTGGAGGAACAAGGCGGCAGCATGCAGGTTCATAGTGTTTTGGGAAAGGGTACCAATTTCAGTTTCAACCTGACTTTCGAAATATGCGGCGCGGGTGAAAACTTCGAGGATGGAGAAGACGATACCCAACTTGCTGGTGTGAATATTCTGCTTGTCGAAGACAACTTGTTCAATCAGGTGGTGGCGGAGGAAACGCTGAAAAAGATCATCCGCGATGTGCGGGTTACGATTGCGGATAACGGTGAAAATGCATTGAAAAAGCTGGATGAGGCCAGTTTTGATATCATTTTAATGGACGTCAAAATGCCTGTTATGGACGGTTACAAAGCTACCCAGGCGATCCGGCTGCGCGAGAAGGACAAGAACACGCCAATCCTGGCATTTACTTCGAATGCAAATCCGGCCGAAGCGCAGAAATGCCGTGATGCAGGTATGGACGACTATATTACCAAGCCCATTGAAGGTAAAAAATTGAGGTATAAAATCAGGAAGCTGCTGGAAAATACGAGACAAGCCGAACAAACCTTTTAGTGCGGAACTATTCGCTTTCTGCAAATTCGCTTTGCCAGAAATTGTCGAATTTCATTATAAAGCCGCCTATCCGGGAGGTTATTGACCCGGTTTCGCCATTGTCGACGCTTTCCTCCATTTCTCTCATTAATTCAGCAAATTCTGCCATTCCAACGTAACTAAACTGTGTTTTGAGACTATGGAGCGCGGTTGAAAGTTCTTCCCATTCCCCGCTTTCACAAAAGCCGGGCAATGCGGCAACCTGGGCAGGAACCTGCGATTTGAAAATAGAAATAAAATGGTCGACAAGTTTCTGATCACCTGACATCAGGCTTTTCAGCAAAGTCAGGTCCATCATTCCGCATTTTGTTTGAATACCAGCTTATAACCTTCGCCGTGCAGGTTGAGGATCTCGACGGAAGGATCGGCTTTCAGGAACTTCCGCAGCTTGCTCACATACACATTGAGACTGTACCCGCGGTAATGTTCTTCGTCGCCCCAAATGCCCATCATCGCCACGTCGCGCGTGAGAACTTTATTCTGATGTTCACAAAAAAGCCTCAGCAATTTGGCCTCAATGGAGGTTAGTTTGATCTTTTCACCGGTAACGGTAAGTTCTCTGAGTTCGGGGTCAAAATTGGATAGCCCCCAATGATACTGGTTGATCTGGGTCGTTTTCTGCTGCACTTTCACCCGTTTCAGAATCGCCCGGATCCGGAGATAAAGCTCTTCCATGCTGAATGGTTTAGTCAGATAATCGTCAGCTCCCAATGTCAGGCCTTTGATCTTGTCTTCTTTAAGCGATTGTCCGGTCAGAAAAATGATCGGTGTCGTTTCATTAATTTCCTTGATTTCTTCTGCCAGTGTAAATCCGTCTTTCTTCGGCATTTTGATATCTAAAACACACAAATCAAAGGAATGCAGCTTGAAAGCGTCGAGCCCGGCCTGTCCATCGTGTTTGAGCATCACTTTGCAGCCTTTCATTTCCAGATACTCTTTGGTCAGCTCACTGTACTGAACTTCGTCGTCGATCAATAACAAGCTTGGCATTTCCATCATGGTGTCGTTAAGTGCGAATGGTAACCTTTCAAAGCCGCAAAACTAGATATATATAACCGACCGGAGCAGCTTTTTTTTGTAGTACTTATTTAATGGTTTTGCTTCCAAAAATCCAGGCTGGACCAACTTCACAAATAAGCGTCCTGCCCCACATTTCATCACTTTATAAGACTGACTATCAAATCCATATAGACAAAAAACCACATTCTCATTTTTATACTTTTTTATAGTTTTTAGCATTTCTTTCGATTTGCGCAATCAGGCACCCGGTACCTTTGTCAACATCAAAAAAAAGGTTAAACAACTCAATCAAAACACATTCATGAAATCTCAATTTTCTTTTAAAACAGCCATCAAAACTGCGGGAGTATTTGCCTGCATCGCATTCATGTCCGCCTGCAACTCCGACAATGAGCCCGACACACCAGCACCGATCGTCAATTTCACAGAAGTAAAAGGAAGCGGAGACATTACCGCGCAACTAAACGCATTCCGGGCTTTGCTAGGCGACCAGCTTAACACAACTCCGGGCCAGACTGCCGGCCGCCGCGAGATCAACTGGGACGCAGTACCCGACAACCAGACCAATACCGACACCTTCCCGGGCGACTTTTTCAACAGTACCGACCCTGCGGTTGCGGCCGGCAGAAAACGCGGCGCCATTTTTTCTACTCCCGGAAAAGGATTACGGATCAGCGATAAAAATTTCAGCGACCTGGTATCAAATTACGGAGAGCAGTTCAGCGCATTCAGCCCCGCGCGAACATTCGCAGCAGTAGGAAGTAATAAAATGGATGTGACATTTAAAGTGCCTGGAACGGCTACAAATGCATTTGTGAGAGGATTTGGCGTAGTGTTGTCTGACGTTGACCAGGCAAATTCTACGACGCTTGAATTTTTTGAAGGAGAAAAGAGTCTGGGCAAATTCACAGCCCCGGTACGAAAAGATGGAAGCGGGTTTTCATTCGTAGGAGCCGTTTTCCCGGATAGCAAGGTTACCAAAGTCACCATTACTACCGGCTCGGCTGCGATCAGCAACAAATACGCTGACAATGCCCAAAACGATCTCGTCATTATGGATGACTTCTTTTACAGCGAGCCAGTGGCTGCACAATAAATCAAGTGGCACAATAAATCAATATGTCCACCACGTCGCGCTGCAAACGCAACGACGGGTGGACAATTTCTGTAATTCACTATACCTGCTTTTCAAGCTCCTGCACTGCAACCTCCTGTTTTGCAAGCTGCACATTGGCGAGGATCTTGATGTTTTCACCCAAAGCCAGTCCCCCGGTTTCAGTCAGTGCGTTGAAAGTCACATTGAAATCCTTCCGGTCGATCGTGCCGGTTACCTCAAATCCTACCTTGGTATTGCCCCAGGGATCTCTTTCAGTTCCGCCGTATTCGGCTTCCAGTTCCACTTCCTTCGTGATTCCTTTGATAGTGAGGTTGCCGGTAAGTTTATACAGATCTCCTTTGATCTTGGTAAATGAGGTGGATTTGAAAGTAAACTGAGGATATGTTTCTGTTTCAAAAAAATCCCCGTTCTTCAAATGCTCGTCGCGTCCGGGCTGGCCGGTATCCACGCTGTCTACATCGATCGTCAGCTCAATTTCTGCATTTGTAAAGTCATCGCCGTCGGTGACGGCATGACCACTAAAAGACTTGAAAGAACCGGTTACGGTTGAAATGACGAGATGTTTTACTTTAAACTGTACTTCGGAATGCAGTGGGTCGATATTCCAGGTAACTTTTGACATCAGACTAAATTTTAAATATGAATGATCGTGTTTGACAGTACAAACTTAAAGATCATTACTATTCAAAGTATAGTAGTATACATTAGGTTAGTGATAACCTTTTGTATAGTTATCAGGCCAAAACTCATCTTGATCACTGGCCTTTCGGATCAGCTAACCGTAGATTACCAATGAATCCGGTGGTATCGTCAGCCGAACGCATTTCCCGTTTCTATCTTCGACATTCAATTCTGTGGGAGTATTGTCCGGTCCGAAAAGCCGGTTCAGTTTGGAATTCGATACCTGCAAGTCATAATCAATGGTCACATATACGACGCATTGTTGTTGCCTGTGAAGATTTACTGCACATAGCAGTTCTTTCCCGTCGAGAATACGCGACCAGGCTATGACGTGGGCAGGAAGATTTTCGGCATCCTCAGGCAACATAAAGTCCGTCCCATTTTCAGAAATTGTCCGCCAGTGGCAGTCACCAAATTGCAGGGCAGGACACGCCCGAATCACGAATTGCAGGCTCTCCATGAATGACGAATCCTGCTTGTGTTCGCCCCAAAATTCCGGAATGGCAGTTTGGAAAATCGGGGCTATTGATTCGATAGTTGAATGCATAATGGGCATAGCGTTATTTCAGTACAATGCCCAAAAGCTATGCCAACGCAGACAGGCCTCCTAGACCTGCGGCGCCCAGTAGGTGCAATTTCCTTCGGGCGACACGGGCCCGGCAAAAAGCAGGCAGCCGCCGCATTCTTTTCCTTCGGCCACGGGTACCCATAATTTACAGGCATCACATTGCTTGTCGGGCGACGGGGCCAGGTTGACGTAACCCAATGCTTTCCTCTTTTCAACATCCACCGGATCCACGCCGGTCAGGTCGTCGCACGGATTTTCCTTGGGAGCCTTGGCGGCTGTGGTTTTGGCAGGTGTTTTTGTTGTTGCATTTTTACTGCTTCCGCAACTCGCCAGCAGCACCATACCCGCGCCGGTCATGCCCAGCGAGCAGCATTTTTGCAGAAAAACCCTGCGACTTTTTTTCTCAACCATACTGTTCAAATTTCAGGCCGGGTAATACTCGCCCGACCGCCCGTTTTTAATTTTATTCGATTAAATATCCAATGCCTTCCGCACCGATTCCGCCGCTTTCTTTACATGGTCCGGGGCATCGCTGCTCCATTTCTGCAAGGTTTTGCTCACACTTTTGTCAGGGGCTGATTTATTCGGCGACCTCTTGATCCCTTTTGCCAGTCCGTTCAAAGCCGCAGCCTGAAAATCCTTATCCGCATTTTCCAGCGCAGCAAGCAGCTTTGCCATTTCATTTTTCCCATTCCGCGCTCCGGCGATGTACCCGAGATCTTCCAAATATTTCAGTTTGCCCGGAGTCGGACTTTTGAAAACGTTACGGCTGCCAAGCATTTCTGTGAGCTCAGGCGATGAGCCTGGCAGTGAGCTCAGTACCGCGAGCCGGAACATCGGCTCTTCCATATTCTTTTCCGCAACCTGCGCCAATGCAGCCATCGCTTCTTTACCGTTAAATTGTCCCAGGCTCAAACAAGCCTGGTAAGCAACCTGCGGGTTTGCATCCGAGGTCAGGCGTATTACCTCGGGCAGATAGTCCGGGGATTTTTCAGCCAGTACCAGCGCGTGTTCGCGCAAACCAGGGCTCTTGTCGCTCAATGCAGCTTTTACCAGTTTCGCATCCAGCGCATTCATACCGTCCAATGCGTAAAATGCATGCAACCGGGCATTTGCGTCAGGGCTCTCGGAGACGATTTTTTGCAATGCGGGCACGACACTTTTATCCTGCTTTTCGAGCAAAAGCCGCTGCGCATTCAGCCGCCACCATTGGTTGGGATGACTTAATAATGCCACCAGTTCTTCCGGCTTTTTGCCTTCCAGATAAGGAATCGCAACACTGCGTTTCTCACCGCCTTTCGGGAAAATGCGCCAGATGCGCCCGTACTGTTCGCCATTTGCGAAATCCATGTCTTTTTTCAGATCCTCCGGGATCGACACCGGCGTTTCGATGTGCTGGCGGTACATATCCACTATGTATAAATATCCGTCAGGCCCGGAAGTGAAGTTTGCCGGCCTGAACCAACCATCTGTGGACGCCAGAAATTCCTTATCCTTTTCGCCATCGGCCCGGGTTGCGACGAATGCAGCCTGCCTCGGGACCGACTTGATCACGTCCCTGTGAACCAGGTTACCCGCTACTTCACCCGTGAAAATATTACCGTAAAATTCCTTTGGAAACCCGTCTCCGCCATAAAAAGTAGCCCCCGACGCACCCGTGAAATGGTCGCGCGCGTATTCTTTATAACCCGTTTTCATCGAATCGTACTTGGCCTGTCGACGGTCGCTCCGCTCCTGCCGCCAGTATGGGGTCGCCGATTGCTGGAACATTTCGAGCTCATGGTCCGAAATGTTGACGTCGGTGCGGTAGCTGGGCATAAAATCGTGGCGGTGCGCATAACGCCAGGCAATGGGCGACTGCTGAATGTGTAGTGTATTCTGCGTGTAAAACCGGTGCCCGGCATCATCCAGCGCCTGACCAAACTGCCCCGTCCCCGACTCCGCTTCAAAAAGTCCCAGATCCGGGCGGAACCTGAAATTCCCTCCGGCGACATTCACAGCCGGTTTTTCCGGATGCTTTTTGGAAGTGATGGTCCCGGCTTGGCCGTTATTGTTGGCATAAACCCAGTTATCAGGTCCGAAACGAAGACTGGTGATCTGGGCCTCGGAATTTCTGGCGAAAAAACCCGTGAAAAGAACTTCTCTGGTATCTGCTTTGAAATCGCCGTTGTCGTCTTTCAAATACAAAATGTCCGGCGCGGCGGTCACGATAATGCCGCCTTTCCATGGTAAAACAGAAGTCGCGCTGGGCAATGCTTCTGCAAAAACATATGATTGATCGACCTTGCCATCGCCGTTGGTGTCTTTCAAAAGCCGGATACGTCCCTTGAAATTTCCTGGTTTTGCATCGTAGGGATAATCCCCCATTTCCACCACATATATATTTCCCCGGCCGTCAAAAACCATGTCGATCGGCGAGAGTACTTCCGGTTCCACTACAAACGGCTCGATCCCGAAAGCCCCATCAAGCTGAAAAGTCGCCATTTCCTGCTCCGGTGAAAGTGCATTCGTGTAGCGTTGCGATATGCCCGGCAGGGCCGCTGCGGTCAGCATCAGAAGTGATGCAGCTTTAATGTATTTCAAATTCATCAATTGTCGAGTTTTTTAATTTGCGCTGCATTCCTATGCACTTTTTCAATCGCCCCTGCGATCGATGCCATATCTTCTTTTGTACCTAAAAGCATGTTCTGAGTGAACCATACCGCTTCCTCCGCACACAGCTTATCGTTCAGCGGGCATTTGTTTTTTTCATTAAAACTGTTGATATCCAGCATTTCTTTCGGATACATTTTCTTAAAATTCGTCGATGCAAATGTGTCTTTTATAAAAGGCTGGGTGTTCAACGGGATGTAGCCGCTGGAACAGGGAATGCCTTCCGCACGCATTGCTTTCAGGAACGCGGCTCTCGGTAAGTCTTTGAAAGCAGATTTTTCGTACCGGAATGCAAACAGGTGAAATGCGGCGCGTGTGACGTTCTTGTACATTTGATAAGGTAAAATACCCGGAATGTCTTTGATCTGCGATTTGAGAAACTCTGCATTTACATTTCGTGTCGTGGTTTCTGCATCCAGGCGTTTGAGCTGGGCAATGCCGATCGCCGCCTGGTATTCGGTAAACCGGACTTTGGTATTCTGCATGATACTGCCCGTTCCGACTACGCCGACTGCGGTTCCGTAAGGTGTACCCAGGTTGGAGTACGAAAAGCAACGGTCCATAAATGCATCGTTGTTACTCACAATCGCCCCGCCTTCGCCAATGGGGAGGTTTTTGGAATTTTGAAAACTGAAACAGCCCGCGTCCCCGATCGTACCTACTTTTTGCTTGTTAACCTCCGCCAAATGCGCCTGACAGGCATCTTCAACTACGAGTAGCTTGTGCTTTTTTGCAATCGCCATGATCGCATCCATATCCGAGGGCAGGCCCAGGATGTGCACGACCATAATCGCTTTGGTACGCGGCGTGATCTTCGCTTCAATTTTGGAGGGATCCATTTGAAAAGTCGCCGGGTCCACGTCCACAAAAACAGGCATGGCGCCATTTGACAATATCGATGAAACCGTCGAAATGAAAGTATATGGTGGGACGATCACTTCATCCCCGCCCTTGACATTCAGCTGGTTGAGCGCCACTACCAACGCATTGGTACCATTTACCACCGACAAACACCGCTTTGCCCCGACAGCCGCAGCCCATTCTTTTTCAAACTGGGTCACCACACCCGCCCGCGACCACACGCCGCTCCGGACTACTTCCAATAATTGTTTCTCGTCTGTTTCAGGATTCCAGACCGGCCATTTCGGCCATTTGACAGGATCCCAGGCTGGCTTTCCGCCGAGTATGGCTGGTCTCTGCACACTATTAATCCCAGCCGCCATTGTGATGTTCGAGGCCAGAACGGCGGTGATACCGGCAACTGAGCTTTGCTTCACAAATTCCCGCCTCGTTAATGCTTTTATTTTTTTCATTTTACTAATGTCTCAAATGATGAATTGTTTGTCGGACTTACTCCCTCCTACCGACCGGCAATTGCCCACGCAATCGCATTGACCAGCAGCGTATTGAACTGACCTTCCGAGAAATCTGCGGGGTAACCCAATGTGGTGTAGAAAACCCGGCTTTTACCTGCCATTCTTGTCCAGGCTACCGGCTGGGTTTCTTCACCTGCTTTTCCATTTAAAAGCACCACTGCTTTTTTGTCGACCAATGGAGTTACCCGGTACAAATTGCCGATGCTGTGATAACCGCCTGGCTTGAAGTTTTTCAGGATCGGGTGGTTAGTGGCTCCCGGGGCGATGGATACATCTGTACCCAGCTCCACCGGTCCGTACCCATAATTTCCGCAACCCAGGATATCCGCCACAAACTCCGGCCAGGCCGAAAAATCCTTCCCAACTTCTCCCCGCGTGGTAAATGCATGGTTGCCGGTACGGATCGCTACGAGTGGCCCGCCGTTTTTGAGATAATCTTTGAAAAGCTGCATTTGCGCATGCGGCAACGCAATTCTTCTTGAAAACAAAACCACTAGGTCCGCCTTTTTCAGAATTTCCATTCCCGGAAAACGAAATGCATTATTGGTACCTTCCCCGAGAAGAACCGTTACTTCATACTGGTCGGCAGCCCGCAGTTTTTCTGCAAAAACAGGGATTGTTTTGTGAGCTTCGTAATTAAGAGAATCCTCGCTGATCAGAAAAACGACGTGAGGTTTTTTCTTTGCCAGGGAAATATCCGCGGCGGCCAGCGTCACAAATACCAGCAGAAAACATCTGAATATTACAGTCATATTTTCAGTAAGCGTTTGATATTTTCAGACCTTAAAAGCTCTTTCGTTTTCGCATCCGCTTCGTTATCCCGCAATGACTCGACGCGCAATAATCCGGTACGATAGTCCAGTATCGGCGAATGGGTACCGAAAGCAAATTTTTCCTTCCCGAACCGGACCAGCAGGTTCCCCAGATCCGCCATATTCCGCCCGGAAGTGTCCATCACGAAATCCATGTTTTTAAAAACAGCCTGCTCCTCTGCATTGAGTGCAGTACTGTTGGCTACATTCAGGATCAGGTATTTAGCATCCGGCACAGCTTTTAGTATTGGTAAAATGTCTTTGAGCGACCATTCTTTTTCCACGTCCAGCCACGAGCTGGGGCGCGCATCGACCATTCGCAGTGAAAGTGCCACCACCATTCCCTTGTCCCGTGCCATTTTTACCAGTTCGATACAAAACGGGTTGTCCAAATCATATCCATGGTAAACAGGATGCAGCCGTATACCCTTCATGCCCAGCTTCGTGCTGCAAATTTCCAGATCATCTTTCCAGCCATTATAGATCGGGTTGATGACGGCGAAAGGGACAAAACGGTCACCAAACTGCTTGCTGGATTTGATTTCATCGTACAGTTCCTCGTTGGCGTGCTGGGTATTTTTGTAAAAAACACCATTGAGATTGCTGACCACAGACACATCGATGTCATAGGTTTTCATCCGTTCCAGAAGTCCTTTGCAGGTATTGTCTTTGAGCTGTCGAAACGGCCAGTGACCTACATATGCATTGCTATCAATCAACATGGTGACCCGACTTTTTTAAGATGTTGTTATAATTTTCAAAAAAGATCTTCTTACGCTGGACTTCCGTCAGGTTTGCGGCGATCATGCCGCCTACGC
The DNA here is from genome assembly GCF_008369915.1 of Dyadobacter sp. UC 10. Lineage (NCBI taxonomy): Bacteria > Pseudomonadati > Bacteroidota > Cytophagia > Cytophagales > Spirosomataceae > Dyadobacter > Dyadobacter aurulentus. The sequence continues at coordinate 4,583,186 of NZ_VSRN01000001.1, read as the reverse complement.
CCTGATAAAATCCATTGTCACATCCAAAAAGCAGTCTGTCCTCGCCGATATAGCGCAACGCAAAATCGATCATATTACCCTCATTATTACTTCCCGAAACATCCACATATACATTAGGCGAATCTTTGAGTGCTTTGCAGGCATCTTCCCAGTCGATACCGCCGCCGATGTGCGCAAACTGGAACATCGCTTCCGGGAACCGCTTCGCTGCGTCCACAAAATCTTCGGGTATGGAAATATTCTTGGGTTCGCGCGCATTGAATTTCACCCTCGCCTTCCCGATGGGCGAGTGCATGAGAATGATCATTTTCAGATCGATGAATTTTTCGATAATGGGATAAAAGAGCGGGTCGTTTATTTTGACGTGGTTGTAAAGCTTCATGCCGACAAAGCCCCGGTCAATGCATCGCTTTATTTCATCCAGACTTTCCTGTTTGTGGGTCGGGTTCAACGTCAGCATACCTTTCAGCCGGTCGGGAAATTCTTTCATCGCGCTGTAAATGATTTCATTACAAGCTTTGAATTCAGAAGGTAAACCTTCGCTTCCCGGCGCCATCGGCCTGGATACCATGAGCTTGTGAATCCCAAGACGGTCTGCAAAATCCACGACTTCTTTCGGGGTACCATGCCCGTGGCCCACGTGTGCGTGCGCATCTATTTTTTTATACCGCATGACCTCCTCCATCAGCGGCACTCTTTTTGGCATGGCAGGCGGGCTTTCCCCGGTTCCGGAGTAGGCACGACCGGCCAGGTGGGTGGTAGTGGCAATACCCACCGTGGAGGCCACAGTGCCAGCCATGAACTTACGTCGACTGATCATTCCAGCCATATTTAAATTGGGGTTTAAGAATGAAGGCCCGGTGAAGGCGCTCAGGATTTCACCGGGTTCCGAAATAGGTTAGTATCCGTCGTTCTGAACAAGCACACCTGCATTGGCCAGCTCGATCTGATTGTTTGGGATCGGGAAATATTTATAATTGGCTTTGGGCGCCAGGGTGACCTTCTGCGGTTCCTTGGTGACCGGATTGTAGCCCCATTCCACATTAGTGAGCACCGTCATGAAACGATTGGTACGCACGAGGTCAAACCAGCGTTCATTTTCCATCACAAATTCCAGCTGACGTTCCAGCAACAACTTGTCAGTAAAAGCCGCCGGCGTGGCAATGTCTGCCGTCGTGTAATTGAAGGTATTTCCTTTGAATGCCCGCGCGCGTACCTTATTCAACTCCGCAAGCGCCTCTGCCGGCTGGTTCAATGCATATAACACTTCTGCTCTCAGCAATAATACATCTGCATACCGCATCACCGGGATATCAAGCCCCGAAGAATTGGGCGTATGCGGCACGGCGAATTTACTGACGTACGGGTACCAGTTTTCAGGCGCTTCCGTCGGGCTTTTGGGCGATTTCCAGTACTCGGTAACGGTTGCTTTTTTACGTGAATCCTGCGGCAGGAACAGTTTCATCAGGCTCCATGAAGGAAATACATTTTCACCGCCGCTGGCAGATATGCCCGTCACGCCGAAGTATGGCAGAAAATCCGTGGAAATGGTATTTCCATTGGTGCCGCCAATGTACCGCATCGCGAATACGATCTCTTTGTTGTCTTCGGTTTCTTCTTTCCAAAGCGAAGCATAGTCGGTTTGAAGCGCGAAACCGTAGCCTGTCATCATATCCAGGTAGGTTTTTGCATTGTTCCAGTCTTTCCGGTACACATATACTTTTCCAAGCAGTCCAACCGCCGCGGCCTTACTGGCCCGGCCGCTGGCAATTTTATCTTTTAAGGGCAAAAGGTCGATGGCCGCTTTCAGGTCTTCAATAACCAGGCTGTAAATTTCTTCCTCGCTCGCCCTGCCGGTGGATTTACTTTCTTCCACAGAAAGCATGGTGGTGATCCTGGGTACGCCCCCGAACGTTCTCACCAGGTCGAAATAGAACAATGCGCGCATGAAACGAGCCTCACCAGTGAGCTGCTCTTTTTGTCCAGCCGTGTAATCAATGGGGCGATCTATGTTTGCAAGTACCGCATTGGCCCGGTAAATCCCGTTGTAAGTTTCCACCCAAAAGCCTGCAAACAGCTGGTTTTCGGATGAAAACGCCAGGGTATTCAATTCATCGAGGCCCCCGATATTGAAATAACCCGTCCGGTGAATGTTGTCGGTAGGCATTTCCAGAACCGCCCAGTCTCTTTGCTTGCGGGTTTGATAACGGTTGTATATCCCCAGTACCGCACCGTTGATATCCTGTGCTTTCTGGTAAAAGTTGACTTCCGTCAGGGTAGATTCCGGCGTCAGGTTCAGCACGCTGTCGTCACATGCAGAGAATGTAAAGGCCAGAAACAGCAGGCTTAAATATTTGTAACTTTTCATCACGATGTTTTTTAGCAATTAAAAATTGATATTCAAACCAAGTGCATAAATCCGGTTGATAGGCTCGGCACCGTTGTTGAAACCCGGCGTACTGTTGATACCGTTGATCTCCCCATTGGTAAAGCCCTCGGGATTGTATCCATGGAAGCCTTTCTTCGTAAACATCCTGGGGTTGCTGACAGACACATAAATTCTGCACGTGGTCATGCGCAGTTTCTGGGCAACGGTGGAAGGAAGTGTATATCCGAGGTTGATATTCCTGATCGCTAAGAAGGAAGCATCTTCCAGGTAAAAATCCGTATTGGAAACATAGGCCAGCTGGCTCAGCGCTGTCGCCGGCGACATGCCGTCACCCGGCTCCTGTGCCGACCACCATTGGTCTTCAATCAGCGATTTCCGCATCGCGCTCACCGTCGCTCCCTGGTAGTAAAGGTTTTCCAGGTTATACATTTTTGCACCCAGTGAAGCCTGCATGATGATGCTCATATCAAAGTTTTTCCACCTGAAATCATTCACCATACCCATAAACAGCTTCGGCTGGTAGTTGCCCAGGATCTGGCGGTCGGCGGGATCGATCTTGCCGTCTTTGTTCACGTCCTCGATCTTGGTATTCCCGGGCTTCGAGCCGACGATCACCGCAGAATTTTTCACATCTTCGTCGTCCTGCAATACACCGATCATTTTATACCCATAGTAAGAAAACATGGGCTCCCCTACCCGCAGCAGCCAGCCCATTCCACGGGTGTGCGTGTAAATCACCTCATTTACGCCACCGAGACTAACCACTTCATTTCTGTTACGCGCGAGGTTGAATGAGGTTTCCCATTTGAAGCCGCGCGTAAAATTCTTGGTGCGGATTTCCAGCTCGATGCCGCTGTTTTTGATGTCGCCTATATTGACCATGGAATTGGTAAAACCGGAGATGGCGGGTATCGATACATCGTACAGCAGATCGTTGGTTTTTTTGATATAATAATCCACACCAATGTTCAGCCGGTCCGCGAAAAGCCCCAGGTCAATGCCAAAGTTCTGGCTTGCCGTCCTTTCCCATTTCAGCTTGTCGTTGCCAAAGGAAGTCTGCGCCTGACCTTTTGTAAGTACTCCTCCCGGTGAATAGTAAGCGTCACTGATCGCTCCCAGGTAGCGAAAGTCGCCGATATTGAAATTGCCGACAACCCCGAAGCTCGCACGGAGTTTAAGGTCGCTGACAACCGGCAGCGCTTTCATGAAATTCTCTTCGGAAACCCGCCAGGCCACAGAAGCGGAAGGGAAAGATCCCCACCTGTTTTTAGGCCCGAAACGCGAACTTCCGTCAGTTCTGAATGATGCGGAAAGCAGATATTTATCTTTAAATGCATAATTGACCCTGCTGAAATAGGAAGCCAGTCCCCAGCGTGATTTGCTGGTGTAAGTCGCAGTCGGCGAAATGATGGCGTTGTTGAGTGTCTGAATGATATCATTGCTGAAACTTCCCGGCAGCACACCCATCGCGGCAATCCTGGAAGTCGCTTTTTGGTACGATGCGCCCAGCAGTGCATTGAAGCTGTGTTTATCGTTTAAAGTTTTGGAATAGCTGAGCACATTTTCGTTGATCAGGTTGAAATTCCGGGTATCCATCGCCGAGCCGGTACTGTTGTTGTTGGAGTTGGCATAGGGTGCGGAGTAGGTTTCTGCGGTATTGTAGGTAATGTTGCCGCCCGCAGAAGAGCGCAGCGTCAGCCCGTCCAGCAGGTTCAGGGAAAGGTATATCTCTCCCACATTATTAAGCCCGGAGGAAGTATTTGATGTACCTTCAAGTGTTGCCAGCGGGCTCACCTGCCCCGAAACCTGCGTTCCCCAATAGTCTAGCGGGCGCGGGTAAGTACCGTTTGGGCGCTTTTCGGGGGATACAAATGGCGCGGTTTTAACGATTGCCTCCATGGAAACCGGCGACGTGCGGCGCTGGTTAAAATTCGGGTTGAGCGACACGCCGGCATTGATCACTTTGTTAATCTTCGCATCGATATTCGCGCGAAGTGAATACGTTTTAAAATAGGTGTTGAGCAAGGTACCGCGCTCGTTTTTCACGGTACCGGATATGTAGTAATTGACCTTGTCATTCCCGCCTCTCACCGACAGGTTATAGTTCTGGATCGGCGTGGAGTTCAGTAAAATATCCTCCCATATGTAGTCCCCTTCTCCAATAACCGGGTTGACCTGAAAATTGGCTGGTCGGCGCGGATCCCCCCAAAGTGGCAGCGAAACGTCACCGCCCTGCCAGGCATAGTCCCGGTTGATGTAACGCGCGATGTAATCATGATACTCCTGCCCGCTGATCCAGTCTTTGTGGCCAATCGCCCTGCCTACACCTGCATATGCATTAAAATTAAGCTGCGCCTTTCCTTCCTTTCCCTTTTTGGTAGTCACAATAATCACCCCGCCCGAACCCCGCGAACCATAAATGGCGGCCGAGGATGCATCTTTCAGTACCTCAATGGATTCCACATCGTTCATGTTGACATTGACGAGGTCGCCTCCGGGAAAACCGTCAATGACAACCAGCGGATCGTTGCTGGCCGTGATAGAGCCTGCACCCCGGATCCGGATAATAGGCGCGGCTCCCGGCGTGCTGCGCGGGGTGGAAATATTAACTCCTGCCAGCCGCCCTACCAGCGCGGTTTCTGCCCTGCCGGCGGGTATCTGGTCCAGTATCTTGTTCTCAACCTTGGATATTGCGGCTGTAACAGAGCTTTTTTTCATCGTACCATAACCCACCACCACCAGTTCCTCGAGAGATTTCGTATCGACCTGAAGTACCACGTCCACCACATTTTTGCTGCCCGGATCAATTTCCATGGGTACGTACCCGACAAAAGAGAAAATAAGCCTTGTGTTTTCCTTGTCGAGGTATTCATCAGGAATGGTCAGGCTGTACTTGCCATCTGCACCCGTGGTAGTACCCCGTTGCGAACCTTTGATCACGATGCTCACACCCGGAAGGGGCGTTCCTCCAACATCTGTGACGCTGCCTTTTAATACTTTTTCAAAAGACTGCGGATTACCCTGCTGATTTTTGCCGACGCCCGGCAGGGGTTCATCCGGATGCAATATGACCGAATTGCTGCTCTCCGGGTCCCTGATCGTCGTGTTGCTACTTTCCGAAGGTGTGCCGGAACGGAGCGGCAGTATGGCATAACCTCCCCCTTTCAGTTTTTTATACCGCAGGTTCATGTCCGGCAATACTTTTTTCAGGATCAGTTCCAGATTTTCTTCCTCAGAAACCGGGGCGGCTACAGTCTTGTTTTCAAGCAATGATTTCTCGTAAACGAAATTGGTTTTGTACTTCTGTTCCAGTTTGCCCAGTAAAGTGATCAGGCTGTTTGCCTCCTGCCGGGTTGCCGCCTGGCTGGCGCGGGCGCTGCTGGATGCCAGAAAATCCTGTGCGGAAGCCGTCTGAATGTCGCCGGTCAGCAACGCCAGCGCAGTAATGACGAAAAAGGAAAGGTGTATTTTCATAATTTGCTCCGGGAGTAGGTGTTTTATCCAAGGTATTTGAGGGTGAAACGCGGGCTGGTTGTCTTTTTCCCGGTTTTTTTCAATTTATTTCAGATAAATTTTGCAGAAGCAGCATATCGCAGCACGAAACAAACACCAACTTAAACATCAGCGGAATATATATCCGTCTCCCGTTTTTATTAAGTCACGCTCGAGAATCGTGGAGAGGTTCTCCAGAAACTGTTCTGGGTTTTTTATGGCAAGCTTTCCCGATAACCTTTTATGCAGCAAAGAAGAATCTTCGAACTGCAGACGGATGCCATAATTGTCCTCCATCACTTCCACAATCTCCGACACCGGTTTGTCGTCCATCACCAGATAAGATTCCTTCCAGGAGTCATAATGGCCGGGTTCTACCCTTTTGGAGCGTATCCGGTTGTCTTTGCCAATAGTAGCCATATCGCCGGGCTTCATTACCCATGCCGGGCTCTTGCCCGATACCAGTTGCACTTTTCCTTCTGCAAGCACAACGCTTGTCTGCCTGCGGCGGGTATTGACATTGAATGTCGTCCCTAAAACTTCCACCTGCGTGTCCGGGGTATGCACGATGAATTTGGCCCCGTTCCTTTTTGCGATTTTAAAATACGCCTCGCCCCTGAGCCATACTTCCCGTACCTTTTTATTGGCAATATCTTCATTGATTTCTATTTCAGAACGTGCATTCAGGATCACGCTGGAACCATCTGCGAGTGTTATTTCCCGAACCTCGCCGTAAGCAGTCCGGTAGGTCAGCGCCGAATTTTGCAACGACCACCAAAAGCCAGCCGCCAGGATAAAAACGACAGATGCTGCCGCAAGATACGCCCAGTTCAGCCGCCGGTAAACGGCAGGCCGGGGCGCTTCAATATCTTTCCATATCCTTTGTTTCAGTGCCAGAAGGTTGTCTTCGCCAGGTTCGGTTTCTGCAAACTGAATGGTACGGACGCATTCCAGCGCCAATTGAAGCTCCTCCGTTTTATGCGGATGCGATGCCATAAACTCTTTCCAGAACCGGTCGGAGTCCGGTGTTGGAGAGACTGCCCATTTGATGAAATCAGCATCTTTGCAAAAATCTTCGACTGTAAAAAACGAATATCGCATCTAAATGAAAATGGTACTTTAATGTAGAAAGCTCTTGCAGGTAATTTTTCCCGGTTTTATGTCAGGTATTTGGAAAAACCATGTGAATGATAAAACTGATATACAACCATAAGGCCTCTTCCCGAAGCAACGACTTCCGGATATATTTCCTCAATGACGTCAACGCGACATTAACGGTATTGTAAACGCTCTTCATTGAAATATCCATCACTTCGGCAGCCTCCTGATAGCTAAGTCCCTTCATATAAACCAGATACAGGATTTCCTTCTGACGCTTGGGCAGCTTGTTCAGCTCTTCGAGTACCAATTGCTGCTGCCTGATCCGGGCTTGTTCTTCAATATATTGCGACTCGAAGGACTCAACTATAAATTGTGCATGATCAAATGCGTGCTCGTCCGACTCATACTTTTTTACTTTTTTCAAAGCATCCAGCAGGCGGCGGCGCAATGCGCGATACAGATAAAAGCGGATATTGTCGGTCGGCCCCAGGCTTTTTTTATGATTGTGCAGGTGCAGAAATAATTCATGCAGACAATCCTCGACCAGCTGTTTGTTCCTGACCAGGTTGAACCCGTAGCGATACAGGTCAGCCGTGAAAATCTCGTAGATTCGGGAAAATGCATCGCGATCTCCGTTCCGGAAATCGTTCCATAACATAGTGTGCTCGTCCGGAGTCAGAGAGATCTTTGTCATATAAGAGCGTTGTAAATCGTTTTACATTGAAGGAACGGGCACGTACACGTAAATTTACTTTTATATTTGGCAAAGTATCAATTTTTAAGATTTTCCTCTCATATACTGTTTAAAAAGCGACATTTTATACTGTATTTAACCAAACGAACAGCCTGCTGTGAATGTAAGTTTAAGGAAAGACAGGTGTTTATTCCGCTTGCTATTTGGGAAGCCTCACCGTTTCGTTAAGCAGGCGCACGGCTGTTTCAATGAGTATAAGTCCTGCATCGTCTGTTCCCACCGTCCCCGGCCCCATCTCGTAGCCCCCTTTGGCTTTTTCACCGGGAGGCGCCACATAATGTACACCATTACCGTTGGCATAGCCCAGTACCAGTGTATGCGGGAACGGCGAGCGCTTTCTGATGGCTACTCCCATGTCCGTGAGCGGCTCGCCGGGCAGTGTCACAATGGCCAGGGGGCCGATCGAAAATACCTGCACTTCCGCGGGAACCAGTTCGAGGCCGGTCCGTTCTTTTCCGGTTTTGTCCAGGGGGAGTGCAGCGGCAGCTTTTTTCACCCGGACCGAATCTGTGTTGAGCTGAACACTCAGATCGAAAGCCCCTTTTGCCCTGCCTGCCACGCCCAGGCCCATTTCGTTGACTGCTTCCCTTCCGCGACGCCATGGATTGATGTCACCGGCAGCTCCCTGCAGGAACAATGCATTCCCGCCTAATTGCTGCTCGATCTGCCTGATAGCCTCGGCTGGCCAGTCTGCCGATATTTCCTCCGAATAGGGATAGATTGAAACCGAATGTACCGACATATGAAACATCGATGCTATATTCTGCCCGCCGGCGTTCCTGAATGAAACGATACTCATTGTCCGGTCCATTGGTCCGTAATTACTGCCTCCGGTAATTACATCGGGGTTGTAGGCGGGGTGTTTGTAGTTGTATCCTTTGGGAGCACTGTCGCGAAGAACGCCCCACTGCGGTGTTACCGGCCGGCGATTGTTTGCAAATGCTGAAATATCTGCTTTCCCTATCCATAAGGTGGCTGGTTCAAGATGATCGTTGGCCGCTTTGGCAGCAGCTACCACGCTTTTTAGCAGCTTGTCCATCCAGCGCTTGAATGGCGGATGATTGTTCTGTGCCGGCGTAAACCGGACCGCCCACCAGGTATCATTTTCCTTGCCCCGGTAGCCAGGCTTGTAAGCGGGTGCCCAGGGAGCAGAATGGTTGTGGGTGGCTGCTACCAAAATATGATTCCCGGCGATCCCCAGCTCTTTCCCGACAGCCTTGCGTATTTCGTCAGTGGCAGATTCGCCTGCATCGACCAGATCCAGACTGACGATAGCGCTTTTCGTTAACCCATCGCTGATGACCAGCACGCGGGTGTGCAGCGGGTCGTTTACCCTGGTGTAGGGTTTGCCCGTGACCCAATTTTTAACCGCCGTTTCGGGTGTAATATCCTGAATCCCAAAACCCACTGAAAGAGGTACCTGCTGCGCTTTTGACAAGCCTGGGAACAATGGGCAAATAAAGAGACCAACAATTAAAATACGCATCAACTTTTCCATCATTTTTTGATCAATAAAACCTGTCCTGATTAATTCCCCGGACATTCAAAGCCTCCTGCACCGACAGAATTACTTTTCTTTATTCGATTATCGGGCTAATTCTCCTGTTTTATTCGTCAAAAAGTGGTTTGTATGCGGGATTAAATCAAAAAAGTTTTTCGCTCTGACGGTCCAGGTAGAACCTTGCGGTTTCGCTCATGGTGATGATCGTTCCGCCAAGTATCACCAGGTCTTTAATGACCAGCCGCCCACGTCCGGAAAGGTATGGAAATCCCCACTGCGCATCGCCCAGATTGGGCACCCAGCTTTCGGGTGTAGTTATCAGAAACGAAAGCGTACCCAGCGTCATGATGCCAATAAGCGCACTTGCCACCAGGCTAGGCAGCGGCGCAACTTTATATAGCGCAACCAAAACGGCCATCAAAACCAGAAACGTCCCCAATCCATAGGAGAAACCGTAAGTATTGTTTTCGATATGCCATTGATGGTTGGCGGCGATGAGCTCGCCTTCCTTGTTCATATGCGATTTGTAATCACCTGGATTTTCGTAGAAAAACGACATGAAGGGACTATTGGCCACAAACGGAACGATGCCATCGGCCTCGTAGGTAAAAAATTTGAGTCCTCCTATCCAGAGAAAAACTACGACGATACCAAAGCGGACAAGTTTTCTGCCCAGCTGGTCGAGATTGGCGATACTGCGAATGATTGGAGCTTTCATGATGTAATGATTTAAGCACCGAAATTACATCAGCGAGCTACCGCCAGCCATGGACGAAAAATGCTAAGGCATGGACAAATCTGCCACGATCGATATGCCGGTTTTTGTACGGAAAGTCTGTGGCGACACTTTGGTCACCTTCTTGAAAAACCGGCTGAAATAGTACTCGTCCCTGAATTTGAGCGCAAAAGCAATTTCCTTGATGCTTTGCCGGGTCAAATGCAGCCGCTTCTTGGCTTCCAGCACGATCCGTTCCTGGATCAGCTGCGAGGGGGTCTTTCTGAAATACCTGCTGCAGCGTTTGGATAGATTATTAGGCGACATGGCGAGCATTTTCGCATAGTCACCAGGCTTGTGAAGGTCCAGGAAACGCTGCTCCACCAGCTGCCGGAACAGCTCCATCTGCTCATCCTTTATCGCCGGCTCGCCTTGGTTTTCAATCAGTTTCAATTTAATGCTGCTGGATTTGGCCAGAAGCAATTGCAGGTATGCTCTTAATACAATTTCGGAAGGTGAATCCTGCCTGAATTCCTCATCAATGTCACCGAGCAGATTGGCCAGGACAAAAGCATCCCTCTCGCTGACAGGCAGGCACGGCTGTATGTAAACGTTGTTGAAAAGCAAACCATTACAGGCAACTTCCTTTCGATGGTATTCAATGCAGTAGAAATCTCCGTGAAATTGCAGCATAATTACCGGTGACGGCCTGTCCTGCTGAATGTGTATAACCTGCAAAGGAGTAGAGAATAGCAAGACAGGCCCGCTGTATTCAAAAGAGCCAAAATCAGCCTGGTACCTACCGTTCCCTTCCTGAACAAACAGGATCGAATACGCTGCGTATTGCACAGGAGTGCTCAGCTGCTCGGCATTTAAATTCATTACTCTGAGCAGGTATTCCCCATCCCTTAAAAATGTTTCCTCCATGCAGTGTTTCTCGCGCCTGACGACCGGTTCAATAAATATTTCAATCGATCCTTGCCTCCGTTGTCGTTACAAGTTACACGGCCGGCTTTCAGGGAATCCGGGGCAGAATTTACCGCAAAGGAGAAAAGAAACGAAATTATGAATGGGACGATATTAGCTCGACTCATTTGAAGAAATGGTTCTTGTAATCCCATTGATCTGTTAATTTTTCAAAAATAGGACTTTATTTTAGGGGATGACAATACGATATGGATATTGACTGAATATGGATATTTATGGCCTGTTCAATAGAAAAGAATTCCTGAAATTTTATTTGCTGGCGCTTTCCATTTCGAGCAGCCACTGTTTCCGCCATAAGCCCCCACCGTAGCCTGTCAACGTTCCGTCGCTACCGATAACCCGGTGGCAGGGAATAAGGATGGAGATTTTGTTCATACCGTTTGCGTTCGCTACTGCACGTAATGCCTCAGGCCGCGCGATCATTGCCGCTTGTTGCCGGTATGTCCGGGTTTGTCCGTAAGGGATATCGCGCAATGCGGTCCAAACCAGGTTTTGAAAATCCGATCCCGGTGTTACAAGCGGAACGGTGAAACAGCTTCGCCGCCCGTTAAAATATTCTTCGAGCTGCTGTTCCAGGATCTGAAAGTGTTCGTTCTTACCCTGGACAATGGTTGCGTTCATGGCCTTTGAAAGCAATTTAAACTCGGTTTCAAGCATTTTCCGGTCAGAGAACTCCAACAGGCAAACCCCTTCCCTGACTGCGCACGCAATCATGGTACCCAGCGGCGTTTCGATCCGTTTGAGATCTATCACCTGCTGCACCCTGCCTTTTTTGGGAGAAAAGCCGAAGATCTTTTTATACGAATCAGCAAAACCGCTCAGGGACTCAAATCCTGAATCGAATGCAGCAGAAGTTACCGGCGTACCTTGCTGGATGTTTTTGAACGCTGAATTGATCCGGTACATTCTCTGATAGGCATGGAAGCTCATTTGATGGTTTTTTATAAACCACCTTCTAATCGAATGAGGTTCGAGCCCTTTTGCTACCAGGTCCGCATCTTTAAACCTGACAGACGGGTCGCGGCTCAATTCGTTCATCAAAAGCCTGATCGGCTCGGGTGTTTGGTTCAGGTTTTCCAGGGGCTTGCAAACCTTGCAGGGCCGGTATCCTTTTTTGAATGCTTCCAGTGAAGACTTAAAGAATTCGACATTCTCTTTTTTCGGCTTGCGTGCGGTGCAGGTAGGGCGACAGAAAATGCCGGTGGTTTTGACAGCGGTATAAAAGAGCCCTTCAAACCGGCTATCTTTTTCCACTATCGCTTGATACATTCTTTCAGGTAAAAGATCCATGAGTTCTGTTTTCGTGTTGATACCCCAAAATTAGAATGCCCGCCGGGTAGGGACAACCGAAAAATTGACAACTATTTTTATTTAAAAACCCGCTAGTTTTTTTCCATCAGCTGAATCCATTCTCTGATGACTGCCTTCAAATCTTCGCGTTTGGTTTCTATGTCGGCCATATTGTTAAACCTTGCATATGCTTTTCCTTTTGGCGCCGGTTCCAGCACTGTGCGCCCTGCCAGCATTTCCCCTTGATGAAAAACAAGTACAGCCTGGTCCTTAACCCGCGGGCTGAATGTAGCAATATCACCTTTGTAATAGAAGCTGGGGCCGCCCCATTTTACCTCTTCGGTTATCGAGGGATCAACCTCCATAATCAGTTGCCGGATTGCTATCATTTCCTGCTTCATTGGATGATTGAGCCCAGCCAGAAAATCGTTTACTTTTGACGATGCCATAGTTTAAAACAGTTAATGTGACTGGCAATTGCCGGCATTGCCTGGATATATATTGAAAAGACAATTGTGAGTGCCTGCCTTCTGTCTCTCCGGCAGAGGTTGAGACAAATCTAGATGGTTGGTTTGACAAAAAAATTTACAAATGTTGAGAATCCTGAATTATTTTTCAGACGTGATCCGGCTTAATTGAGTAGCCGTTATCCCCAAATAAGAAGCGATATGATATTTTTTTAGGCGAGGGATAATGTGCCCGTGCGACAACAAAAAGTCCTTGTATCTCTTGGTTGCCGTATCTGTTCGAAAGGAAATTTCAAGCGGCTCTTTTTCGATTACCCAATGTCTTTCAAGATAGTTTATATAAAACAGTGCTAAGTCACTGTGTCTTTCTACCAGTTTTTTAAACTCGGCAAAGTCATACTCCAAAACAGCAGTTTCCTCCATAGCAACGATAGAGAAGCGGCTTGGCATCCGCGTCATTGTCGCAATAACAGACGCCGCAAGCCTGTTTTCCGGAAAAAAATATTTGATAATCATTTCCCCATCGTCCGGGAAATACGATTGATATGCCAACCCTTTGCAAATAAAGGATACTTTATCGGGGATCTGTCCTTCTTTAATCAGATACCCCCCCTTTTCATAGGTCTTTGCCCTCAGCAAGGCGCCCCATGCAGACTCCGCTGCCTGGGAAACAGGATAATACCTACGAATTTGTTGAAAAAAGAGCTCCTTACTCATAATGCTATCTCATAAACGACATTAAATGAGCCTACGCGAAATTACTTAAATCTGCTATAAGCGTCAAAGCAAAAGATAGCCAAAGATAAAGTGCTGAGGACAAGGTGATTTTTTTGCTCGAAGATATTGCTACCGAAAAAAAATTTTGCGATTGCCGCTGGATAATGTTATTATTGAAATCATATTTTTGATACTAATAATATCAAAAATGATAAATTAACGAATATGGAAACTGCATTGACTAAAAGTGAGCTGGTTGCCAGGCTGCGAAGCGATATCCTCTCTATGCAGGGTTTCCGTACAACAAACCTCGGCACAAAACAGAACGATTTCGGCCTGGGGCCGGTAATGAAGGCCTTTCCCCAGGGCGTGTTCCCGCGTGCCGGCATGCACGAGTTTATCAGCAGCTCCCCTGAGCAAATCGCGGCTACCTCGGGTTTTATGGCTGCTTTGGCTGCTAAAATGATGAAAGAGAATGGACTTTGCGTATGGGTCGGTCGTCATCGTACAGTATACCCCTTTGCGTTGAGCCAATTCGGGGTATCGCCAGACCGGGTGATCTTTGTTGACCTGAAAAAGGACAAGGACCTGTTATGGGCGATCGAGGAAGCGCTCAAATGTGATGCGCTGTCTGCCGTCGTGGGCGAGATCAAAGAATTAAACCTGACCGAATCCAGAAGATTACAGCTTACCGTCGAAGAAAGCAAGGTGACTGGCCTGTTGCACCGGGTCTCGCCCCGTCTTTCGAATCCTGTGGCCGCCGTATGCCGGTGGCGGATCAGCCCGCTTCCCGGCGTTGCTGATCAGGTGCTTCCCGGGATCGGGTATCCGCGCTGGCAAGTGACAATCGAGAAAGTACGCCACGGGGAGCCAGGAAGCTGGCCTCTGGAGTTTCGCGGTGGCAGCTTCGAGCTGATCGGCCAGCCTGCGCCGGCAGAAGAATACATATCAAGGGTTGGATAGAAAGCTTTGCGGGAAGATGAAAAGATATGTGGCTATATGGTTCCGTCACCTGCTGGTAGACCGGGTCCAGCTCCGGCAGCCGGAGCTGGCAGAAAAACCTTTCGTTCTGGCTGCCAAAGAGCGCGGCCGGATGCTGGTCAAAGCGGCGAGCCGCGATGCGCAAAAACTGGGCATAGAGACCGGCATGGTGCTCGCCGACGCGCGCGCAGTGCAGCCCGACCTGGAAGTGTTCGACTACGATCCGCTACTGGCAGAAAAGCTCCTTTTGGCCCTTGCAGAATGGACGATCCGTTATTCGCCGCTGGTAGCAGTTGATTTACCTGACGGGCTGATCCTGGACGGCACCGGCTGCCCGCACCTGTGGGGGAGCGAAACCGCCTATCTGAAAGATATCGCATCTCGGCTGAAAGCCTCAGGCTTTGACGTCAGAACGGCAATGGCTGACACGATCGGGACAGCCTGGGCGGTGTCCCGCTACTCGCGGGCCTTCCCGATCATCGCTCCTGGTGAACAGCTCGCTGCGATTTTGCAGCTGCCTCCGCGTGCACTGCGACTGGAAACAGCTGTTGTGGACAAAATGCAGAAGTTGGGCCTATACCAGATCAAAAGCTTTATCTATATGCCGCCTTCTGTGCTGCGCCGCAGGTTTGGCCAGGCTACATTGGAACAGATCGGAAAGGCCCTGGGCAATGTTCACGAGGCCTTTGAGCCGGTATGTCCTGTGGAGCCTTACCAGGAAAGGCTTTCCAGCCTGGAACCGATCCGGACTGCTACCGGTATTGAGATCGCCATACAGAAGCTGCTTGAAAAACTATGTGAAAGGCTGGTCAAAGATGGCAAAGGTCTGCGGCAGGCCGTGCTGCGATGCTACCGGATCGATGGCGAAATCCAGCAGGTACAGATCGGCACCAGCGGTCCCTCATGCAGCGCTACGCATCTGTTCAAGCTTTTCGAGCTTAAAATTTCCAGCATCGAACCCGCCCTGGGCATAGAGCTCTTTGTAATGGAAGCACCCGTTGTTGAGCATTTGGGCAATGCGCAGGAGGCCCTCTGGGATTTAAGCAGTGCGAACAAAATGACAGCGATTGCAGAGCTGCTTGACCGGCTCAGTGCCCGCACTGGCTCAGGTGTCATCCACCGCTACCTGCCTGCCCAGCACCACTGGCCGGAGCGCGCGATCACAGAGGCCGTCTCACTGACCGATCAGCCACAAACCGACTGGCGGACCGACCAGCACCGGCCGGTACAACTGCTCGCCGAGCCTGAACGGATCATTGTTACCGCCCCGGTACCGGATTACCCACCAATGCTCTTCCGCTACAAAGGCGAGATCCACCGGATCAGGAAGGCAGACGGCCCCAGCCGTATCGAGCAGGAATGGTGGATCTCAGACGGTCTTCACCGCGACTACTACTCAGTCGAAGACGAGCAGGGAGGCCGCTACTGGATCTTCCGGCTTGGGCACTATGGTGAAGATATTAATCCGGAGTGGTTCATTCACGGCTTTTTCGCATAAAACCCCTCTATGTTATGCAGTACACCGAATTACAGGTAACCACCAATTTCAGCTTTCTCCGTGGCGCCTCACATCCCGAGGAACTCGTAGACCAGGCGATCCGCTACGGCTACAAGAAAATAGCGATCACCGACCGCAACACGCTGGCAGGGATCGTGCGCGCACATTCAGCAGCGCGAGGCAACGACTTTGAGATTATCCCGGCCGCACGGCTCGATCTGATCGACGGGCCCAGCCTTTTGGCCTACCCTACTGACAAGCCCGCTTACGCCAGGCTCTCGGCCCTGCTCTCGCTGGGCAACCGGAGGACCGAGAAAGGAAAATGCGACCTCTACCGGCGTGATGTATATGAGTATGCCGAAGGGATCAAGTTTATCGCCGTTTCGCCTTTGACGCTGAATGCTTCCTTCGAATTTGAGCCCGGCTTTGAACGGGCCCTGCGCGAATACCGGTCCGAGCTGGGTACTGCGCTTTATCTTTCCGCCACCCGCTCTTATGTGGAAAGCGATATCAAAAAGTTCTTCCGCCTCTCTGAGATTTCAAAGCGGCTCCATGTGCCACTGATCGCTACCAATGACGTGCATTACCACCATCCCGAACGCCGCCAGTTGCAGGACATCGTTACCTGCGTGCGTGAGAAATGCACGATCTACAATGCGGGCTTCCGGCTGCACCAGAATGCGGAGCGATACCTGAAAGACCAGCAGGAGATGCTGAGGATCTTCCGCGGGTACCCGGATGCCATTGCACGCACGCAGGAAATCGCCGAAGCCTGCACCTTCACGCTGGATAGCCTTAAATATGTCTACCCCGAAGAGATCACCGGTGGCGAGCGTTCCCCGCTGGAAGAGCTTACTTATCTGGTCTGGAAAGGTGCCCGGGAATTTTACGGCGACTCTGTGCCCGAAAAAGTGGTGACCGCCATCGGGCATGAGCTCAAATTCGTCGCCGAGATGGACTTTGCCGCCTATTTTCTGACTGTCTATGATATTGTCCGCTTTGCGCGCGAACGCGGCATCCTATGCCAGGGACGCGGATCTGCCGCCAATTCCACGGTTTGCTTTTGTCTTGGGATCACCAGTGTTGACCCGACCAAATTTGACCTTTTGTTTGAGCGGTTCATTTCATCAGCCAGAAACGAGCCGCCTGATATAGACGTGGACTTTGAACATGAGCGACGTGAAGAAGTAATTCAGTATATCTACCAAAAGTATGGCCGGGACCGGTCAGCGATCGTGGCCACGGTCACCCAGCTGCACCAGAAAGGGGCTGTGCGCGATGTGGCCAAAGCGATGGGCATGTCTGTCGATGCGATCAATAGGCTTTCCAGCTCGATCTGGGAATTTACAGACGAATGGTTTGAAGGAAAACGTATTTCAGACGAGGGTTTTAATGCAAACGACCCGCACCTTTTAAAGGTGCTAGATCTCACGCGGCAGTTCATGGGTTTTCCGCGACAGCTCGGTCAGCATACCGGCGGGTTTGTGATCACTCAGGGCAAGATCACAGACCTTTGCCCGATCATTAATGCGAGAATGGAAGACCGGACCAATATCGAATGGAACAAAGACGATATCGATACGCTGGGCTTTCTGAAAATCGATGTCCTGGCCCTGGGCATGCTCACCTGCATCCGCAAAGGATTTGACCTTTTAAAAAACCACTATGGTAAAACCTACACCCTGGCCACTGTACCGCAGGATGACCCGGCCGTTTATGAGATGATCTCGCATGCCGATACGATCGGCGTCTTTCAGATCGAAAGCCGGGCGCAGCAGTCGATGCTGCCCAGGCTGCGGCCCAAGGATTTTTACGACCTGGTGATCGAGGTGGCTATCGTCCGGCCAGGCCCGATCCAGGGGGATATGGTGCACCCATATTTGAGAAGGCGAAACGGCGAAGAGCCGGTCGAATACCCTTCCAAAGAGCTGGAAGATATTTTAGGCCGCACGCTGGGTGTGCCCCTGTTCCAGGAGCAGGCTATGAAGATTGCGATCGTTGCGGCCGGATTCACCCCTGCCGAAGCGGATAAGCTCAGGCGTAGTATGGCGACCTTTAAGCTGAGCGGGCTTGTAACCCAGTTTGAAAAAAAGCTGATCGATGGCATGACCGGACGTGGGTATACGGAAGAGTATGCTCGCAGGATCTTCAAGCAGCTGGAAGGTTTTGGCAGTTATGGGTTTCCCGAGAGCCATGCGGCCAGCTTCGCTCTGCTGGTATATGTATCCAGCTGGATGAAATGCTACTACCCGGATGTCTTTGCGACAGCGCTATTGAACTCTCAGCCCATGGGCTTTTACCAGCCATCCCAGATTGTCATTGATGCCCAAAAGCATGGGGTGAAGGTATTTCCGGTCGACGTGAACATTTCACAGTGGGACAATACACTGGAAGAGTTAGAAGGGAAATACAGGACTATCAGGCTGGGCTTCCGTCAGGTTAAAGGGCTTTCTGAGCAGGATACCGCGGCTTTGGTAGCCGGGCGGACAGTACCTTACACAGCGATCCATTTGATCCGCGATGCAGGCGTCTCCCAGGGCGCGCTGGAAAAGCTCGCGGACGCGGATGCCTTTCGCTCGATAGGTATGGACAGGCGCCAAGCCATGTGGGAAGCCTCCGCCCTCTCCGACCGGCCGATGGGTGTTTTCAAGGGCCAGCAGTCGGCCAGCGAGTTCGAAGCGCCTGTTGAGCTGCCCAGGCTGTCGCTCTCCGAGCATGTTGTCCAGGACTATATGTCCACATCGCTTTCGCTCAAAGCGCATCCTGTCAGTTTTGTCCGGAGTGAACTTGCAGCTAAACGAGTGGTCCCGACTGCCGACCTGTCCAAATTCCGCGATGGGATGTTTGTCAGGGTGGCAGGGCTGGTACTCGTGCGTCAGCGGCCGGGTACCGCCGGCGGGGTTTGCTTTATCACCATTGAGGACGAATCCGGCGTGGCCAACCTGGTCGTCTTTCAAAGCCTTTTCGAAACGTACCGCAAGGAAATCCTGCGCTCTCGGCTATTGATGGTGGAAGGAAAGCTTCAGATCGAAGGAGAAGTGATCCATGTGGTCGTCAGAAAGTGCTTCGATATGTCGCCATTACTGCGGCAGCTTAACCAGACAGAGCAAGATCCTGATGTGCTCACACTCTCACGGGCCGATGAAAAGGATGAATATGTTTCCCAGGCGGTTAACCGTAAAACCCAGGTCAGAAAGAAGTCCGGGCAATTGGAAATGTTTCCCTCTGGCCGTAATTTCCGTTAAAGAGCTTTCAATATGACAGCCGCTTATAACCCTTTTGAAATCCTGAACCTGCCGATGATCCGCCGGCTCACCCAGCATGGCAACCACTTCATTGTTTTGCAACGCTTCAACTGGCCGGGCATCAGGGAGGGGAATGGATTTATCGCCACGCCCTACAAAGATGAAAAATCCGGTAAAGCGCACGCGGCCCGGCTGGCGGAAAAAGAAGGGAAACTGCTCACTATTTCCTCGGACCTTGAAAAGATCACTACCCTGATCAATGATCCGAGATACAGCCTATTCCTTTGCACTTTTCGTGAAAAATCATGGAGTAAGAAAATTATTAAATTGTACCAGAGAAATATGATAGCCTACATCAAAAGCTGCATGCCGGTCACCTCCAATGATGAGATTATCATTCACCTGGATCTCAAATTCGGAAGGCTGAAAGCGACTGTGCCGGCTAACGCGCCCGAGCATGAGTTTGATGTATATGAAATGATAAAATGAACATGATGTAATACGCTTCTGGTCACTTCATTTTAGCCGCCACAGGCAGGGGGTAATTTTTAGCAGCGTCATCTACAATCAATACCCAATCCAAACCTTCCCGGCCCACTGCTGGAGGAGTAAACAGCTGCTGACCGGTATTATTGAAAGAACCGGCATCTTTGCACTCGCCGGTGCGGGGATTAAACCAGTTGGCGACCACTTTTTCACCGCTAATCTTGCCCATGCTTAATGTAAAAGGCTTGCCCTGCGCGCTGTAAACAAATACATAATCTTTGCCTTGCGTGGCCTGGATTAAAGTGGTGTTGCAATCAGCTTCTGACAAAAGATTTTGATTCGGAAAGCGGTCCAGGTACGGACGCGACAGCATCAGCGTTTTTAGGTGTTTCAGTTGATTGGCTCCCGCCAAATCCAGCGATTCGTGCCACGGCTTCGGTGCAAAATTAACGGGTTTGCGGTTTGTATCGAAAAACTGCCAAACCGCATGAACCCCATAGGTATGGCCAAACGCCCCACCAAATACCGATAAATAAGCAGCCTTACGTATATCATAGGGCGTGCTGTAACCCATGTCTTTTAAATTAAAGCAGACCGGGTGCTCTTCGTAAATAGGCTCACCGTTGATCACCGGCTTAACTGGTGTAAGTTGATAATCTTCGAATACTTTATGATGCTCCATGGTTTCGCGGCAATGGCCGGTTTGCAGCATATTAAAGTCAAGCCAGGCATCCTGATGAAATTCTGTAGAAGACGAACGCCCGCCTCTGGGATGAAATGTAATCACACCTTTGTCCGCCCCACCAATACCCTCCGTTACGCCGACAGCCATCGCGCGCCAGATGGCCAGAAACTCCTGCTTTTCTACGGTGCGATCTCCGCCTAAAATCCAGATAATATTATTTTTATTTTTATAACGGTTTCCTAAGAATTGACCGTAAGTTCTGGCGTTGTCCGGGTTAAAGATGGCCGCCCCTTTGTCTCCATTGACTTTGTCACCCCAGGTTGGTAACAAACCTATATACAAACCATATTTACCGGCCAGGTCAATAATGGCGTCTACTTTTTTAAAATAATCGGGGTCGGGTTTGGCGGGATCTTTGTTTTTAAGTGGTTTAAATCCTTCCGGTGTCGGGGTATTGAGCCCATCCAATTCGGAGAGCAACACCGCCTGAATAACAGTAAAACCTTGCTCAGCCCGCTTTTTCAAATAGCGTTCCGCTTCTGTGAGGTCTAAACGGTGAAATAATTCCCAGGCTGTATCACCCAGCCAAAAGAACGGCTGGTTTTGCCCTGTGCTGGCTTCTGATACAACAAGATAGCGTTGGTTATCGCTTACGCGCAGGCTTTGTGCCCGACCTGTTTCCGGTAAAGATGCAAAAATCAGGATAGCCGGAGATGCCCTGAACAGCAAGAGATTTACCCATGAGAAGTTTTTTAGCAGATACCTCATCGTGATTCTTAGATTTTAGGGAAAGATCGGGCAATGGAAATTTTTATAAGGTATCACATTTAAATCATAAAACTGATTAGAAAAAAATCCCCATCATGAATCCACCTCAATAACCCTCCTTTTTGCAATAGATGATCCTGATTTGTCTCCGAAAGCGGGATTTTCAAAAAAAGCAAACATAGTACCATAAAAGATCAATCTGAAATCAACTTAATGCACTTACTACGTATTCATTTGTATAATTTCTATAACAGATGTGACACTCAGCGGTTCAAATACAGCAAACATTGGATATCAACGAGATAGATATTGATCCAATTCATTGAATATCAAATTTTTATAGGTCATTCCAGTTTAGCACCAACAAACGTTAATCAAAAGAAACTACTTGTAGCATATTGACATCCTCTACCCATGCGCATTACATCTATTGAAATCCGGGACCAACGATATGACCTTCCGGAAGGCGTCGGATCGGACGCCACGCACACCACACCGCAATACGCTTATGCCGTATGCTGCCTTAAAACAGACTCGCGGCTAACGGGTACCGGACTTGCTTTTACGCTCGGCGCCGGCACCGACCTGGTGTGCAAAGCCATTGAATATCTTTCAGGTCCGTTGAAAGGCCGCGAAATTGAGGAACTGATGTCGGTTTTCGGTCAGGAATACAGGCGCATGGCCGATTCCCCCTCCCTGCGCTGGCTAGGGCCACACAAAGGGGTTATCCACCTGGCTTTGGCCGCGATTGTGAATGCGTGCTATGATTTATGGGCAAAGTCGCGTGGTGTCCCGCTCTGGCAATTGTTGCTGGATCTCACCCCTGAACAACTCGTGGACACGCTTGATCTGAGTTACCTGGAAGAGGTGCTCACCAAAAAACAGGCGATCGGGCTACTGGAAGAGCATTTCTCTTCCCGCGAATCCCGCGGTTGCGTACTCAAAACCGGTTACAAGGGCTATGATACCTCGGTTGGCTGGTTTAATTATTCCGACGAAAAGATCGTCGAGAATACAAAAAAGGCGATGGACAACGGCTTTAATGCATTGAAACTAAAAGTTGGGTCCGACGACCCGGCGCGGGACCTGAGGCGTGCGGGCCTGATCCGCAACACTGCGGGCCAGGAAGCGACGATCATGGTGGATGCAAACCAGAAATGGAACCTCCCGCAGGCATTGGATATTTGCGGCCGCCTGGGCGAGATCAACCCGTTCTGGATCGAGGAGCCCACGCACCCCGACGATGTAATTGCGCACCAGGCCATCGCAAAAGCCATTGCTCCTTTTAAAGTAGCAACAGGTGAACACATCCCTAACAAAGTCATATTTAAAAATTTCCTTCAGACCGGGGCGATGGATTTCTGCCAGGTCGATGCGGTGCGTGTCGGCGGCATTTCAGAATTCCTGACGATCAGCCTGCTTTCCCGCAAAATGGGTGTTCCGGTAGTGCCGCATGTAGGCGATATGGGGCAGATCCATCAGCATCTTGTCATCTTCAACCACATCGGTATCGGGCACGAGCATTTGTTTCTCGAACATATTCCGCACTTACGTCAATATTTTGTAAATCCTGCCCAGATCTCAGGCGGATACTACCAGATACCGCAAGTACCGGGCAGCAGCAGTGATCTGAAAGAATAGGAAATTTAAAACAATCAAAAAATGGCGGTTTTACAAACTGGACAGGCACTGGAAGGCAAGGCGGTTTTTCTCACGGGAGGCGCCGCAGGCATCGGACGCGCATGCGCGGGCGCCTACTTGCGGGAGGGTGCGCGCGTTTGCGTAATGGACCGGGACCAGCCCGCATTGGAAGAATTTCAAACAGCCTTTGAGGCTAACCCGCTCATCACTTTCAGCGGCGATGTGAGTAGAGCGGCCGATGTGAAGGCGGCCATTGCACAAGCGGTGGAGGCTTTTGGGCGGTTGGACGTAATCCATAACAATGCCGGGATCGCGAGTCCGTCAAAACCACTGCATGAAACTTCGGAGGATGAATGGGACGCGCTGTTTTCGGTGAACCTGAAAAGCGTTTACCATACCACCAAATATGGTCTGAGCCATTTAAAGGAAACCAACGGCTGCATTCTGAACACCGGCAGCATGGTTGGGGAAATTGGACAGGAAAACCATGCGGCTTATGTAGCGACCAAAGGAGGTATGAATGCCCTTACCAAGGCAATGGCGCTGGATTATGCGCCTTTCGGGATACGCGTGAATGCGGTGTGCCCTGCGGGCGTGTGGACTCCGATGCTCCGGAAATGGGCCGGCGAGCAACCCGATCCTGGTCAAATCGAAAGTTATCTGGACGGCATTCACGCACTCGGTTACTGCCCGGAAGGCGATGTGATCGCGGATGTGGCCGTGTTCCTGATTTCGGATGCGGCGCGGTTCGTGACGGGATGCATGATGCCGGTGAGCGGCGGCGCGGAGCTCGGTTATAAACGATAAATACATGGCAATACAAAGAACCTGCATGGCGCTCGACCTGCAAGACGACCCGGAACTGATCGCGACTTACGAGCATTATCACCAGCCGGAACACATCTGGCGCGAAATCCCGGCAGGCATCCGGGAAGCCGGGGTGGTGGATATGCAGATATACCGGATAGGTACGCGGCTCTTTATGATCGTGGACTGCGAGGAAGGGACAGATTTGAAAACTGCGTTTGAAAAAATGGGGACGCTACCCCGCCAGGCCGAATGGGCGGCATATATGGCCGGTTTCCAGGTGAAGCTTGCAGAAGCCCTTCCAGGTGAGCATTGGGCCACAATGAAACCTGTTTTTTTACTTAATGATCATTTGAAATGAATAATATGAAGGGCGTGATAGTCCCGCTTTTGGTGGTAATGAGCCTGATGTTTATCTGGAACCTGAGCCGGAATATCAACGATATCCTCATTCCGCACCTGAAACGTGCCTGCCAGCTTACCGATTTCCAATCGTCGCTGATCCAGTCGGCTTTCTTTGGAGGGTATTTTCTGCTTGCATTGCCGGTGGGGCAGTTTATTGGCAAATATGGTTACAAGGCTGGCATGGTGACGGGCCTGCTCACGGCATCCATCGGCGCTTTTCTCTTTTTTCCTGCTGCTGATACCCGCTACTATCCGCTCTTTTTGGGTGCATTATTTATCATGGCGGCAGGCTTCACTTTCCTGGAAGTAACTGCCACTCCCTACATTTCTATCCTCGGCGCTCCGGAACGCGCATCGAGCAGGTTGAGCCTCGCTTCGGCGGTGGGGTCCATTGGTGCCACGATCGGGCCGTTTGTAGGGAGCCGCTTTCTGTTGCATGCCACGGAAGTGCCAACTACAACCGTTGCGCAATTTTCGCCCGATCAGCTCGCCAGCTACCTCAATTCAGAAGCGCAGCTTGTAAAAATGCCTTATCTGAGCCTGGCAGGGTTGTTTATCGTCATCGGATTACTGCTGATATTCATCCGTTTGCCCAAAATCGAAGAGGGAACAGGCGGTGGCACGAGCATACGATCGGTTCTCCGGTTCAGGCACACGGTCCTGGGTGCATTGGGTGTATTTTGTTACCTGGGTGCGGAAGTTGGCATTGTGAGTTTCCTGATCAGATATGCCAAATCATCGGGTATCCCCGGATTGACGGAACAGAGCGCGGCGCTTTTTATCACATTATATATGGCGCTGGTACTGGTCGGTCGCCTTGCAGGCGCATATTGGCTCCGGCGCGTTAACCCATCGCGAATGCTGGCATTCTGTGCCGCGGCAGCGATCATATTGATCGCCATTTCCATGACGACGGTCGGATATGTGTCATTATATGCGATGTCGTTTGTCGGGCTGTTCACCTCGGTCATGTATCCGATATTGTTCACGCTCAGCATCAAAGAGCTGGGCATTTACACTAAAACCGGATCCTCCCTGATCATTATGAGCATTGTCGGCGGCGCGATAGTACCACCGGTGATGGGGCTGCTTTCTGATTCATTCAGTATTAAACAGGCATTCATCGTACCGGTGTTATGCTATGTATATCTGGTTTATTACGCAAAGGCCGGGCATGTTGTAAAACAGCCGCTGGTCGCCTGACGCAGCATCTATATTTACCTATTCCCATTCATCCTTATGAAAAAAACGATCCTGTTATTACTGCTGTCCTGTTTTGGCTTCGAAGCTTTTTCTCAAAGTACCATCACCACGGCGCAACGCCTGAAATGGTGGCAGGATTCAAAAATGGGCCTTTTTATTCACTGGGGCCCGGTTTCATTGATCGGTAAGGAAATCAGCTGGTCGAGGGAAGGCTATGGTAAAGCTAAATATGACTCGCTTTACAGGCGGTTCAACCCTACGCGTTTCAATGCGAAGGAATGGGTAGCACTCGCCAAGGCTTCGGGTATGAAGTACATCGTGCTAACCGCCAAACACCACGACGGCTTTTGTCTGTTCGATACCAAAACCACCGATTACAACATCATGAACACGCCTTTTGGCCGTGATGTGTGTAAAGAACTCGCGCAGGCGGCGCACGAAGCCAATATGCCGATCTGCTGGTATTTTTCCGTCGCAGACTGGAAGGATCCTGACTGCCGTAACCCGGCCACTAATGCTGTTTTTGCCGATCGAGTGGAGGAACAGGTACGTGAGCTATTGACCAACTATGGAAAAATCGGTCTGTTATGGATTGACTTTGAAGGCGGACCGAGCCCTATCGAACCAAAAAGAGTGTACGACCTTGCCCGGAAACTGCAGCCTGGAATCATCATCAACAACCGTCTGGAACCATTCACGCCCGACGAATCGCACGCCTATATCGGCAAGTATGCCGACTATGCTACGCCCGAGGGCTTTGTGGCTGGCTATGGCAAAGTTCCCTGGGAAACCTGCACAAATATGGGCCATCAATGGGCCTGGCGTTTCAACGACCATCCGCGCAGCCTGAAAGAATCCCTTCACACGCTCTTGCGCTGCGTGGGCGGAAACGGTAACCTGCTCTTCAACATCGGCCCTGACAGTACCGGTGTTTTCCCAACCGAATTCGCCGACCGCGCCCGCGAAATGGGTGCCTGGATCGCAAAAAACGAAGCGGCGATTTATAACACGAAAGGCGGCGTTTACACCCCTGCCACGGATTATGTCAGCTCGTTCAGGGACAATAAAGTATATGTGCATATGCTGAATGCAGCCAAAAAAGAACTGGTACTACCCGCAATGCCGGCCAAAATCACTAGCGCCACGCTGATAGACGGCACCAAAGTACCTTTTACACAAACAGATCAGTCAGTCAGTCTCGCATTCCCTGCCAACCAAATCGATTCGGTTGCGACCATTGCCATCCTGACAATTGACAAGAACGCGGTCAGCATTGCCCCGATCGTTCCGTTCTCGACCACAGGGTCAATTGCTTATGCGAAAAAAGCTACGGCATCGAGCTCAGTCGGGCAGTTTTACCACGACCCGGCTGCTGCGGTTGACGATAATCCAAAAACATCCTGGAAGATCGGACGGAGAAAGGATGTCGATTTTTCCAGATTTTATGGCACGAACCTGCATTTCCTGTCCAAGGAAGTAATGGACATGTACGAACCATCGGGCTGGCTGGAAATAGACCTTGGCAAACCGCAACTGGTAGGGAAAGTGAAGCTGGGTGAGAAAAGTTACCAGAATTCCGAAGTCAGGAAATTCGAAGTGCTTTACCACGACGGCAAAAAGTGGGTATCCCTTGCAACCGGCGAAAAAATGGGCGCCTGGGAAAAGACCATAGCACCCATTAAAGCGCAGAAATTCCGCCTGGCGATTCTGGAACGTGTCGGATATTTCGAAATAACCGAATTCCAGCTATTCCCGCCGGACCCCGCTAAATCAGGTCAATGACAACCTTCGACCAGCATTGAAAATCGCCAGCGGGGATCAGCATCAGCGATTCTACATAAAATTGATTAATTGTTTAACCAGCGGCATCAGGTTGTAAATATCTTTCTGATTTCAGATAAACATACTTGTTGTTGACAAGAAAGATATCATTTAACGACCAAAACGCTGTCGCTTATACCGTCCAATCGGATTCTTCCAGCTGAAATACTTCGTCGACAGGTCGTTGCAATACATGCGCGATTTTAAAGGCAAGCAAAGCAGATGGAATAAATCTGCCTGTTTCAATTGAGTTGATGGTTTGCCTGGACACTTTTACTTTATCCGCCAAATCCGCCTGGGTTATGTTATTGCGGGCACGTTCCAATTTAATCAGGTTTTTCATTAACCGTCAATTTTTATACTTCAGGTAATGAAACAGGCCAAGAGAAAAGAGCAATATCAAGACGATAGCGTGATACGCGGGAATAGACTCATAGAGCTGCCCTGCATCAGGCTCAGGCTTGCTCAAAAAAAAGTAGTTAATCAAATGCGTTACGAACAATCCTACCGGCACAGCCCAGGTCAGCGCCTGAAACTTCAACTGATGAATGCGCTCATCATCGATTTTCTCCTTTGAGAAGAAAATGAACATAAGCCCCCAGCAGGAAAGACTGGTAAGCAAGTTGAGATCAACCAGGTCAAATTGGCGGTATTTCAAATAAAATGAGTATACTCCCCAGCAGATCAACAAGATACCTACAAACTTCATCTTGTAGGAATAGGAGAACACGCTAAATGTATCGTTCATAGTCTGTAAAGTTTATTAGTCCAAATGTAAAACAAACTTTACAAAATAAAAACCCTCTAACACATTCGTGAGATGATTACGGCAGTGCAAACTGACTATTTCGGAGAAGTAGTCCGTCAATGAATCGTTTACGGGCTAGGCTTTCAGATTTAATTGCCATGTAACGCCGAATTTATCCCCTACCCATCCAAATTTCTGACTGAATCCGTAATTATCCAGAGGCATATAAACATTCCCATTTTCAGACAGGTTATTGAATAGCTTCTCAATTTCATCTTTTGTATTACACTCGACATATAAGGAAATAGCCGGAGAAAAAGTCCACTCATGTTTAACGTAACTGTCGCTGCAAATGAATTGCGCTCCGTTCAACTCAAATTTGGCTACCATGATAGTACCCTCCTTAGCCGGCCCACCGCTCCCGTGACGGTGCAGATCGACAATTTTCGAATTATCAAATAAACTGATGTAAAAATTCATTGCTTCCTCAGCATTGTTTTCCTGGAATGTCAGAAATGTTGCGATTTGCTTTTCCATGTCGGTTTGTCTTTGAGTTGTTATCTGAATGTCTTTAAAACCAGGGTGTCAAATTGCATGACCGAGCGCTTTGATTCGGCCAAAAATAGTGTTGGCAAACAAAATTTCGATCATACTTTAGTACCAAATGTGCTGTCCATCACAGTGCGAACGTCAAAACCATTCGAATCACTTCATCACCAGTCATGATCACCCGATTGGCACAGCATTGCCACTGTCCTGTCAAAAGCTTCAGCCATTCGGAGTGCAGGCAAAGTAGACGGGACGAATTTAAGATTTTCAGAAAGCGACAGCTGACAACTATCGATTAAGTGGTCTAAACGAATTGACTGTATCGGCCTTAAAAATGATGATGTACTTTTGATTCGGGCCGATAGCATTCCAGCTGTTGGGAAGCATTGTGACGATTGTATCGCTTACAAATTCCAGATCACCCAATGTTTTTTCTGGATCTATAATATCGACAACTTCTGACTTTGGCATTCCGACTTGTATTGAGTCGGAGCGAAAGAAAAAGTACATAAATAAAACAGCCACTACAAGGAGTAGCGAAGCGGGAATTAGTTTTTTCAGCATTAGGATGAGGAGGTCGTAACTCAAATCTACTAATAGCTGATATCGTAGACAATCAGGCGCAAATAAATTTATTATTCGGTAAAAATTATCCTTCCCGGCTCGGTTCTCCTTGGTTTTTCTTGCAAACAAATCTCACCCTGCCAGGATCCAAGCAACATCCCGGAAGGAGCCGATTAGCTCGCCTAAAATTTTCTGTCGGGCGCATTTAGAAAGAAGCGCCGCGAGACGATTTGAACTTTCCAAAAGGCTGCATGTGGCATGCCTATCTGCAATTTTTCAACTTCCTGATAAAAGGAAACAAAGCATCTGCCATTTGCTGATGCTCTTTCAGGTCCTGGTGCCAGTCGCTGGCATTGGCATCAATGATCCCGAAATCAAAATGATGTACCTTTTTGTCAGTTGCAGCAAACTGAACAATAGCGCTGATAATATGATTCGCATAACAGATTATGATCATCATTCAAAAATAGCTGCATTCCGGCCCAGGTTGTTTTCCGATTATTTTTCCGTTCCCGACGGATAATTCGGCTGGTAATTGTCAATATGAATCTCAGGCGGAAAATTCTCTTTCCACCAAAAATTCTCCCTGGTCGCTCCTTTCGGAAATGCTCCTAAATAATTCCCGGCCCCGTCCTTTGCAGGCGAATTTTCTTTCAACCTGAAATCACCTTCTTCCGGATTTTGGAAAAGTGGATCCGCCAGTATTGCATGTGTGCCCGTCGTAGCGTAAACACTGTCTTTAAGCCAGGTCTGCAGGTAAATCGGAAAATCTGTTTGGTTAGTATCCTGGATCAGGTTTCGGCTGATATCGATTTGCTGCTGACTCGCCCATCTGTCGACCATCCTGCCCGTATGCCCTATTTCGAAAGGAAAGTTGCGGGAGAAGATATTATTCTGAATGCGCAGGTTTTTAAGCTTGGTAGAATACAGATAGCAGCCCCCGCTCAACCAGTACTGGGGATCGCCAGAGAAGTTCTTTCCCCAGCCATTCCGGTAAAACGTATTACTATATACGTCCATATCTTCCCGCAGATTATCCTCGCCCCATCTGGAAAAGAAAATCCCGGTAGCGCGGTTATTATAGATCAGGTTATGATGGATTTTGAGGTTCCTGGTATTCGGCCCGTCCTCCGACGAAACGGCGATGCCGGATTCACAGCCGTGCACCACATTGCTATACATTTCAATGTGCTCGAGCTGGCCGAACCAGGCGTCTATATATAATCCCTGTCGCTTGAGATCATGCACATAGTTATGATGAACTGTACCAAAAGCTGCGGTCTCCTTCACATCTATACCTTCTTTCTCGCAGTCGTAGACATGGTTCCACGCCACTTCAAAGTGGTGGGAGCCGGCGACGCTGATTGCCTCATGCGGCGCTTCGTGTCCTTTATAAGGCGTCCAGCTCATTTTCATATCGTTGGCATTGATGACGGTGTTGCCCAGGATGCGGATGTATTCGCAACGCTGCCAGGAGGCGATCCCGGGCGAGAGGCTGTTTTCGGATGTACAGTTGATCACATCGATGCACCGGCTCTCCTGGATATTAATTCCCGAACGATGCGAATTGCGCACATGTATGTTTACCAGCCGGATATAGGCAGCATGCTCGATCTGCACAAGACCATTGTTGCGCGGATAAATGCCGCTGTCTGGAATATTAATTTTTAAGCCGTCCAAAATGACTTTGGCGCCCTTTTCGCCACGGACCGTTATCCAGCTGTCGGCGCTGCCTTTAACAGATATGGTAACCGGCGCACCCAGGTTATACAAGCCGTCGAGCAAGGTCAAGGTGTTGCCAGGTTCCAGCATATCTACGCCCCTCTGGATCGAACGCAGCGGCTTGTTCCGGGTTCCGGGATTTGAATCTTTTCCCGAAGGCGAAACGAATATTTCACGAACCGGCCCCACCGTTTCTGCTGCCGAAGGATTAAAAGTAACAAATAGGAAAAAGGCAAAGAGGAGACGTAAGATAGTCATAGGAATAAA
This sequence comes from Dyadobacter sp. UC 10, assembly GCF_008369915.1. Lineage (NCBI taxonomy): Bacteria > Pseudomonadati > Bacteroidota > Cytophagia > Cytophagales > Spirosomataceae > Dyadobacter > Dyadobacter aurulentus. The sequence goes on along the minus strand of NZ_VSRN01000001.1, from coordinate 4,552,383 downwards.
TTTCAGTCCTGCTGTAAAAGTGAATGATGTGATGGATGGCGCTACGAAGAGCGCCATCCATCATATCATTCATATCCGGGATTGTTACCGGCTGCTACCATAAGCGGATTCGTGTTCATTTCCCGCTGCGGAATCGGGAATAATAGATGCCGCGGCACCTGAAATTCAAAATTGGCAGTGTCGTAATTATAGCCAAAATCGCGGGCCGTCCAGCTGGACAGATCGATAAAACCGGCTGCGTGCCAGCTCCTGAGATCAGTCCACCGGATTCCCTCTTCGGCCGCAAGTTCGACAAAGCGCTCATTCATAATGGCCTGCATTGTAATCGCTGTGCGGTTGGCGGGACTGGCTGACATCTTGCCATCTTCTGTGGAGCGCCTCGCACGGGCGCGGACATCGTTTACCTGCACAAGAGCCGCAGCAGCGTTTCCGGTTTGCAGATACGCTTCAGCAGCCAACAACTTGATATCAGCATAGCGGATCAGGCGGGTATTGTTGGTAGACGATATGCCCCAGACCTTTTCGAACCAGCATCGCCCGGGATACACATATTTCATCAGCTGGTAGCCATCAAACTTGTCCCAGGCGGGTGCCTTCACCTCCGTATTGCCGGATACATTCGTTGTAAATTTGGCGAATGTGTACTCCTTCCTGGGGTCACCCCCGTCATAGGCAGCAATCAGTTTTTTTGTCGGACCGTAAATACCTGAAACATAATTACCCCAGTGACTGGTACTGTAATGGTACATAGCGCCCATTTGCCCTGCCCCGCCTCCGAAATTATTGTCAAGCCAGGCATTATCCTGGTCCGTAGCGTGGCTGGCCTGCAGTTCGAAGAGTGACTCGGCATTGTTTTCGTGCTTGTAATCAAAGTTTTCCGCAAAATGCACCAGCTGGCGGGTTTTGATTTTTTCGAAAGCGACAATGGCTTTCTGGTAGTCCCCGGCATCAGCCTTTTTATACCTCGCACGCAGCGTATAGCATTTCACCAGAAGCCCGTAAGCACTTTCATCAAATACCCTTCCGCGTTCAGTTTCTGCTTTCCAGTAGGAAGAGGCAGGCAGCAGCGTTGCGGCCAGTTCCAGATCTTCTATGGCTTTATCCAGCATTTGAAAGTCCTGCGTAGGCGGCAATATCGCGTCGGCGATCGTGCGGATTCGCGTGTCCTGAAGAGGTGCTTTTCTGAAAAAATCCCACAAACGATGGAAAGCCCATGCGCGAAGAAAAAGTACTTCGCCTTTGTTGATATCGTTCAGCCCAACGGTGCGGTAAATGGCCTTCACGGGCTCCTCCTCAAGTTTTTCCAGCATAAAATTGCACCTGTAAATGATCTGGTATAGCCTGGTCCAGAGCATGTTCACTTCTCCGTTTGCGCTATTGAGCCCCGCGAATGCTTCCATCGCTCCGCGACCCGCGTCCTGGTGCGTAATGTCGTCGCCGGGCAACAACAGGATCTGGTGCGAGCCGCCGCCATCGTTGAGCAGCGGACCGTATAGATTATAAAATCCGGCATAGCAGGCGCCAACGCCTTCCTGCACACGGAGTTCAGATTCGAAATATTCGCTTTCCAATTCAGCCGTAGGATTGATATCCAGCCGATTAGCGCACGAGTTCAACAGCAGAAGCAGCAGCGTCGCTAAGATCGGGGCCGGGTTATAGCATTTATATTGTGTCATCATGATGTGAATCTGGTAGGGTTAAAACTTTGCCGTTAATCCGACAAAAAATGTACGTGGCACCGGGTAGTTGTCGTTTTCCGGATCAAGTCCCGTGTAGCGCGTCAGGGTAAATGCATTGGATGCTCCTGCATAGATCCGGGCTGTCTGGAAGTATTTCTTTCCCGCATTGGAACTCAGCTGAGGGATCGTGTAACCCAGCTGCACATTTTGAAGCCGCAGATAGGCCGCGCTTTCAAAGAAAAAATCGGAGCGGCGAAGGTTCTGTACCGGATCTCCAAACACCAGGCGCGGGTATGTGGCGGAGCGGTTTTCCGATGTCCAGGCCTTATAAACTTCCCGCGTCACGTTATCTCCTTCGGTAGGCATGAATGTCCCGGCTTTAATATTGTTGTATTTGACTACGTCGCCTACCCCTGTGAACTGTACATTGAAGTCGAAACTCTTATAACCGGCATTCGCATTGATCCCGTAGAAAAATCCGGGAATCGATTTACCTACGTATACCATGTCATAAGAATCGATCCGCCCGTCTGCACCCTCCGAATAAAATTCATTTTCGTTCTTGGGCGCACCCCGGCGGTCCTGAAAATAAAAGTCGCCTGCACCCACGCGAGACCGCTGGTAATTGACATCCTCATAGCGGGAGAGCCACTGCTGCGCTTCCTCATCGCTCTGAAATACCCCTCCTACCTTATATGCGCGGTGGTAAAACATAGAGTAGCCCTGCTCGACGGTTCCTCCGGAGGTCGGGATTCCCTTGTAAGTTTCCAATACCCGGTTGGCGGTCGTAGTGAGGTTAGCACCTACGCCATAGCGGAAATCGCCTAGCTGCTGCTGCCAGTTCAGGTTAAATTCAAAACCCTGGTTTTGCACTTTGGCCACATTGGCTACCGGCGTTTCAATTACACCGACACTTGAAGGAAGGTCGATGGCCTGCAATATGCCGTGGGTTTTTTTATAGTAGTATTCTGCGGAGAAGCCAAGTCCTTTCAAAAGCTGGGCGTCAAAACCAATATTGAATGTTTCTGTTCTTTCCCAGGTGAGGTCACGGTTAGGGATGCCGAAGATCGTTGCCCCCTCGTAGAACACACCGGACGAAGGACGGTCTGGCTGGTTGCTGTTTCCCATAGCGTAATGGGGATTTCTGGAAATTGCAGACAAATAAGCCATATCACGCACCTCCTGGTTGCCCAGCTGGCCCCAGCCAGCCCGCAGTTTCAGGTCGGTGAGCCAGGACACAGATTCAAGGAAAGATTCGCTTTTTAGTCGCCACGCGGCGGAGACAGAAGGGAATGTTCCCCAGCGGTTCTCAGGCGCAAAACGGGCACTCCCGTCGCGACGTACCGTCGCATCCAGATAATACTTTGATGCGTAATTGTAGCTTGCCCGGAACAGGTAACCCTGCAGCGCCCAACGCATCTGCTCGCTTCCAACAGAAGTATAAGCGCGTTCTCCACCCAGCACCCGCAGGTAGTCCTTTTTCGTTGTCATGTACTCAGTGCTGGCAAGCTTGTACATTGCATCGTATTTCTGGTCCGAGAAGTTGAACAGCAGGTCCAGGTTGTGGTTGCCGAAGGAGTTGGAGTAGTTGACCATCAGCTCCTTCATCATGTTATTATTGACCACATCACGCTCCTCATAGGAACCGACAGACTTACCGCCGCCCCTGGCACGCGGATCTCCGGCGGTGTAGTCGAACACATTAGCGTCATAGTCCGAAAACTGGTAGCGCGTAGTGACGTACCGGTCCAGGCTCACAGTCCCTTTTACGGTCAGATGTTTCAACGGGGTCAGTTCCACGTACAGGTTACCGATATTGCGCCAGGAATCATAAGAAACATCATTTGAATTCATGCGGCCGGCTTCGTTGATACGCGTACCCTGCCCGTACAATTTCTGGTTTGAATAGGTACCATCCTCCTGGATCCCGCCCACCACATTCGCATATCCATTATAGCTCGGCAGGCCAGGCGCCGCATAAACGGGCTGCCACGGAGCGCTCCGGATCACATCGAAATAGCTGTTAACACCGTCGCGTCCCGACGCATTGACAAGGCGGTAGTTGACACCAGTCTTTAGCCAATCCTTGATCTTCGAATTTAATTTAAATGAACCCGAATAGCGTTTCAGCTGGTTGACCAGGATAGTGCCTTGTGTGTTCGTGTAGCCAACCGACACGTTATAGTCGGTATTTTCACTACCTCCTGAAACCCGCACCGAATAGTCCTGCAATGCTGCATTTTTGTTCCGCACAGCATCCTGCCAGTTGTACGTTGGAGAATTACCCAGGTACCTGGCGCTGCCAGGATCAAACCGCCCCACGTTGTCTTCCGTAGGCAGCCGGTCGGGATCAGATGCGAAGACTCCCTGGACAAACGAAGTGTACTCCGGCGTATTTAGCCAGTCGAGTTTCTGCGTAAGATTCTGCACACCCAACCGGGCACTGAAATCCACCGCCATCGCGCCCTTTCGGCCAGTTTTGGTGGTGATCAGCACAACGCCGTTGGCTGCACGCACTCCATATATTGCCGCAGCGGAGGCATCTTTCAAAACTGAAATTGACTCAATGTCATTGGGGTCGATCATCGACATAATGTTGATCGGGCCGCGCACATCTCTGATCCTGGCATTTTCGTTTTCGATCCCTGCGCCCATTTCGGTTACCGGAATTCCGTCAATCACGAAAAGCGGATCAGAAACGCCCCAGGTGTTCGTCCCGCGAATACGAATCGTCGGCCGCATCATCGGATTACCGGAATTGCCTGATACCTGAACTCCGCTCATGGTACCTTGCATGGCCATTTCGGGTGTCATAGAGACCGATTTGTCAATGGTTTCCGCACTAATGCGCGATATGGCAGTGGTAACGTCTTTCGCAGAACGGGATCCGTACCCGATCACAACCACTTCGCTCAGCTCGCTGGTAGATGCGGCCATCGTCACGTCAATGATGCTCGCTGCGCCAATTTCCTTTTCCTGAGGCGAATATCCGACCATTGTAAATGCAAGCACAGCTGCTCCGTCCGGTACGGCCAGGTTGTATTTCCCATTCGCATCTGTGGCGGCGCCTACCGATGTTCCCTTGACAAGCACGGTTACCCCGGGCAAAGCGCCACCTTCCGCATCGGTTACGGTGCCGGAAATACTCCGCTCTTTGGGTGCGACCGGCTGTACTTCTGCCGGCGGGTTCGCCTGTTGTCTGCGAAGCGATTCCACTCTGGGACTTATCAAGATCGTTTTGTCCTCGATTTTGTATGTGAAGGGCTGGTTCGAAAAAAGCCTGGAAAGAAATTGTTCCAGAGGCATATCCTTCGCGGTTACCGTGACCGGCGCGCCTTTCAGAAGTTCCTTATAATTGTAAAGCACTACATATCCGCTTTGCTGCTCGATGGAGCGAAAAACATCTATGATCGAAGCACCTTTCGTGTTTAACGTGATGCTTTGTGAATAGCTGTGCGCGTGCAACTTCAGGCATGCGAGCAACAGAATACAAAATACCTTCATCATCATAAAGGTTCGCCAGGATATAGTTCTATAGGTGCACAGCCGGCCTGACAGGCCATAACTATCCAGCCTTCGTTTTTTATTCATAACTTTGAAAAACTAAGGTTTACATTTTGTGAATAATGAGATGTTCGCGATGGAGACCAGCGGTATATGGCAGGGTAGGTGGTTTCGACACTTCCCTGCTCTTTTTTTACCGTCTCTGGTTAGAGTTTAAGTAGACGTTTTGTTCATCATGAGGCTGCCGTTTAGTTTATAAATCACTGTTTTGCTTGTCAGTCGGTATGTATAATACAAGTGTGCGGTCGGGCATGATTTCGGATTGAATCCTGAAATCCTTTTCCAGGAATTCCAGGAACGTCGATAGCCGGACGCCCCTGCTCATTTTGCCTCCCAGATAACCCGCAGGTTTCGGACCTTTATAGGTCACCCTGACGTCATACCACCTTTCGATCTGTTTCATTGCTTCCTCTATATTCAATCCATGAAAGTCAAAAAGGCCATTTTTCCAGGCAACAGCAGTCGTTGGATCAACTTCTAGTACAGCTACTGTACGACCATTGTCGCCGATAATGCTTTGCTGACCTGGCTTTAATACTTTTTCATTTCTTAAATCATCATTGTCCGACCTGGCATTGACCCGCACCGAACCGGTCAGCAATGTCGTTTTGCTGAGATTTTCATTTGAATAGGCATTAATATTAAACGACGTGCCCAGGACCTTTACACGCTGCATTTCCGTATCGACGATAAATGGTTTGGCAGCATCTTTGGTGACTTCGAAGTATGCTTCTCCCCGAAGCGTAACCTCCCGCTTGCCGCCGGTGAATGCGCTGGGGTAAGTGATGGAACTCGCCGCATTCAGCCAAACCCGGCTTCCATCGGGCAAAGAGAGCTGATACTGCCCGCCATTCGGTGTGGCCAGCGTGAGAAGCTGGACATCAGAAAAATCCATTTTGCTGTTTGCACTTGAATCCATGACCTCCGTACCGTCCAGGTAACGAATACTGTTACCGGTCGAAATTCCCTGCTGACTGTCACTCAAATTGACCCTACGCCCATCGGCCAGCGTGAGTGTGGCGCGATTACTTCCAGCCATGATTTCGTCGATAGTGATACCAGCCGCAATCTCGTTTCGAGCGACATCTGTTTGCCGGAATTCTATGCCTGCCCAGAGCAACAACAGGAAGCTGGCAGCGGCAACAGCCACTTTCCACCAAACCCAGCGAATAACCGGTTTGGCATCGTTTGCCGGTTCATCATACTCCTGAGTAGATTCACGGACTTTGGTTAAAATCTCAGGATATAATTGTTCGACACGATTATCAATAAAATCAGCATGCTGCGCCTGCGCGTCATCGGCCAGCGCCTGGCGAACAATCTCGCTGAACTCCGCATCATCCAATGTGGAGAGTATGAAAAGCAGTTTGTCAAACTCCTCCCGGTTTGCCCGGTTGACGAGGTAAGCGTCCAGCAGCTTTTGTATCTCTTCTCGATTGCCCAAATCAAATTAAGTTTTCTTTTATGGGCCTATACGAGCGGTTTTCAAAAACACACTATTGAATAAAGTCAGTTTTAAAAAAAGAATACAAAAAACTAAACATCCTGGAAAACGGACATAAAAAGGATAACTGCAGAAGAATGGCTACGCGCCGATCGGTTGACGTACAATTTGATTTCTTTAATAGCCGTGACAAGCTGATTGCTCACTGTCGAAACCGAAATGCCCATCAGATCGGCCACTTCCTGATAACTTTTTTCTTCCAGTTTGCAGAAAATAAGGATCTGTCTGCGCTTGGGAGGCAACCTGTTGATTGCTTCTGCAACCAGCTGATAATCTTCCTCAGTGCTAAACTGTTCGTCTGCCTGCACATCGAAACCATTGTTACTGGCCCACAACTCCTCCTGTAAATCTTTATCACGGCTGATTTTTCGGAAAACATCAATGGCCCTGTTATCGGCCATCCTATATAAATATGTACGAAAGCCCCGCTCGGGCTCGATGCGTGCACGGTGTAACCAGAGTTTGAGAAATACGTCCTGCAGGATTTCCTCCGTAACGGCAACATCTTTCAGCAAACGCAGCAGCCGATGATAGATTGCAGGTGCGCATAACCGGTAAATGGCAGCGAATGCGGCCTCATCTCCTTCCCTCAAACCGTTTAGTAAACCAGCGTCTACTTCGGGCAACGAACCTGTCATAATTATAACTTTTTCTCAAAATTATATATTTTTTACTTTTTGGTAGCTTTTTTCGGTGAGACAGGTATGCGTGGCGCTCAGGTGTTTGACAGGGGCCAGTTAGCTTTTAAGGATTATGATAGGATAAATAGAGGTTAACGCTGGATACCAGGATAACTGGCATGTTTAAAAGTACACGATCTTAATGCAGATCGCGCAATTTCAGCACACATGTATAATTGACGGGCGGTCGGTTGGACCGACTAATCTAACGAAATCAATCTCCTGACCTCAACAAGTTTACCACTCTCGAAGCGGACAAAATTCAGTCTTGCTTTCGGCATTGTCAGTTTGATTTTATTGATACCGGGGGAGAGAAAGGCTTTTTGCGATTGCAATAATCGTCCCGAGATATCCATTGTGGAAATGAGCCACTCTGATTTCCCGGGCGCATAGATATCGATCGTAGTTGCTTCCCTGGCAGGGTTTGGATAGAATTCACCGACTGCGCCGGAACGCTCGTCATTTTGGATCGCAAGGATTTTCGAGAACTCAAAACTACCGTCTGTGTCAACCATTTTCAGCCTGTAATAAAGCTTGCCCCGGGAATCGTGATCGACAAAACGGTAGTGGCTTAACTCCGCCGTCGAGCTGGTGCCGCCTTTCACAATACCGATCGTCTCAAAGGATTTGGCATCGGCTGTGCGCTGTATTTCAAACCGGTCGAAACCGATTTCATCGGCTGTAACCCATTCAAGGTTGTTTTGATTATCTGGGGACCTGTTCCCCTCGAAAAATACCAACGAAACCGGCATAGGGCAGATGTTGATATCGCCCGAAATGGTCCACCCCTTGCCGCCTTGGGCAACGCTTTTGACGAGGTGAGCCCTGCTCTGTGAGGCAGCGCAATAATTCAGGCCAGTTGCATCCAGTTTCCTGCCTGCCGGCCCTTCCGCGCCAAAGGCTACCAGTGTTGCATCGTAATTTCCCACACTCAGCCCGCAGCGGCTGAGCATACCTTCCAGGTTTACAGACGGATGAAGTATGCCTGCCCACCGTTCCAGAGACTGGTCGAAAGACCCGGCAGCGAAAAACATTTGAAACATGGTCAAAACATTATGCACATTCCAGTCCGCAAGCGGTTGGTTAAAAGCAGTTGCGCTTAAAAACATGCTATTCATATCTCTGACATTAGACACGTTCCATAAATGAATATCCTGATTGAAATTACCAGCATTACGAAACATGTCCGACATATTTGTGACGCGGGATACGTCCCAATTCCCAATGGGCTGGTTGAATGAGGTCGCGTCGCTAAATAAATAAGACATATCTGTGACCTTGGCAGTCTGCCAGTTCCCGATTGGCTGATTGAAAGAAGATGCCAGCGTAAACAGATGGCTCATATCGGTAGCATTCGATACGTTCCAGCTTGAAATGTCTTGATTGAAAGAGCTTGCGGCGTAAAAAAGCCCCTCGAAATCTCGCACGTTTGAAACATTCCAGGTTCCGATCGGCTGATTGAACGAAGTTGCATTTTGAAACATGCCTACCATGGACGTTATCCTGGACACATCCCAGTCACCCATGTTGGCAGGGCTGTTTAGCGATTTACACTTGAAAAACATCTGGCTCAGGCTTCTTACCGAGGTTAGGTTGGGAAAGTCCGTTGCAGAAATATTCAGGTTTTCGCAGAGGGCGAACGAGGCTGACATATCGTTCCACGGCACCGTGCCCCACTGTTTAATGTCAATTAGTCGCTGACATTCTTCAAACATCGAACGAAAGGACCGGAGGGCAGCAGGTTGTATGCGCAATTCAATGAGCGCATTTGCAGGCAGGCCAGCGATCGTTACCAATGCATCCCGGAACGTGCCTGACCCGGATGCATTGCCCGGTGAGATTTCCTGCCAGGTGTAGGATACCAGGTTAACGGCCGTCGCTTTGAAGGTTATCTGCGCAGGGTCCTGGCCAGGTTTTGACATGTCCCATACGGTAATGAAATCGGATTGCCCAAAGCCGGGTACGCTGGTAAAAAGCAACAGGGCAAAAAGGTAGACTCTAGCATTCATGACGAAGGGGTTGGATATGATTCGACATAACGAAAGGATCCTGGCACGGTGGATCAGGTCCGCGCCAGGTAACGTTGAGTAAAATGGAAGATCTTGAGATTAGTTGGCTACCGGCACCAGCCCGTATTGCAGCATTACTTCTTTAAGCCTTGCCATATCCGGCGGGCCGCCTGCGCTGATGATGTCCAGGATATCTTTGAAATAATTTGACGTAAATACGCCCGGATTGGCATATGCGAGAATTTCGACGCTTTCGTCTGTCTGATTATAAAAACTGTGGACGCGCCCCCGCTTGATAAAATAGTGATCGCCCGGGCCAAGCTGCACTACCTGGTCATCGACAGACAGGGTGAGTGACCCTTTCAGACCGTACAGGGTTTCATCAAAATTTTCATGATAATGTGCAGCGGGAACCTTGGCATTGGAATGGATCACGCATTTAAACAGTGTGAACTGGCCATTGGTATCTGCGGCGTCCAGACAAAAATGTATTTCCAGCCCATTGCCCAGGTTGATTATTTCGGAAGGTTTCATAACGCAAGTTTATTGTTATGACAAAACAACACAGGGAATCCGGAGTAAAAATTGATTGTAATCAAGAAATTTTACAAATGTATGTTTCGCTTGCGGATGCGGCTCAATGTTTCCGGGGTAATGCCCAGGTAGCTCGCGATATGGTACTGGGAAAACCGGTTGATCCAATGGGGATTTTCTTTCAAAACGCGGCGGTATTTCTCGTCCGGGGTGTCGGTACTCATATTGCTCAGCAGGTTTTTGAGCCAAGCCACGGTGCGGCCGCGATTTTTAATTTGATACAACGCATAATCAGGGAAGTTCCGGGTGGCATATTCCCAACGCTCTCGGTCGAGCGTAAGCAGCTCGCAGTCTTCGAGCGCCTGCATGCTCATGGTCGACGGAACCTGGTTGATAAAGCTGTCCATTTCGCCGCCCCACCAGCCTTCTTCCGCAAAAAAGATGTTCCGCTCGATGCCTTCCGCCGTACGTTGGAATTGCCTCAAGGCGCCCTGCATAACAAATGCCAGGCTCCTGACCACGTCGCTTTCCTGAAAAAGCATCTCGTTTTTCTCTAAATGCCGTTTTTGAAAAAGCGGGATGAACTTTTCAAATTCTGTGGCAGGGAATTCATGCCGAAGGCACAGGGTCTGAAACAGGAGGTGCTGGTGAGTAGACAAGTTCTGAACATGTTGATTTGAGGTTACAAATTAACAGATCTGACCGAAAAACTCACGCTTGTTTGCTGGCGCGCCACCTAACATTACGCTCACATTAACGTTTCAAATTACAGCTCACAGCCGGTCCTGCTCTTCAATGCGACGGGACCGGCCAGATTGCAATTGCCCGCCAAAATGGTATTTGACCGAAAGCGAGACCCTCCGCGTGTCAGGAAGGTCGTCATAACGGTAGTCGGTATAGTCAGTCAGCGAGCGTCCACGGTAACGGTTTGTCCCAAGAAAATCAGTGAAGGCGACCCGGACATCCAATTTGCCTTTCATCAATGACCTTTTTAGGCCAAAATCAGTAAGGAAAATACTTTCTTTCTGATAAATACCCCAAAGCTCCCTGGACGTCCAGGTGGCTGAGAGTTCTGCATTGAAGCCTGCTGGTAATTTAAAATGCTGATTCAGCATGGCGCTCGCAGCCCATAATGCAGCTATTTCCTCAGACTCTAAAAGGGGAATCGGGTAGCTCGTATAGCTTGTGCCAGCGGTCAATTGGAGATCCCAAAATGCAAGCAAATGCAATGGAACCGAGGCGGTCAAATCAAAGCGCCTCATACTGCCCAGGTTAGCGCTTTGGCTGATGATCGCCCCCGTATTTTCTTCGATTGCCAATCTGCGGGAAAGGTAGTTACTACGCGTTGAGTAGCTGACCGAAAGTACATATCGGTCTTTTAATGTATAACCTGCCGAGTAGGTCCATGCCATTTCCGGCCGCAGGTACGGGTTTCCGGAATAGTAGAAATATTGATCATAATACCACCGCACCGGATTTAGGGTTGAATAGGCAGGACGGCTAATGCGGCGGCTTGCAGAGAAGTTGACTCTGTTGTTTTTATTGATCTCGTATTCAGCGGAAAGGGATGGGAATAGCCTGGTATATTTCCAGCTTTGATCAACCTCTTCTTCGAGCGTATAACCTCTGGCGTTTGTTGATTCAATGCGGACACCCGCCTCCCACTGTATTCTGTCAAGCTTGCCGGAAACTGATGCATAGGCAGCTGCAATCTCCTCGGTGTAGCGGAACCTGTTCGACATCGATTCGGCTTCGATGAACGCGCCGGCTGCCAATGAATCAAAACGATAATTGGCCTGGTTATGAACTTGCGCGTACTTCAAGCCGGCCTTTACAAGAAAACCAGGGAGAGGAAGGTCCAGATCTGCCTTGATTGATTTAATGCTGACCGTCCCAGGCTGATGGACTTGCAACTGCTCATCAGGCGCAACTGTCTTTCCCTGCGCGTCCAGGTATCTGGTTGTTAACTGTCCGTCGGAAAGGTTGCGGTATGAAATGTAATGCGCATCAGCGGTAAGCTTGCCCGCGCTGTCTATCAAAAACTGGTAGCCCAGGTTGGCCGCGTCATAATGGTATGGCTCTGCAAGATAGTTGGTACTTTCTACCACGCCAATGAGCTTGCTTTGTGCGTCCAACCTGCTAACGCGTGAGATTGCGTTATCTTTTACATAATCGTCAAGGTAACCGTTGTACCCGGCAGTTAACTGGTGTTTTGGCGAAAGCTGCCAGTCTATATTTACTTTATAGGTATAAAAGTTAATTTTTGTAGGCGTTTGCAGCCTGCGGTCAAGCTTAATCCGCTGTCCTTGATCCAGTACCGTATTACTGGTCCGGCTTTGCATAAAACGGTGCGGGGTATTGTAGTAAAAAGAGCCTGAGACGTTTACTTTGCTATTGCGATAACTTGCTGATACGTTTTGATTGTTCATCCAGGACCTTCCTTTGGAGATCCCAGACAAAATATCCAGGGAATAACCTACAAACACATTTTTCTTGGTCACAAAATTGATAATGCCTGCATTGCCTGCCGCGTCAAATTCAGCCCCGGGCGCAGAGATCAGCTCGATTTTAGCGATGCTTTCCCCACTCATACCTCTTAAAAGCTGAACCAGCTGCTGCCCGGAAAGATAGGTCATTTTGCCATTTATCATCACATTAATGCCACCTGCGCCTTTAAGCATTATCTGGTCATCCTGCCCGATACTCACGCCAGGCAGTTTGCGAAGCAAGTCCAGCGCGGATGACCCTGCACTCGCCGGGCTATTGCCGACATTATAGATCAGTTTTCCTCTATCAATTTCAATGGCATCTTTTCTGGCGGTAACAGTGACGGCTTTTAATTGCTGAGCAGAATCTTTCATTACAGTGCTGCTATCTTCTTTCGCCGGACTATCAATCTGCTTTTTTATGTCTTGTGCAAAAAGCGGAACTGTCAGAAAAAACAGTACTAACAACAGAAACCAGGCTGATCTTGTAAAAGTCAATGTTACCATCATATTTAATCCATAGCTGCCGTAGTCATTTTTAAACCTACAATACCGGAAATGGATCGTGAAATGCCAGACCTTTTTCCATTTGAATCATTTCTGCATTTGTGCACAAACACGCCTGCAGTTCTGACACAATCAATTGCGCATCCAGGTCTTGCCCGATCATGACCAGCTCATTCAGTCTGTCACCGAAACGTCCCCAGCGTGATTCGATCTGCGAACGGTGATCTATATATGTCTGATAACGGAGCCGCTGACTTTGTGGCATGCTTGCCCACCAAACGCCCGCAGACTCTGCCCGCACCGAGCCGCCCGCCTGGCTCCAGTTCAAAGCGTCATTTTGGCGTGAAGCAATCCAGAACAAGCCTTTGCTCCTGATCACCCCGGCTGGCCAATTTTGTGATACATAGTCCCAAAAGCGCTTTGGATGAAATGGACGCTCGTCGCGGAATACAAACGAGCTGATTCCATACGCTTCTGTTTCAGGGGTGTGGCCCCCATTTTCAACCTTATTAAGCTCCTGGATCCAACCCGCAGACTGCTCTGCTTTCTCATAGTCAAACAAACCCGTATTCAAAATGCTTTTCGGGGAAACCTTTGAAAATGAGCTTTCGATGACTTTCGCTGCCGGGTTCAAAGCTTTCATGATCGCATGAAGCTCACCAAGGTCACCCTTTGAAACCAGGTCCGTTTTATTCAAAATGATCACATCTGCAAATTCGATCTGATCGGTAAGCAAATTGACGATCGTGCGCGTATCGGTCTGATCATCATTCATTTTTCTGCTTATCACGGTATCCATCGAGCCAAAGTCCTTACCAAAGTTCAATGCGTCCACAACGGTGACCATGCAGTCAATAGTCGCCCATCTCGACAGATCGATACCATTCTCTTCGTCTGTAAAACTGAAAGTCTGCGCGATGGGCACAGGCTCGGAGATCCCGGTACTCTCTATTAATAAATAATCGAAACGGTTTTCTTTTGCCAGTTTCTGCACTTCAATCATCAGATCTTCCCGCAGCGTACAGCAAATGCAGCCATTTGACATTTCGACCAGTCGCTCCTGGGTGCGGCTTAATGTGTTTTCGTTTCTGACAAGTTGGGCATCGATATTGATCTCGCTCATGTCATTGACTATCACTGCCACTCTCAATCCGTCTTTATTATGAAGAATGTGGTTAAGCAGCGTAGTCTTTCCTGCACCAAGGAAGCCGCTTAAAACGGTTACCGGAAGTTTTTTGTAATTCATGAAGTTCTATATTTGCAACAATGTTGCAAATATAGAAAACAATCGATTAAATGCAACAATGATGCATTTATTGTTCTATGCCGCTACCTCATCCCCTGTTCCGGCAGCGTTAACCCGGTCTTCCCACATCTCTGAGCCCACACTCAAAGGCAACCCAATACGCAAGGATCATACTGATTTTCTATACAACAATCGGCGCATAGGCGTCGCCTGGCCCTGTTACCCCCGATTTTTACCACAACTGCAAGCTACCCGCAACTGCCGGGGTGATCGTTGATCTGACATCCATAACGGGCACGAAAATTATCCAATGAGGGTGTATAAATATAGCCGGATTGTATATGATTTTTGCTTCGAGATGCTGATCTTGGTACCAAAATAAAGATCCCTCACTTTGCACGTAACCTGCAAAACATTCGTCACATTCTTTGACCGAGCCGGTAAACCGATCCTTTTAACAGAACTGACATCAATCAAATATGAGTGATACCGAGAGTTTACAGAATAAATTTAATGAAGCATTGGAGTTTTTTGTGCAAGATGATGAAGCGTCATTGCTTGGCTGTCTTGCTGACATCGCTGATAGTTTTTTGTTAAACTTTAATACGGATGAATTTGAATCCATTGGAATTTATATCCGGCCTGAAAATCGCTTTCCAGCTTTAGATCCGAAAGTTGCCAAATTATTTGTCGCCGACATTGATGCCGAAATTCTGCGCCGTCTGGGTCGCAGGGAAGAATTGTTTCGGTTAATGGCTGCATTGGATGATTATCCCGACAACGAAAAGCTGAATTTTAGAGTGTCAACAATAAAAGCCTATGGAAAACTTGGTCTCACCACGCAGCTTTTTGAGACAGGAAATCCACAACAAGCGCTCCGTATGATAGATGAAGCGATAGAGCATAGATCGGATATAGCCAATCTTCATGATATAAAGGCAGCTATACTTTTGAGTATCAATCAACCGGCCTTAGCTATGGCATCGGTAGAAAAAGCAGTAAGATTAGACGATTGTGATTCTTCTATTTATCAAAATGGTGCTGCGGCATTATTTGCGATGGCATACTTTGACGAAGCAATCGAGTGGGCCGAAAAAGCTTTGCGCATTGATCCATTGAGCGGCGCCGCCTGGTATAATCTTGGCAGTTGTCTACTCATGCTTGATCAAAAGGAAAAGGCACTTGCAGCATTTAAGCGCTCCTTGCACGATGAAGAATTTAAAAGCTCGAATCCTTATGTCTATATCGCCGCTATCGAATCTTCCCGCAAGCGGTACAATGAAGCACTGCAAGCAACTTATAAGGGAGAGATCAACGGTGCTGAGATGCGCTATCTTTATTATATACAAAGCGTCATCTTTTTTTCATTGGACAACCTGGTAGAAGCTAGATCAGCGATCCTGTCCTCAATATCCCTCGAAGCTGATTACTCTCCGGCCTGGTATGTGTTAGCAAAGATTAATATGCAAGAGAACAGAAAGTTCGAGGCACAGGAGTGTTTAGATAAATTCTTTTTTCTGGGCGCGAAACACCATGAATATGAGGCTCTTCAATGTTATAAAACTGATCTGAATGCTCCTTTTTTTGTAATCGATTATTTCGAGAAAAACCCTGAATTATTATTAATAGAATCGTTTCTGAAGTGGTACAATGACTTATCGTCTCTTTATATAGAAGACATTCGCTACGCCAAATGGTTATCAGGTAAAACTAGCAGTTCGTTGCACAGCTTCGAGTGTGATCGAGAGCTAGCAATTCTGAATTTTTTTCGCGGCAACACAATAGCTGCACTAAACACACTTGATCGACTTGATCGGGAAAACGAAAATGATCTTAAAAGCCAGTACTATTTTCTCCTAGCAAAGACGAGATTAGCAATTGCTGCCGATGAACTTGAATGTATAATTGAAAATGCTGTCGACTTATCAAATAATGCATTAGAGAATGAGCTTTCTGAAGTAATAACTTTATATTATGCAGGTCACATATTTGCACTTGCGGAAAGATGGTCTGATGCTGAAAAATCTTTCGGACGTATATCTGATGACTATCTGCCCGCCCTTTATATGCAATTCTGGTGTAGTATAAGACAAAATTTATCGACTGAAAGTTTAAACAACTTACTCAATCAGCAACTCAAACCTGAAACTAATTTATTGCTGCAAAAATTGCTCGACCGGGAAGAATCCATCTGGGAACAAAATATGTCTGGCAGTATTGAAAGCTTTGTAGGCTATATCCAACCAGCAGACTGGAGCGCTGAGTCAAAGTATTGGAAGCAGCCATGGTTAAAATATCAGAATTTCATAGAGATTAGTGACCCGTTGTCTTATTTTAGTAAGGTTCTGGAAGATCTACCGGCTAGTTTAAGTCGGCAATATCAAAGGGTATTCGACGCAAATAGAAAAAGTTTGCCCGCCAAAGAAAAGCCTTATGTGGCGGCATTTGTTCTTTCAGACAGCCGGAATGATGCGGACAATTTCAGTATCCCTGTAAAGCCGTTCCAATTAACATGGGAGGAACGCGAACACCTCAAAACCGAACACTGGAAAAACATCATAGCCAATCCAAGAATCGATGTCCGAAGTGTAAAGCTTTTTAACAGTTTAGACAAAGACCAAAATCTGGCTGCATATCAGAATCATACTCTTTTTATATTAAGTAGTCAAATTGACAACAAGACAGGTACTTACCATACGGAATGTGAAAGCTACCTATCCTTCATAGACTATTTGCATTTAAGTTTCTTTATAGATGATTATACTTTTTTGACAGCAACATGTTACTTAATATTTAGGGCTTCTGCTGAATTCGGGAAAATGCGTATTGAGGCAATTGAAAGACGCTTTAATAGTCTTATGTCAGGGCGAGGAGTTATAAATAGAGTTATGCGATACTCTGGTATGGATGCTATTATTTCAGATTTCACCGAATTATCTCACGTATTAATTTCTGAAAAATTTGAAGCTATTGTTACAGATTTTGGTCCTCAGGCTGTTAAACGATATGTCAAAGAATTATTGGCGATTGAAAACGCCAAAATTGAAGATATTAACTATGAAACTTTTAGAGCCAACTTTTATCAATTCATTATAAATGAAAAGGAGCGTTTGGGCCTCCGTGAATTCTCTGAACGATATAGATTTAACCAAGATGTTCTAAAACCAAATCAAAACCCATTGTCAAATCCTTTTGGCGAGTTAGGTGGTGTCGTTGAGTTGTTCGGAGAAGCCAAATTACGTTAGTCAGATGTGCCGGATGCCAGCTTAAAGTTTAGCAGGTCGTTCGTGTCAAAAGCTGCCCCATGGTCACGCATTGTCTTAATAAATGTACCGGATACCGAGCTATTTGGGTGAAAGTCGAAAAAAATGCAACCTGACACGTAGAGGCCTGCTTTTATTTCGATGTCTTTTCCTTCCGATTCCGGTCTTATCGGTCTAATTTTAATGTGGCCCTGATTTGAAACAGATAGCAGCTGTTCACCGGCATCTGAAAAGGCTAACCGAATGATTGGGTTATTTTTTGTGAATTTATCGGCCCTGTGCCGCCAGCTATTCTCAGTTTCCGTCCAGGTACATATTTTCCCGTCCCTGCTGGCATAAAATAAATGCCGGCTGTTTGCGCTAAAGGAAATATCTGTGATTACATCGGGGAAGGCGTGAATGATTTTTTCTTCGATACCTTCGCTGATGTTCCAGATCCGAATCGTGCGATCTTCCGACCCCGTTGTTAAAGTTCCTGAATCAGTATTAAAACCAATGCTGAGAATGGTATTGGAGTGCCCCAGCAAATTCTTAATGACATTCAGTTTACCGAAATCCCAAACCTTGACGGAACAATCCCAGGAACCGGAAAAGAAGTATTTACCCGAAGCGTCGAATTGGAGACATGAGATAGCCATCTGATGCTCGTTCAATGACTTCAGGGCCAGTTCATGAGAAATATCCCACACCTTTATCGAGCGATCCTTGGATCCGGAAATAAACGACTGGCCATTCGGGTGGAACGCCAAGCAAGTAACTTCCTTCGTGTGACCGACGAATGTTGCAATAGATTTTCCCGAATGAACATCCCACAGATTAATAGTCGAGTCGGATGATCCTGAGATAAATCGGTCACCATTCGGATTAAATGCCAAACTTGTAACGTTCTCTGCGTGACCGGTGAAAGTATTTAAACAAATTCCACTATTTGAGTCCCAAAGTCTGATAGAATTGTCATAGGTACTGACCAAAAAACGCTCACCTGTCCGATCGAAAACGCAGCGGTTTATTGGACTCTCGGTTCTTTCGATTACAAAAACGCATTGTCCAGATCTGGTTTCCCATATCCTAATAGTCCGATCATTTGAAGCAGACACGAAAAATTTTCCATCCGGCGTAAATTTAACTTTTGTGACACTGCTTTGATGCGCTTTGAAAGTTTGCAAACACTGTCTGGAATTAAGATCCCACATCTTAATTGTTTTATCCGAAGAAGCAGATAGAAACGTGGATCCATCGGGGCCAAAGTCTACACAATTCACGTTTCCTGTATGTTCCTTTAAAATGTAAAGCGCGTCGGTGGAACTAGTATTCCATACGCAAACAGCATTATCTACGCCCCCTGTAATAATTTTGTCGCCGCCAGGCTGAAAGGACGCACATAACACCTCTTTCAAGTGTCCCTTTTTAGGCTGCAACCTTGCCGAGCTGGTCTTTTTCTGGACGGCTTCGACGTCAGGATTTGATCTACTCAAGTCGACCCCTTTGAATGTGTGAATATTTATGCCAGTCTCAATATCCCAAAGGTAAATTTGGCGCTCAGAGAAAGACAAAAACGAACTACCGCCCGGGTGAAAGATCTCCGCTGACGGAAAACCTTCTTTGACGACTGTCGGCGCACCGTCACCAAGTTGCCATACTTTGCCGCTAAAAATGAAGTGGCTTCCTTCAGGAGACAAAACTAAGCGAGATGCCTTTTTCAAAATTTCAACAACTTCCGGATTCAGGTATGTGTATCTACAAGAGCGGGACGTGAGATTCCAAATTTTGAACGATCCGTCCAGATAAGTAGAAAACAGAGTGTCTTCCGTAGGGTGGAAACTGATATTATAAATTCCGTATGGGTGACTGCCTTCCTGGCCAGAGTTACCCAGGGTATATAGACACTGCCCTGTAAATATGTCCCATACTTTTATGGTCCGATCCAAAGATCCCGATGCGAAAAAGCGTCCTTTGGGATGAAATGCGATATCAGTAATTTGTCCCTGGTGTTCGCTACGAATAAAACAATTCTCATTGATAAGGCTGTTTTGGAAGTTCGCGGTCTGGTAACCGTCAACAACTTTTGTTGAGCAACTTACTTTCTGGAAATTCGCTCGGGATAAATTCAGATTTGAGAAGTCGATCCCGCCAAGGTGCTGTCTGCAATCCCGCAATACGTTGACAATATTGGCTATCGTAAAACCGACGGAGTCCTCTTCAAAAATTCCCCTGTTGCTATTTAGGGCGGATAATAGAAGTGTCGAGTGGGAGAATGCCGGTTCCTCATGATAGTGTTCTCCGAGCACCTGACCCAGGAATTGTCGAATTTCATAAGGTAAAACCCGATCTCGCAGAATCGTAGTTTGAATTCCAAGCTGTCGATCGCTCGTGAGCTCGTTGAAGATATGGATTACTGAAAAAAAATCTCTGAAATTCTGATGCAGAAACTGATAGCCACTTAAATCTTTTTTTATAAATCCGATTTCCAGGCATATTGCGTCAATAATTCTGGCGAATCTGCTCGCCTGTTCTGCGAAACCTGATTTTCCTAAATCGAAGTCCAGAAAATGGGAATTGTATTTCGGATTGACTTCTAAAAAACGCTCGTTGTAAAAGTATTGACATGTCTCATCAACGATTTTCCGCATTGCACTCTCGCTTAGAATATAATGCCCCTGATATTCCATTCTGTAAGCTAAATATGGAATGAAGTGACGTATTAAAAAATCGCTGAATGAGTACTTGTATGGGAATACTTCGTAGGTTTTTGCCAGCTTTATTATTTGCGATTCAATAAAATTCCAAAGTAATTCACCGGACGTCGTAACTGACTTTTTTAAATTAAATCTAACGTCAGATTTATATTCCTCTACTATTTCACAAGTATTTGCAAAAATAGTAAGCATCATGGGTATTTGAATGAACGAGTCAATTTGCGCATTGCTGTCAAAATGTATCCCCTGCTTTTTCAGATAGCTTCTGACATTTTGATCTGTCAGCGATTGAAGGACTAACGTTTGAATATCATTTGTCCAGGTAAAATCCAGGTGGTAACGAGAGGATAGAACAAATTGGCAGGAGTGGGTTTTTTGACTAAGTGCCTGCAATTCGAGCAGAAGATGTCGTTTGTGTTCCCTCGCTACTGTTACCTCATTATAGCCATCTATCAGTAAAATGAACGCCGGATATTCTGTGCTGCTTTTTACAGTCAGAGCAGCCCAAAGGGCGTCTATCGTAGCATTATTCTTGGTTTTTACGCCCAGGTAGTGCCAGCAGATTCGGTTAACTATAAATCCTTCACGTTCCGACTCAGTAACGATATTATATTCATCAAGCCGAATAAAAATTGGAACCGGCCCTAAGTATTTTGTTTTCTTTTCAGTTGCGGAGCTTAGATAAGATTCCCAAAGATGGAGTAGCGAAATTGTCTTTCCCATGCCACCGTCGCCGATAATTAGCGTCTCTTTGTTTCTTGCTTTCCAGGCATTTTCCAAGCCATCAAGAAGGCTCGTTGTTCGTCCAAGAGAGTCTTTGACTGATATAGGCAATGCCTGGGTTTGGCTCTTCTCGACCTGAACTATGTCAGCTAAAATCTGGCCTTCGATTGCAAGGTTTCTGAATGGGCCATTTGGCCCTTTTAACTCGGTGAAGTAGTTCAACGAGCCTTTTAATAGGTGGAGATTTAATTTCTTATTCCAGTTGTCGCTCTTTTTATGTGCGATCAGAAGTCGGTCGATTTTTGAGTTCAGGAGCTTGACATCAAGGCTTACTTCCAGAATCTGCGCAGATAGCGATCGCCGGACTTCAAGGAGAATTGTTTTAAGTTTTGAAGATAAAAAATGCAGTTCATCGAGCTTTTTCAGATTCGTATAGGAGAGAATCTTTATTTCAGCAAGTTGTTTTTGTTGCAGTATCCTTCTTGCATTCTTGCAGTAGGCGGGGTTATCTTTTTTTAAGTTGCTGTGCATCTCTAACACATAGAATGGAAACCAACCAGCCCCATTAGGAGTGCCGTTTTCTATCCATTGCTTTAAATGGTCGAAAAGCGCATGTTCCTTCGGAAGCACGTATTCGGACAAAACGAGATGGGTTGTGTTCGAAGTGATTTCCTTCAGCTGCTCTGTTGAGAGGGATTTGGATAATATTTGATCCAGATATTGATTGTCCTGGGACAGGTTGTTCGAAGCGACCAGCGCATTGTGATCTAACAACGGAATTTGTTCAATTTTGCTCCGCATTCTTTTCTGGGAAGCTAGCAGATATGCCAGACAGGCTTTCTTGTCCTCTGCCCCGATATTCAAGGTTTCTATATTAGGGAGACAGGCTTCGCTAAACGCAATAAGTGCATTGAGCAAAGCCAGGCGACTGCAGCGTTCAATATCGGAATTTCTATCAATGTTGTGCGCATTTGCGATTTTATCCCGCACATGGCTATACCCTTCATGGCAAATGCTGCCTAGCACCCCACTGAATATTCCGTCGAGACTTTCAAGAGCTATTTCGGAACTATGAGCGGTTATGTCCCTTTTGTAGTACTTTATCAGACCCGAGAGTATAGATAATCCCAGGCTGGTTATTAAGGATATCGGCAATAGCGGCATGGAGAGTTTGAGATATTTACAGACAATATAAAAAAATACGTTGAGTGTCGGGGAAGTTTTGCAGCAGAAAGAAATTCAGTTGATTGGCCCGGATTGGCATTCAGATTTTCTCAAACAAAAAATCCGGAGAAGGAGGGATTTTTATGGACATAGGGTGTTTGCGACTTGCCTCATAGCAGCAGGCCTGCTACTCACCCAGGTTTAGGAGCCGATCTCGCCTTTCCATCGATACCTGTGTATATTAAAATCAACACATGGATGGTTTTCCGGCCATTTTTCAACCCGGTTTAAAACAAAAAAAGCTGCATCCCGAGAGAAGCAGCTTTGGTATTAGTCTTCAATGTTAGGCTTTGGCCGTATCCCGCAAGGCTTTGACCCTGTCATGCGCCGCATTGATGCCTTGCGCCTGGCTGCTAACAATTTCCCGTGCCTGATAAGGCAGGCCGTTGTCATTGAGCGCGTCCTGATAAGCTTTTTTAATCGCATCTTCGCCACGCTCAGCTTCTGAGAGAATACTTGCACGGTCGCTGCCGCCAAACAGCGATTTCACATCGATCCATGCCCTGTGCAAGGCTCCGCTAACACTTTTATCTTCTTCCAGATGCGGCGCAGTGCCGGCAATAGCAGAAAGTTCCTGCACGTTTTTTCGGCTTTGTTGCGCGTATTCCGCAAAAATCGCTTTCAAGTCAACATTTTCATCATTGATATCCTCAATCACTTTCTCAAAGCCAGCTACGCGGTCATTGTTAATCTCGATCAGATCCCTGATAACACCGCTTACATTTTCAGTTGCCATATTGTTCTTAGTTTGTTTGTTGACAGCTTGTACCAATATCGTGCCGGGAAATCCGATTTGAGTTCTGGCGTAAAAGAACGGCATCGGATATTACTGCCGGCGAATCCGACCGCTCGTGGCCCAGGTCGATCCCACATGTTGATCCCTTCCCGGCTAAAAGACCATTGAATGTACCAGCAGTTTGTTTTTAGCCGGTTTGAACATCCCTAACTGGTTTGTATTGACTATACGCTATCCAACGCCGGGAAATAAACGGCCACAAATGGCCAGCAAAAGACAACTGTAGACAACCCTCTATCAGACCGTAAGCTTTTCTTTATATTTTCACACATCTAAACAATTCTCGATACAGGACAGTCAACCAACTTTGTTAAATGATTTCCAGGGCCTTCCTCATTCTGCTTCTCATTCAGGCTAGCTGGGCTTGCTACGGGCAGAATTACATTTTCAACCGGTTGTCAATCGGGGAAGGCTTGCTTTCCAACCAAATCCTGTGTACCTGGCAGGACAAAACAGGTTACCTTTGGATCGGCTCACAAAGCGGCCTGCAGCGTTTTGACGGGAACAATATGCGGGTTGTCCTGCGCGAACGCGTGGACCAGATGCTGGCTGATGGGGACGGCAGGCTCTGGGTCAGGTCCGGCAGCAAAGTAGGGATATGCAATGCCGAAAATTTTTCCTTTCAAAATATAGCATACGAGGGAAATAAGGAGGTATACGGCCCTTTCAAGATCTGGCTGAGGAAAGATGATGCCGGAAAAATATTCCTGGTACATATCGGAAAGAACCATCAATACTTCGATCCGGAGAAAAATGAGTTTTCCAGGACAAATAATCCCGCCCAGCTACCCGATTCCCTTCAAATCACCGACATTGTGCCCGACCCGAAAATGGGCAGGTACTGGGTTTTGTCAAAAAATGATTTTGGTTTTTGGGACAAAAAAAGCAAAACCTATTATTCCCGGTCGCGCAATCCGCTGAATGACCCGCTACTCCGCAGCAAACAGGTCCCGCCGGTCATTTCCCGAATGCACATCGACAACAAGAACCTTTACTGGATGGTCTCAGCCGGGCCTTCCCGCACGCAGTTCCTTTGTTTTGACAGAAAGAAAGGAATTTTTACTGCCGATACGATGGGCATGAACAATCCCGACGGCAGCCACTTTTTTGAAGTATATGGCTTTGGAAATTACGAAGACTCGATCACCATTGCCTACGGACACAACTACTTCCGCGGCCATCACGGCCAATCGTTTATAGATCTGCGCTCGCCGGCCAATAATCCGTACGGTATACATTTCAATGCCATTTCCGGGATTTTTGAAGATCGGGAAGGCATTTTGTGGGTTGCTACTGACAATGGCCTGTACTACACCAGGGGAAACAAAAACCAGTATACACACATTATGTTCAGTCAGGAGAAACAATCCGGGGTGATCAGCAGCCTGCTCTCTGACAGGCAAAACCGCCTCTGGATCGGGACGTGGGGCCGGGGGACTTACCTGCTGCGCAATGAATTTAATGACCCGCAAATTGGCCCGGTCCCAGCATTAGCCCGGCTGGGTGAGGCCACCCGGCGTGTACTGTCGATTTGTGAAGACAATGCAGGAAACGTCTGGGTGGGTTTTGATCGAGGACGACTGGCACGCTACGCGCCGCAGGCCGAAACGGCCACACTATTCAATCCGAAACAATTTCAGGACAGCGACGTCCGTCAGATTGTGAAGGATACAAAAGGCACCATTTGGGTGGGCCTGGCGAATGGAAATATCTTTTCTTTTGACCCAAAACAACCCTTTGCAGAAAAGCAGCTCCTGCCAAAACAAGCACTCGGAGGGGCTGTGAGCAGGATGGTTCTGATGCCCGGCGACAAGCTTTGGGTGGCAGTAACAGGAAAGGGCCTTTACGTGATCGAC
Source organism: Dyadobacter sp. UC 10 (assembly GCF_008369915.1). Classification (NCBI taxonomy): domain Bacteria; kingdom Pseudomonadati; phylum Bacteroidota; class Cytophagia; order Cytophagales; family Spirosomataceae; genus Dyadobacter; species Dyadobacter aurulentus. The sequence continues at coordinate 4,527,616 of NZ_VSRN01000001.1, read as the reverse complement.
ACCCGGAATGCGGCGGTATTAAAAGCTATTAACATTTCAAAAACCGGATCCAGCCACATCGTGGGACTCAGGGATATCCTCGCCGTCAACGATACAATGGTGCTGGTTTGTGGGGAAAAATTAGGAGTCATCAACCCGAAAACCTACACCGCTCATTTCGACCTCATTCCGGACGGAGAATTATCCGGGACGCAATATGCCATGCAAAAGGACGCCTTTGGGAAAGTCTGGATCGGGGGCAGCAGCGGCATTTATAAACTCGATCCGCTTGCCAGGACACTCACCAAATACGCCCAGCAGGACGGTCTGCTCACCATTCATAATAACAGTTACGTACCCGAACGCAGCACCGCGCTCGCAAATGGGCGGCTGGCATTCGGCGGCAACCAGCATCTGGTCATTTTTGATCCCGGAGAGTATAAAACCGCCGTGCGCCCACCCGAAGTAACGATCACCGGTTTTCAGTTAAACAACCGGTTTTTATCCGTCGATTCGCTGCTCCGGCTCGGAACCACGCATTTGCCCTACACGCACAACAGCTTCCGAATTGATTTTGCAGCCCTCAGTTTTGCCCATCGGGAAAGGATTTTGTACGAATATAAAATGGAAGGCCTCGATGAAAACTGGTTGCAAGCCCCGGCGCGCGGACAGGTGAATTACAACTTCCTGCCACCCGGGCAATATCGTTTTCTGGTGAGAGCGAAAAATGAGCTGGGCGAATATTCTTCGAAAGTTACCCGTTTCGACTTGCGCATTCAGCCACCTTTCTGGCAAACGATCTGGTTTTATCTGCTGCTAGCCGTGGTTACCGCCTGCGTGCTTTTTTACCTGCACCGGCAGCGCGTCGAGAAATTGTTACATATCGAAAAGGTACGCAACCGCCTCGCCCGGGACCTGCACGACGACATGGGCTCCACGCTAAGTACAATTAATATCCTCAGCAACATTGCTTTACAACAAAAATCACTGGACGAAACAAAAAGCAAACAATATTTGAGCACGATCAGCCAGAGCACCCACCAGATGATGGACGCGATGGACGATATCGTGTGGAGTATCAACCCGGTGAACGACAGCATAGCCAAAATCGTAACCCGGATGAAAGAAACGGCCGGAAACATCCTCGAACCCAAGCAAATCGACTACCGCTTCGAGATCGACCCCGCGGTCCCAGAGCTGCATTTTTCGATGGAAGCGCGACGCGAGATTTTCCTGATCTTCAAGGAGGCGCTGAATAACATTGTGAAATATGCCGAATCCAGTCTCGTGGTAATTTCATTGGCAAAAAAAGGTACTCAGCTTACACTGCGCATTACGGACAATGGCGTGGGTTTCGAAATTCCGCAGGCAGGCAGTGCGGTCAGGGGAAATGGGCTGAAAAATATGCAGCTCCGCGCAGGGAATGTAAAGGGTACATTGACGGTCAGGTCGCAGCGCGGGGCGGGCACAAGCATTGAATTATTCATGCCGATCGCATAAATATGCGTTGTTCGGGAGTTGGCGGGCGATGATCTTTGCATTACCAAACGCTTCGGACCAGGAAGCAAAGCCATAACAACGAGAAATATGATACGCGTACTACTTTACGACGATGTGGAGCAATTCCGCGAAACGATGGCCCTGCTGCTCGACGGCACAGAGGAATTTGCTATTGTCGGGAAATTCGGGAACTGCGAAGATGCCGCTGCCGACGTGGCACTCCTCAAACCGGACGTGGTGCTGATGGACATTGATATGCCCGGTGCCAGCGGCATCGATGGCGTGCGGATGATCCGCAAGAGAAACCAGCAGGTCAAAATCATCATGCTCACCGTATTCGACGATAACCGTAACATTTACGATGCGATCCGCTTCGGCGCCAATGGTTATGTGTTAAAAAAAAGCAACCCCTCCGCCATTATCAGCGCGATCCGCGACGTGAACGAAGGCGGCGCGCCGATGAATTCATCTATTGCCACGCAGGTGCTTCAAATGTTTGCCGGCATGTCGCCAGGCGACGAAAACTACGGTCTTTCCGAAAAAGAAAAGGCAGTACTCAAATCGCTGGTCGACGGCAATAGCTATAAAATGGTGGCAGCTGCATTGAATATCTCCATTGACACCGTGCGGACCCACATCCGCAACATTTATGAAAAATTGCAGGTGAACTCCAAAAGCGAGGCCGTGGCCAAAGCCCTCAAAAACCGGATCGTGTAGCCTGCATACCCACTTCGTATAACCTGTTACGTTTATGCCCCCTGAAAAAAGGCAGACCGGCTTTGTTATGCCCAAAAAGTTAGTATCTGTTTTAAAAAGTCAGTTTCAAATTCATTTTAGCCATGAAAAAGTTAATCATCCTCATTACCTCCGCTTTACTGCTTTTCACCGCTTTTTCGTGTAAAAAAGATATTATCGAGCCGGATACCGACATTGAAAACCCTGTGGACACGACCGGCCAGGATGGCGGCCACACCCCGCCCGACTCCCTTGATTCCCAGGAGCCCCAGCCGCAACCGCCGTCGGACAAGCGGATCACGATCCGGCCGGTTATTAAAGTGGGGCAAATCGTGTACGACAGCATACCCGTCCAGCTGATCGTCCGCAGCTGGGATACGAAGAATGAAATGGATTACAAAATCTACTATTTACCTGGCCCCGACGACATTTATATCCCAGCCAAAGGCGCGCGTTTCCACTTCACGATCAACAAATGGGGAGGCCAGGCAGAGCGGACGTTCACGCAGGCAGAGTTGCAGGACAATGCCTCCTACACGATCGGTTTGCAGATTGAACCTAAAAAAATCAAATCCATCGTGGAGGTAAAAATTGTAGAGGGTAAAAACACGCCGCTCAGCAAAACCGATTATGAGTATGCAGCCAACGGCGACATTACCAAACGGACCATTTGGGGCAAGCGGGCGGATTTTAGCAATTATATTATGCAGACAGACTTGTTTGCCTACACCAATGGAGACATTACTTCCATTAAAAGCTACGACGAGGGTAATAAACCGGTTAAAACGCTGACCGCCCGCTACGATAACCAGCACCGCGTGGTGGCTTTGGAAGAAGTGAAAGGTTTGGAAAAAATCTCCGCAAAGGCCGGCTACTTTTTACTTGACACCTATTCCGGGAATCAGCAGGCTTACCGCATTGATGTACAGTACCATCTGGAAAATGGAAAGTATACTGACTATTATTCCCGGAAAATGGCAGCAGGACGCACGATCTACGACATTTATGCAAGTCATAACGGCGGTAATGAGGAAGGCTATTACGACTACGACAACAGCCTGAACCCCTACGCCCACCTAAGGCTACCCGAGCTGAACTTTTCCCAGCACGATATGCACAACAGGACTTTCCCAAGAAAGCATTACGGTCACGGGCGCCCGGAGTATGAACCTTACGATTACAAATACACCTATAATCCCGACGGCTATCCCAAAGAATTACTGACCAAATACCGGCACACCGGCAGTAAAATGGATGCCTATACGATGCGCACCGTTTTTACCTACTGATCTCCGCATTTCAGTTTAATATTTTTAAAAGCCATGAAAAATAAATTCCTGAGAGCCGGTAACCTGCTGGCTCTCACATTCACCGCGTTGCTTCCGCTGGCCTGCGAACGCTACGAACTTGCACCCGGCAGCACCGACGAGCTCGCCAATCAAGTCGCCGGACTGGTAGAGGCACGGACAAAAAAGCTGCCTTTTGAGGCGCCGGTTGCCTGGGCGATGGTGAGAAACGGCCAAACAGAAGCTGACTTTTTGCAGGGAAAAGAAACTCCCGAAACAGGTACGCCGGTATCAGACCGAAGCCTTTTCATTCTGGCCTCGACCACCAAACTTTTCACGAGTGTAATGGTGATGAAAGCTGTGGAGGAAGGCAAGCTGCGCCTCGCCGGCAAAGTTTCCGACTATCTTGAAAACCTCCCGGCTACCTGGCAGCCTGTAACCATCAGCCAGCTCCTCTCCCATTCCGACGGCATTCCGGATGTGCGCGAGAATGCGGGATACGCCGCATTGCCTCTCGAAACTACCGAAAATATGACCCGGGCGGGCTATCTATCCTACGCCGCTGAACTGCCGCTGCATTTTAACCCAGGTTCGCAATCGAGATACGGGCAGACTGGCTTTGTCCTCCTTTCGGTGATCCTGGAAAAGGTATACGGGAAATTGTACGAGGAAATATTGCGTACAAAAATCCTGTCGCCACTTCAAATGACTGACACGCATTTCATCACCCACCATACAGAGATCGGTATTTTCAAACCAAGGATTTTCGAGGCGGCCGATGGAGGTTTCAAGGCGGTCACACCCGATTATGTATATGCGGATTATGCTACGGCTGGCATGTGCAGCAGCCTGCGGGATATGGTCCGGTTCGTGGGTGCATTACAGACGAACCAATTATTGGATGCGCAGCGTTTGAAGCGGCTTTATACGCCGGTTAAAGGTCTGAAAGGATTTGCGCTGGGCTGGGAATACCGTTACGCAAACGGCGACTTAATGGCCGGGCACAGTGGCGGCTGGTCGGTGGTGGTGATGCACCTGCCCGAGAGCAATACCACAAGCATCTTCCTGTCCAGCGCCGCCGATGAATCGATCCTCGACGTAGGTTATCAGGTTGCCGAAAAAGTGAAACAATTCAATGATACACATTGATTTACAAAATATTATGAAATCCATTTTCACAATGCTAATCCTGGGCCTGTTGTCTGAACAAAGCATGGCCCAAGTCCAAAAACAACCCGGATTCCGCTGGTCGGTGCAGGCGGAGATCGTTACGCAAACTACGGGGACCTATGCCGAATCTTACAGAATCCCTCAGATCAGCACGCAATTTTCAGGAGGTTACGGCGGACAACTGGGTGTAGAATATCTTTATATCAACCGAAAAAGTGGCCAGATATTCCAGCAGATCATCATCCTGGGTTATGGTTCAAAAACAGAAACCGGCTGGGGTGCAGTTACTTATCTTGGTTATCGCTACCCGATTAAGCGGGCGTATGCGGGAGCAATGCTCGGTATCGGCTATTTAAACGCTGCATTTAGAAAAGGTCGGGAGTTGCAGGATGCCAACGGAGATTTTTTTTCAGAGCAATTCAAGATCGGCGGGCTAACCCCCAGTGCAGCAGTCGGCGCGGGTTATCGGATAGCAAATAGATATGATGTTTACTTGCGCTATTATCATCATTTCCAGCTGCAATCGGAGCTGAACAACGCCGCTTTTAGGTTACACCGAAATTTGAATCTTGGAATTGCAATAAAGATCTGACCTCTCAACTATCATTTCAAACAAGCCATGAAAATTGTAGATATGTGCTCATTTTCAAAAAAGATGATATCCAGAAAGTGCATCAAATTTAGAATAATCCTTTAATCTGCCAGCCTTTTCGGTAAACACGCCTTAAGTATTTGTCAGCGGCCGCGTTATTTGAAAACTTCATTTTTGATGCATTCCATTCCAGTAATTCATTAGGAGTGCGGAGGGCAACGGTGCCCAGCAAAATGGCCTCGGTCATCGGACCCGATTGCGCAAAATGAGACTCCGTCTTTTCTCCGCCAAGACAAGCATCTACAAAATGATGATAGTGATTTCTGCTTTCGAATTTTGGCATTGGTTTACCTGCAAATTTGCTTTCCGGTAAGCGAATGGGTGCATTTCCTCCATGCGGGATAAGCAGTGCACCTTCCGTGCCGACCAGCAATGCCGATTCAGCAGGATAATCTTCGACCGAGTACAATGCACGGATATTTTCGGGAGGATAAAAAGCACCATCGAACCATTCCAGCGTCAGTTCGTCTGACTCTGTGAAGTCATTTCCGGGGAAAACCCACGTGATATGATCTCCTTGGGGCCACGTATCTCCGCGTCTTTCCGGTGAGTCTTTCCAGGATTGCTGGACTTCGGCTATAACCGACTTTGGCGCCTTCAATCCCAGCCCTTTCCATACGGCATCAAAAATATGGCAACCAATGTCACCAGACCATCCTGTGCCAAAATCCTGCCATGCACGCCATTTTGCCTGGTGATAAATGCCAGGCGTGTAGTCGCGCACAGGCGCTGTTCCCAGCCAAAGATCCCAGTTCAGATTGGCAGGAGGCTGTTGTCCCTGCGCGGGCCTTGGCCCTACCAGCCGGTAAGTGTCAATGGCACCGGGGCGGTTGGAACAAAGGTATACATGTTTGATCTTACCAATTGTTTTGTCCTTAATGAGCTGAACCGCAGTTCGATCACAGGAAGTGGATGCCACCTGCGTGCCGAGCTGGGTTACAACACCCGCTTTTATAGCAATTTCTGTAAGCAGCCTTACCTCGGCCACATCGTGGCACATTGGTTTTTGGCAATACACATGTTTCCCCGCTTTAATGGCCTGATATGCTGCCGAAAAATGCGTATGATCCGGAACGGACACATTCACGGATTGTATATTATTTTTTTCCTTAACCAGCAGCTCGCGCCAGTCACTGTAAACCCGCGCATGTGGAACCAGTTCAGATGCTTTTTTAAGAATATCCGCATCCACATCACATATAGCAGTAATGTTCACATTCGGATGCTGGATGAAATTCCCAAGGTCGTGTGCACCCATTCCGCCGACGCCTATGCAGGCATGGTTCAGTTTGCCTGCCTTTAATCCGGAAGCTGGTGCTGATATTCCGAAAAGAAGCGGTGAGGTAAATGCAGCGGCAGACGTCATCAAGAAGTCCCGGCGCGATACGGATTTGATCTGGCCTTTCATCTATTTGGGTTTAGGAATAATTTGTGAGCTTCACTTTATCTTCAAAGCACTGTTATAATGAGATATACGCTACTAATCCTCAATTCCGTCGAAGTTCCATGTCGCTTGCCCGCCTGCTCTGGTAAGAAACTTTTTCTGGAACAGACGTAGCTTTTTCTTTTTTTAGGACGAGACTCAAATCGTGATGTTCAGACAAGGTTCTTTCTCGATCAATGTAAACTAGATTGAGAAAAAATTACGAGGTTTCATCTAAATTTTGGCAGGCAACCAGCGGTGCCCAAATTGCCATATTAACCCAACATCTGGCAAACATAAATTAACAAAACAAAGTCCTTCAGACGGAACCGGAGTATTCGCAGCGCTCGGGTGAGGTGATATTCGACGGCTTTGGATGAAACATTTAACCGGCCGGCGATCTCATTGAGCGACAGGTACTCCTGCCGGCTCATTCGGAAAACGGCCTGGGCGGGTTGCGGAAGTTCGTCGACGGCTTCGGCCAGCTGTGATTGGAGCTCCTGAAAGTCAAGTGTTTCGTCGGTTAGATAATTGGCTTCGGTGCTTTGACTGAGTATCTCTTCGTGCACACGCTGCCGCACCTGCTGTTTGTCGATATAATCATAAACCTGATGACGGATCGCCTTATACAGGTACGCCTGTAAAGATGAGTGAATATTGATCTGGTCCCGTTTCAGCCAAAGCCTGGTAAACAATTCCTGCACCATCTCTTCGGCCACCATCCGGTCGCGCACGTGATTGTAGGCAACCGCGTACAAAGGCGACCAATATTGCTGATAAATGCGCTTGAACATCGCCTCGCTGCCAGCTTTCAGGCCGGCTAGCAACTCATTTTGATCTGGCGATGAAGAGGGAAGCTGCATGAATTGTCGAAGTGGGTCTCCTACGAAAAAGTCTAACAATATTAAGTATTATCCTAACCAGACCGACAAACGGGGGTGACATTTTTATTTTTTTGAACGAAACAAAGATTTTTTTTCGGAGATGTTTAGGGAGTCGGTTTGGTGGACCGTCATACATGCAAACGAACAAACATTATATGCACCCGAAGCAACTACGCTACCTGATCCGCCGCTACCAAGAGGGTACCGCTACCAGTCAAGAACGCGCGCTGCTGGAACAGCATTGGAAAGATATGCTGGGTCATGAAGCGGCCGACGGTCTTTCCGAATCCCAGCGATCCGCGCAGCAGGAGGAAATTTTTAAAAACATCGTGTCGTCTGTGCAAAAACAGGAGCCTGGCGCATTCCGGGCGAGTCGGCCGCTGTTCCGCAACCGCTGGATCGCAGTCGCCGCCAGCCTGACGGGAATACTGCTCTTGCTCGCCACAGCCCGGCTCTGGTTGATGCATTCGGGACCGCTGGAATATGAAACCGCCTACGGAGAACGAAAGCACATCGTGCTGCCGGAAGGTTCGGAAGTGTGGCTCAACGGACATTCGACGCTGCGGTACACGCTGGATTCACTGGGTAGCAGGCAGGTCTGGCTCGACGGGGAAGCGCAGTTTTCGGTAAAACACACGGCCAATCATAACAAGTTTGTGGTACACATGGCCAACCAGCTGGCTGTGGAAGTGTTGGGGACCGTTTTCAATGTTGTGAACAGGCACGGAGATGTGAACGTGGTACTACGGTCGGGTGCGGTGCGGGTGGTGGATCAGTCGCACGTTTCGCCCGACGTCCTGCTCAAACCAAATGAAATGATCAGCCGCAGCCGTTCGAAACCCGTTCTCGCCAAGGCTGTGGTTCAAGCCCAGCCCCGGCTCGGCTGGAAAGATGGCGCAATGTATGTTGAAAACAAGCCTTTGGGTGAAATATTCGACTGGATTCAGGACACTTACGGCATTACTGTTCAGTGTCCGCCGGCTTTCAGGGATGAAACATTTGCCGGCACCATTCCAACGGACTCCATTGATTCCTACTTCCGAATGATTGCAAAACTCTATCAGGTAGAAGTCAGCAAGGACGGCCAAAACTACCGGATCAAATAAAAATATCCACCTGCGCTTCCGTCCCCGCCAAGGTAAAAAGCAACAGGTGGCTTTACTTAATCCAAACCCCAAATTTAGGATACCAATGAAGAAAAACTTACTGTTTTGTAGCAGCTGGCTCATTTTTAGTGCCGGAGTGCTGACACATTCTTACGCTCGCGCCCAACTGGTGGCCCATGCCCATAGAGATGTCCAGGAAGCAACCACACAGCCTGGCAAACCTGCCACGGTGGCCCTGCCTCAATTTTTGAAAAGTTTATCGACAAGATATGGGGTGGCGTTCAATTACAATTACCGGCAGATGAGCCAGAAAATGGTGGACGCCTCGATCCTCGAACGCCGGACGGACAAGCTGGAAACTCTTCTGGCCGCAGCCCTCGCGCCGCATGACCTGATTTTTGAACAATTCGAAAACAAGTCGTACATGATCTATGCCCGCCCAGCGCAGGCACCTTCGCCGGGCAACACCTCAGTGCCGGATCAAAACCAGCCGTCGCCGACAAGTATGACCGACCAGGCACCGACAATCAAAGTGGACCGGTCGGTGAGCGGAGTGGTGAAAGACGAAAAAGGCGAAGTTCTCCCCGGTGTAAGTGTAGTTGTAAAAGGCTCCCAGCGCGGTACGAGTACCAATATCGACGGCACGTATCAATTATCTGTTCCGGACGGCCCGTCGACATTGATTTTCAGCTTTGTCGGTTACGTGCCTCAGGAGAAAAACATTGAAAATGAGACAACCATCGACATTACGCTCCAAACAGACACCAAGGCACTGGAAGAAGTGGTGGTGGTAGGTTACGGTACCCAGAAAAGAGCGGACGTGACTGCGGCGATTTCCTCGGTACCAATGAGCGAGCTACGCGATATGCCCGTATCGAACGTGGCGACCGCTCTTCAGGGGAAAATACCCGGGGTGGTGGTTCAGCAAAACAGCGGAACTCCGGGCAGTACGCCCGCCATCAAAGTCCGTGGTTTCGGGTCGATCAGCGCTGGTAATGCGCCTTTGATCGTGATCGACGGCAATATTGTGAATGCCAGTATTTTCAGCAATCTGAATCCCAACGACATTGAAAGCATGGATGTGCTGAAAGATGCTTCGTCGACGGCGATATATGGATCGAAAGGTTCAAACGGGGTAATTTTGGTTACTACAAAGCAGGGAAAAAGCGGCAAGCCCAGCGTGAATCTGGACGTGTTCACTGGTTTTCAGCAGGTCAGTAAAAAACTCGACCTGATCAATTCGCAGCAGTTTGCCGAATTCGGGAAAGATGCCTCCAACAATGCTTATCTGGACAATGTGCCCGGCGCCAATATCAGCGATCCCAACAGCGCGCGCCCGACCGATTACCTGCGCTACCGCTACCCGAGAGGCGAAGTGTTTGACTGGCTCAACTTCGACGACCCGGCGAGAGTAGCGGCCCTTCCTTATACCGATTATCAGGACGAAATTTTCCGCACCGCCAAAATGAGCAGCTACCAGCTTTCAGCTTCGGGCGGAACAGATAAAGCGCGGTACAGCATCAGCGGCGGCTATTTAACGCAGGACGGCGTGATCCGCCGGTCAGCGATGGACCGGTACACCATGCGTGCCAATGTAGAGGTAAATGTGCTTCCTAATCTGAAAATCGGTTTGAATATAAACCCTTCGTACCGGGCCCAGCAAGAAGTGCGCGATGCCGGGCACTGGGCTGAAAATGCCGTGGTCAATGCCGCACTTTCGGTGATGCCGATGGTGCCGATTTATGCGGCGGATGGTTCCTATACTTCTCAAACTGCATTTGCTGCACCGTACAACTACCCGGGTATTACCAACCCGGTGGCCAATATCACGGAATACAACAGCCGTTACCTGACCACCAATTTGCTGGGCAATACCTATGCAGAACTCAAACTTTTCAAGGATTTCACCTATCGTGTCACGGGCAATGTAAACTTCACCGGCAACCGCCGCAATGCGTACCGGACATCCCGAATGCCGCTGAACCAGATTCTGCCTCCATCGGTCTCTACCGGAACCGCCTACTCTGACCAGTCGCTGAGCTGGCTTTTCAACCAGACTTTGAATTACAGCAAATCGCTTAATGACATGCATAATTTCGATGTGCTGATCGGGATGGAGTCGACTAAATTCCAGTTCCAGGACAGTCAGGGAACCGGCAGCTCCTACCCTAACGATGTTGTGGAAACACTGAACGGAAGCGCCAGCGGCACCACCACTACCGCGGTTTCATCGCGTCTTGAGAATGCATCAGAGTCTTATTTTGCGCGGGCTAATTATAATTTCAAAGGAAAATACCTTGTCAATGTATCCGTACGCCGCGATGGTTCTTCCATTTTCGGATCTGAAAATCGCTGGGGAACATTCCCTGCGGGATCGTTGGGATGGAGGATCAGTGAGGAGAATTTTGTAAAAAGCATTGCCGCCGTTTCGGAAGCAAAACTGCGCGTGAGCTATGGCTTGGCGGGGAACAATGCATTTACCAACAACTACCCCTACGTAGCAACGCTCCGCTCCGACAATTACAGCTTTAACAACTCGCTGGTCAATGGTCTTGCGCCTTCGTCGCTGGCTAACCCGCAGCTCGGCTGGGAACGCAGCCAGCAACTGGATGCCGGTATCGATCTCGGCTTGTTTGGCAACCGGGTTTTCCTGATAGTCGATTACTACCAGCGCATTACGAAAGACCTGTTGCTTTCCGTTAATGTGCCTACCGTCACAGGTTTTGGTACAGCCGTGAAAAACATTGGTAAAATGCAGAACAGGGGCTGGGAATTCGCATTGAACACCCGTAACCTGACCAAAGCGTTTGTCTGGAACACGAGTCTGAACCTTTCTTTAAACCGTAACAAGGTACTGGCACTCGGACCAACGGGCGATCCGATCCGCAGCGCGAGCGGCGTGGGCGAAACAAATATTACACAAATCGGCTCTCCGATCGGAAGCTTTTTCGGGTTCAAACAAATCGGGGTGTTCAGAGATCAGGCCGACCTCGACAGCCATCCGCATGATCCTACTTCCAGACCGGGGGACGTGAAATACGAGGATGTCAACGGCGACGGCAAAATCGACGCGAACGACAGGATGATCATCGGTAACAATCAGCCCGACTTCATTTACGGCATTACCAACATATTCACTTACAAAGGCTTTGACCTGAACATTGCCATTCAGGGATCGCAGGGCGGAGAAATCCTGAACCTGAGCCGACGGTTTTTCGAAAACCTGGAAGGAAATGCTAACCAGCTCAGCACGGTACTGACCAGATGGCGCTCGCCGCAAGACCCCGGCGACGGCGTGACGCCCCGCGCGAATGCACGTACCACGGGTAACAACAATGCCATTTCAACGCGCTGGATAGAAGACTGTTCTTACCTGCGCATTCAGAATGTCAGCCTGGGTTACCAGCTTCCGGCGGCACTGATAAGCAAGGCCAAATTGCAGCAGGTGCGGATTTATGCTTCGGCCCAAAACCTGTTCACATTTACCAAGTACCTGAACTACAACCCGGAAGTAAGTAACTATGAGTCGGCCTCAACCGCCATCACTGGGACCCCACCTCCAGGACCGCTGGCAGCCGGTGTAGACTACGGATCATATCCCCTGGCGAGAACCTTTACATTGGGTATCAACCTGGGATTCTGATCCAAAAATGCTGATGTCCCAGAAAACGGGATTTTACTAAAAACCTTGAAGACAATGAAAACAATAAGACCATACATTTTCCTGGCCGCCACTGCCCTGCTTACCTCGTGCAGTGATAGCTTCCTGGAACTCGCGCCGATCTCGACGCCCACAAGTGACAACTTTTACAAAACGGCCGACGATTTCCGGAACGCCCTGAATGGCGGGTACGCTGGTTTGCAGGCTGGCGGACTCGCAGGCAACAGCTACATATTCGGTGAAATTGCCTCTGACAACACGGTGGCCGTAGCCTCAGGATCGGTGACCGACCAGGATGAATTTGACCGGTTTTATATCCGGACAACCAACCCTTTCATCTCCGGCCGCTGGAACGACGCTTACAATGTCATCGCCAGATATAATACGATCCTCGTGAGAATCGGCGGCGTCACGATGGATGAAAACCTGAAAAACAGATACATTGCCGAAACGAAGTTTTTGCGCGCGGTGGTTTATTTTACACTCGTACAAACCTTTGGCGACGTCCCGCTGATCCTGGAACCCGTCGCCAATCCCGACGAAGGCTACTCTTTTGGGCGCGCGCCCAAGGCCGAGGTGTATGCACAAATAGAAAAAGATCTGACCGAAGCAGAGGCAGTTTTGCCGACTACCTATGCGGCCGCCGACCTCGGTCGGGCCACAAAGGGGGCTGCCAAGGCGTATCTCGGCAAGGTATACCTGACCCAGAGAAAGTTTGCGCCGGCAGCCGCGAAGCTGAAAGAGGTCATTGACCTTGGTGTGTACACGCTGCTTCCCTACTATGCCGATGTTTTCAGAGTGGCTAATAAGAACAATAAGGAATCGGTGTTTGATGTGCAGTACAAATCCGGCGGCGCGGGTGAGGGAAATTCGTGGCCAAATTCGTTCGCACCACAAAATTCAGGCAATGCGGTGATCGCTTTCGGAGGCGACGGAAATAACCAGCCTACGCTCGACATCATTAATGCATATGAAGCGGGCGACCTGCGGAAAGATGTTTCTGTGGCGGCTTCGTACACCAATGCGGCCGGGCAGGTGATTCCGGACAGGTTTATCAAAAAGTACTACGACGTGCCCGTTGCCAAGGGAGACAATGGTAATAACATTCCGCTGATCCGCTATGCCGATGTGCTGCTGATGTATGCAGAAGCGTTGAACGAAAGTGCCTATCAGGCCAATGGAGACGCATTTACATACCTGAACATGGTACGTACCCGCGCCGGACTGCCGAATAAAACGGGTGCCAACGCGCCTACGCAGCAGGCACTTCGCCTGGCGATCGAACAGGAAAGGCGCGTAGAACTTGCTTTTGAAGGACACCGCTGGTTTGACCTAGTTCGCACTAACCGCGCGATACCTGTTTTAAACAGCAAAAAGGAGCAGATCAGACTGGTGAATGAGCTCACAGAAAAGAACCTGGTGTTCCCGATCCCGCAAAGTCAGATCGACATTAACCGCGATAAGATTCAGCAGAATCCTGGTTACTGATCTCTAAATTCAAAAAGAAAGGCGGCAGATGTAACTATAAAAATGCCCGCAAAAAGTTTCCAACTTTTTGCGGGCATTTTTATAGAATATTCCCATTTCACCAGACACTGAGCTGGTGAAATTAATCCAGAAGAATGACCCACGAGTTAAATTCTATATTATGATAGCCTAGCCTCATCTATCGCTCAAGACAGGTACGATCACCTCTTTTGCTTTGACACTAAAAGAATAAACACCTGCTTTTTCGTCCCATTGTTTGACGACGGGTACAATGCGCGTCCTGCGCGGGCCTACTTTGTCAGGTGCATTGTGAATATGATATACATAATACAATTGTTTGTCCACTCCTTCAAAAAGGTCACCATGCCCTGAGCCGTTCTCCCCGACTATGGAGCGATGAATGATTGGGTTATTCTCATATTTTGCCCAGGGCCCGTAAGGCGAATCGGCCACGGCATAGCCGATCGCATAATCGATGTTCTGGAAATGGTTTGCCGAATAAAACATATAATATTTATTCTTCAGTTTTACGACGGTAGGCCCCTCCATAATGGGTGCTGATTGGTAATTAGGCGTTGCCTCCCAAGGTTCTGTCTGGTCAAAACACCTTCTCAGGGTCTGGGGTGATATCTTTCCGGTTTTGATGTCAAATTCGGCCACATACAAGTAATTGCCTTTGTCGAAGCGGACAGAATAGAGGTAATATTTACCATCGGTATCCTTGAAAATATATGAATCGATATTTTTGTCGGACCCGTCAATTGGCCCTACTTCCTTTTGCCTGTATGGCCCCAGTAACGATTTCGACTCAGCCAATGCCGTTTGTTCATCGGCCGTATAGGTAATGTAATAAGTGCCTTTGTCCTTGAATATCTGAGGTGCCCAGAAACCTTTGGTGCCGAAGGTATGGTCGCCCTCAGTAAGGATCATGCCCAACGAACCCTTTGACCTTGCAGGCACTGACCAGGTTTTTAAGTCCTTTGATTCTAAAAAAGCAAATCCCTGAGGCCCTCCGCCTTTTGACCCGGTAAGGTAGTACTTGCCTCCTTCAACGTAGATGGTCACGTCAGCAAAAAAGATCTCCTGTCTTGTCTGTGCCGATGCTTTAAGCCCGCCGAATAAAAGGATAAAATAAATAGGGATTGATTTCATTTCAGGTGTTGTCGATTTCAAAATTCCGGCCATAGATATTGAGGAAGGTAACTGCAAATTAAACTATTTCTAATGAGCAGAAAATTCCCGGAGGGGGTTGTAAAACTTCCGGGCCGGCGAGCCTCGCATGTTTCGGTTAACCTTCAATTGCCTAACCGAAAATAGAATTGTCATACTTGCTTCCATTTTTGTTTAAATCTAAAAATCACTTCCCCAAAAATCAAGATGTCCATTCCGTGTACATCTAGTCAAAATACCGTCAATTAGACGACCATAAGGGATGAATTCGGGACCGAAAATGCTCTCGGGATTCAGTCCCTAATTAGTCCGCCGGCTCTAGCTGCGAAATCTGCGGAAACAAAAAAGCCCGCAAATCAATTTTGCGGGCTTTTGGAACGTTTTGCAATTGATATTTGTGGAGATGCAGGGAGTCGAACCTCCCTCATATTTCGCTAAATATCAATAATTTACAAAAGCTTAAAGAGCCTGCTCACCGAATAGCTCACTTAATTCTGTTAGCTACATTATGTAGTAAAGTTAAGGAAATATATTGTTCCCAGCATATTTTATAATGGAAGATAACAATATCAATACGGCGTCAATCAGATGCAGCGAATCTAATAGAACCACTACATGTTACTGTTCGCTAAAGCACCCAAGTTCTATACGTTAGAAAAGGCGGCTGTCTCAAATCCAGCTGCTTTTTCTAACATATAGTTATAGGGCTGTTGTTTTTTCAGCGCAGCAAATCCTAAACGCCCCTTGCCGCTTCCGGACTATCCTCTTAATTAATTTATTTAATTACTTCCCTTTTTAAATCGCATCGTTAAATATTCCCTCTCTTCCTAATTTTGCGTTCTGACCTTTTCCGGGATCGATCTCCCCTCGGCTTTCTGGCTTGTCGCACCCCTACTATGGACTCATCAGCTTTTTGAACGGTATCACCTACCCTTTCAGCTCTCTTTTCTGCTTGTCGTGAAGATCGTTCAATCTGCCTTTCTGCAGAATCAGTTGGACGTCGGACTTCATTTTCAGCTTTTTGAGCAGTTACCTTACTTGACGAAAATAAAAATCCGCCAAGCAAAATTGTAAAAATTATTGCCTTTTTCATCGTGATCTCAGTTAGATAAAGATTGTTGAACTGCTAATTCGCATTATTTGCTTTTTGCTAAGGAGTTAAAAAAATTATATGAAGCCAATTGTTGTCGAATTGATAGTTTTAAGCTAACGGAGATTGGACAACTCATCGCAATACCGAAAATGGATCGTAGATTGGTAAATTCATCTGAGAATTGTTTGCAGAGGTATCGATTGAACCTCTTCCAATCAAGGCCTTCTGCCCTTGATTAATGCTGCTGCTCCAAGGATAACGGAGGCACCCACAAACGCAGTAAGAATCCTTGAAATAATTGATGGGAGGCCCAAAATAGTTTCCAAATCATCCCCTAATACCCAGCCGCCAACAAATCCTCCAATAATTCCAAGAATAAGCTGCATCAATAGTGAAAAAGAAAATCTGCTAAATGCCTTATCTGCCAGCCAGCCGGCTAGCGCGCCGACCAAAATAGAAATGAGTAAATTCGTCATAATTTTATGGTTACATAAGATTTCACAAACATTACAACTAAATCCGGCGGAACAACTCAAAAATCGACGTTTTGATTGTAGAATTGTATGGAGCAATTGCAATATCTTACTACAAACAGGATCTGTCCAGGCTAGAACGTTGGTCTTGCATATTTATGGCGCCTCTTACCTATTGTTGTAAAAATTAGACGAATTGAGTAGTTCAAATACTATTGATTAAATCGGAAAATATCTCTCTATTTCACAAAATTCCAATTAATCTAGTATCCTCATGCCCTCCTGGTTCTCATTAACTGTAATAGTTATGGTTTTTCTCACTACCAATACAAGAAAAGAAAAAACGAATTATGGAATTAATTCGACATTTATCACCAGTCATTATAATACAAAACAGCATGGATGTGGCCTTATACAGAATATGTTGTTATTTCAAATAAGAATCGACAAGAGCGACAATAATTTCCTTACCTTCACCAGTGATAACAACTTCAAAGTAATCTCTAAACTGGTAAGTTCCAAGGTAAAATCGGGTAGACCTGACTTATTTGAATATTCGTTAAACTTTTCCGGAAATGCCTATTTTTTTCCAAGTAAATTCAATCAGGACAGACTCAAAATTGAGAAAAATAAATCTACTCCGGTCAGAGGAAAAATTTACTACAACGAGGATAACGAGCTAATCGCTATATCTTTCTTGCTGTATGACAGCGAAGGAGATCTTAGGTATATATGCTATTCAAATAGTCTGGATTTTATAAATGACAGGACAAGCATTGCACATAAACGCCTGTATAAAATATGTAATTGGGAAAACTCCAGCCAAAAAGAGCAGATGAAGGATTGGAAAACAATTCCAAAATAATCTGTTTTCATTGTTGACTGATATTTCTGCTGCAAATCAACTCTAAATGAAGGAAAAATCGGGTTCACGTAAATCTCGACAGCACCTGTCGGGTATTTATATACTTCATTCAATTTCTTTGCTTTTAAAAGCCTTCATATTCAAGGCATCTATCAACTCATCAACCATTTCCACAGCAAGATATGCAATTTCACCGAGTGTGTCTTCCATATCTGCAAGAGCCTAAGAAGTTTCTTTTGCAAACAGTTCTCTCTTAGTCAGAGTGATACCAGGTCATTCGGATTTGTCTTCATACCTATCAATATTTGTTTTTACTAATTGACGTTTAAAGTCGCTACCCATTTCACTTTAAGAAACACTGTAATTTATCCGACGTGCCAAAGGATTTACTTCTCATGTAAACCTTAATTAGTGAAAACAGAGCAGTAGGGGCTACTCAATCCGCCCCCAAATAATCAGAAAAATATTGAAGGTAATTAAACTATCCCGGCGAACAATTCGCATTATAGACTTATAAAAATTCGAGTAAAATTTATTTCATTTATCGCAAAATATGGCATTCAATTGACACATGAATAGCCAAATTGTAAATAAATAAAAAACTATTTAAATATATTTTAAAAAGCAAGCAAATTATACTTCAAGATGGAGGGAATATTTGAATTTATCAAACATAAACTACAATTAGCGATGAAATACTACAATTCAGGCATTTTAGTTTTCTCACGCTAGCATTATTTTTGCAGTTCAAAAGTTGATTCGTTGCCGCCTGGTTGGCTCTGAATATAAAACTTATCTAATTCGACGGATTCAGAAAATGAAAAAACTAGTTCCCTGTTTCGCATACCTTATTTTGGTTGCCTCCTATTGCATGAGTCCCCGGTTTGTCGACAGTGTCTCAGATTTTGTTTTCCGGAAAGTATCTCCACAACGAGAGCTGGGGTATTACTTTGCATTAAAGGAGGTGCCTCTGTCGACGAAAAAATACATTTTCATAGCTGACCCCCTCAAGAGGGCTCATTACTTCAATGAGGGTGACACCATTCCGTTGAGCCACACTATGACTGTAAAGAAGGCAAAAGGATTTGATATGTATTTCTCTTCTACTGACTATAATATAATTGTATCGATAAAGACTGAGGAGGCGATCGATAAAAAAACAATCGAATACACCGGTAACTTATATGTGCAGCGTGACCGAAAAAAGAATCGATTTGTCGTGCATGGCTACAATTATAGGTAAAATAGGTTACTAACCTGGCGCGGCTGGGGTATGGGCAGGAAATTCCTTTCAAATAGCCAGAACCTCAGTGCTTCTACAAAAGACAAGGGTTTCGATTAAATTGAAAGCCTTGTCTTTTCTGACCACCTAACTATTTATCTTCAGATACCTCAAAATCATCGACTTTATTTCTTCAAAATATTGTGGTAGGTCATGGAAAAATTCATCATAAAGAAGCAAGCTAACGAGAAGCTAGTTTTCGAACTTCTCGCCGGTAATGACCAAGTAATTATTACCAGTGAAGAATATGAGACGAGAGTTGATTCTGAGAATGGGATTCTGTCAGTACAGACCAATTCACACCTGCATAGCCGGTACAAGCAAATGGAATCGCCAGAGGGCGAACACTTCTTTATACTAAGATCTTCAAACGATAAGGTCATTGCCATAAGCGGACTGTTTCACACGAAGATTGAGCTGTCGGTGAGAATTCAGATTGTTATGGAGATTGGAAGGTCGGAGGAGGTTGAGGATTTGGCTCTTCATTGAGACTTTCGCAAATTTCTCGCAAAACTCGAAAGCCAAATTCGAGTTTATGATTCATTGTCATTATATTAAACCCCGCTAATTCTTAGGTCAATCAATCCTCCCAGCAGAGCCGGGAGGGTGAATTAAAATCATGTCAATAAAACCTAGGTGATATTCATGACATACCTCACCGAAAATCCAGTAACGGCATGAATATTACCAGTCAAATTGACTGTTGGATACTTGCTCAATCAATTCATTAGCAGCAACGGAAACAGATCCCCTACATAACATTAACATTTATCATTCGGTTAAATCAGATTTCCAGTACGAGCGGGAGAATAAATCAAAAAAGCCATGAAAAAAACTTTACGAAATCACCTTCCCCAGGATAAGCAGGAGAGTTGAAATGACAAAAGCTTTTGCCCTTATTCAAAGTTATCCATACTCCGAAAAGTAGCGTGTAATATTTCGTAATGACAAATTATAGTATTTGGTTGATATCAGTTAGTTAAATACCACACAATACTATAAATAAAAAATGGATATTACTGACAGACCGCGTTCGACTCAAAGTGATGTTTCAACATCTGCCTTATTCCGGCATTCGATCCGCGGTGTAGGCGATGTGGAATTGATCCTCATTAAGACAGACGATACGCTTGCCAGTAATTTTCAGCTTTATCAGTGGAGGCTCTGTTGCCAAAAATAACTCATCCCCTACCTGTGGCAGTAGATATGCAGGAAGTGTTAAGGGATGCCCTAACTCTTTACCCTCAGGGAGTGCTTCAAAGATGGTGATGTTAATCTTATTCATAGATTTGAGATTTATACCTTTCGCGTAAGGTAATACACCCTACCGACAGAGCCAACAGGGTGTAGAAAGTATCTGTTACTATCATTATCCCGAAAATGTCCGCTTGAGCAGCTAAAATAGGTCGGGCACTTCTTACTTGACAAAAACCGCCCTAATGACGGGCACACTCCCTTTAATATGTAATTTTAAAATGTAACGCCCAGATGGGAAATAATCCATTCTGATTTCATTGAGTATTATTGGCGGACTAACCATTTTCAAACCAGAGGAATTGTAGACCTCAAGGTTTTCAATTTGGTCAGTTCGGTCCGCAATACGCAGCGAACTCCCGTGCTCTACTGGATTTGGATAAATTGCCAACTCGCTATCTCCAAAACTCTCAGATTTGATAGTACTGAATGCGAATGTACCATCTCGGTCTATCATTTTCAGCCGGTAATAATTTATTCCCTTGTTGGGTTCGCTGTCTGTAAATGTATATCGTATATGTACCTGGCTTTCGCCGGCAGCACCTACTCGCCCAAGATCCACCCACTTTCTGGCATCGTTACTTCTTTGCACCTCGAAGTGATCGGCGTTAAGCTCCTCTGTGGTTTTCCACGACAAATTCACAGTCTCGCCTTCCCTGGATACCAGAAACTCAGAAAGCGTGACCGGCAATATTATTGGATCTTCCAAAGATACTCCAATCATGATCGCATCACCCGCTACTATGTTCAGAGCACCGGTAGTGCCACTAGGTACAAAGTTAGCATGGGTAGACCATCGCAAAAAATTACCACAAGTCGCTGCGACAATGTCGCCATCGCCATTGGTAATTTTGCCTCCATCACCCCTCAGGTATATACGAAACGTCAAAGTTGTAATTCCAATACCTTCTGCCACGACGCTTCCAGATGCTGCCGACCTGATTATTCCATGTTCGTCAGTCGGAGTAGTGAATGGACCGAGATCCGTTGCCGCATTAGAAATTGTCGCGCCGGAAACATCAAATGCTGCATTTCCCGATAGCGAGCTGAGCGTCACTCCTGGCGTAAGTAGATCAAACTCCGTTGCGAAACCCAGGGTGTAGAACACCTCACCTTCCGTTGCGTCACAATCTTCTGTATTGTAAAAGTAATCCCCGCCCAGTCCGGTCAAGTGAATAACAGGATTACTTACTGGTTCACTGAAATTGATTGTGAGGTCAGCATAATGCACACGCGCTGTAAGGGCGAAATTCTGAACTCCAGTTGAAGAAATAAGCGCATCTGAAAAAGTCATCAACTCAATGGCCCTGTTCTGGTTGACACTGATGCCTGTCCCAGGAGTACAACTATTGCAAGCAGTGTAATTTGAATTAGAGGAGCCACTTATCGCATTCATAGCAGAATATAAATTAGTAGTCCCGACCGGGCTATTTTGGCCAACACCTAGCGCTCCAAATACAGTCCCGGGAGTCCCTGCATTTCCCTCTATGGAAGCAAACTGTTGATTCGAGAGCGAAAATGTAGTTGTTATAGCAGGGACATACGGACTCCCTGGCGATGTGTAAAAAGTAACTACTTGTGGAGAAGTACTCGGCCCTGAACCAGCCGGCCCACCAGAGCCGGCCGGGCCTAAGAACTCAATCGTTTGCGCAGAACAGATGCCGCAGAATGGTAGAACAAAAACAAAAAAGATTTTAAAATGAAAATCCAATAACCCGAATAGCTTTTTCATAATCCAAAGTTTTAGAGTGAAGTGTTCATTTTCCTACAAAATCTCAACACTACCGCATATGGATAGACACTCTTCTTTTCGGCCTACGTAGCAATAACTACGTCGCAAAAGAAGTCACGCCCCGAAATAAACTTTAAGATGCCTTAAAAGAGAGTAATGCGTCTGGCAAATTCCCAGCTTGGAGAACCATCTGCCTAAAAATGTTCAGAGAAGAAGTGAGATTAAAGACTACGAAGTGCTTTGCTATAAATTTACACCGGAAGGCGTCGCGAAAATTTTCTCCCTACAGGAGCATCAAGTAACGGACGGTAAAATATAGAAGATTTTCTACATAAAAACAAATTTTTAATCAACTAAAATAGGTCAATTAGAATAATTCACAACATTGCCCTGCCCTCATATCATTGCTAGAGTTTGCACTGGCAAATCGGCACTTCCCCTTTCATAAAAAACACCCTGTCGACCGAGTCAACAGGGTGCATAGAAGCAGTTTGCAACTCACCTAAAATAGGTGCAAACGAAGTTACGAAACACTACCTTGCAATTAAAACCTTTTGCGTTTGTACCACTCCGTCAACTGTGCTGGTATTAACCAGATAGATGCCAACCGACAACCTGCTTACATCAATACCGGCAGGGGAGATTTGGCTGGATGCATAAACCGTGCGTCCATTGCTATTATGTATTGAAATGGAGCTAACTTTCGAAGCATCTACACCTTTCAGGAACATCACATCCGCAGTGGGGTTGGGGTAGATGACTAGGTTTACCTGTTCAAATCCGACATTTTCGATCTTACTGAACGAGAACGTGGCATCGTTGTCGATCATCTTTAACCGGTAATAGTTCGTACCTGAAATTGGGGCGCTGTCGGTAAAACTGTAGTTTACTGTTACTTTACTTTCTCCGGTTGCATTAACAACCCCGATTTTCTGCCATCCCTTCGCGTCGGTGCTTCGTTCCACTTCAAAAAAATCAGCATTTGTTTCTTCCGAGGTAGCCCAGGTCAATGAAGAAGCTCTTCCTTCCTTCGTGGCGTTGAATTGTATAAGCGTAACCGGCATTGGGCCATCAACGTAAGTTCTAGAACTGGTATTATCATCGTTCGTATCATTTGTTCCGGGTCCATTCGGTGCATTGCCATTACTAGTTAGATTTACATTAAATCCATTGTTTGGATTGCTCTGCGGGGTAGCAGTGGTTGCTTTGTAAGCCATGGTAATCGTGCCTCCGCCTTCCGAGGGGAGAGGAGCAATCTGTGTTCCCGTATATGTTGCGGTCGTAGAGTTATAGGTCCACGAAAAGAAGTCCTTGCCAGAGCCTCCTACCGCGTCGGTAGGCGAACTGTAATGGGTGTTGTCATATGATCCGTTAGAAAATGAGATGATCAGAACTATCGGATCCGGATTACCATCGATATCCAAATGGGAAATATCCTGACTTCCTGTATTGAATACATCGAAGGAGAATGTTACATACGGATTAGATCCTTGAATTGGGCTTGGCGTGATGGTGGCATTTGTCACCGTCGGATTAGAGTCAGCCCATCCCGGAAAAGATAGAACGAAGAGCAGGAAGAATGAAGTAATTGTTTTCATGAATACCAGTGATTTAGTTAGCTGTATAAATTATTTGTTCGACGTCCGTATTGTTTTTGTCGTTGACTTCTCCTCCACTTGGAAAACGTATTTGGACGGTGATAGGGAGAGTTCCACTTGTGGCAGCGGGGATAAATGTGCCACTAAAGCCGATGTACCGGGAGCTACCCTTTGCAATCACCACGTTAGTGGTCCAGGTGTGGTAGAGCTGAGAGTTCGCGTACGTCCATGCAGAGTTATTTAAAGCACCGAGGGAATTGGAAGTAGCGGCCGGGTCCCAAGTGAAATTCCAAAGGTTGCTTTTTAGTATCCTTACAGTAATGATCCCCGCAGTGACAGTGGTACTATCATTGTTCAGATTAAGTATCCTGATTCTTGATGCAAAGTCAGTCGTGCCATTCATCTGGTTAGGGTTCACCGTAATGAACGGGGTCAAATCCGGCATTCCTGCAATGACGGTGGGGGCATCCACAGTGGTTACACCAAATTCAGACGTGTTACCGTTGGCATCTATGGCAATGGCAGTTATTTTATCACTAGTTGTAAAGGTTGTCCCGGCTTCAAGGCTAAATGTAGTGTTAAACGCATTGACGGTTGAAATACTACCAAGATACTGTACCCCTTCTCCGTGACTGACATTTCTGCTGCAAGTGCCATTGGTTATAGCCCCATTTTGGTCACCATCGTCCGCCACCTTATAAAACTGGATCGTTTTTGCACCGCTGATCGTCGGCCCGGCCGTGCCCTCCGCTCCATTACAAGTACTGACATAGCCGGCAACGGTCATGGTACCGCCCGAAACTGAGTAAGACGTAATCACCGGATAATCGAGTAACAAATTGGGTTGACCGCTAGTTACTACACCATCATTCAACGTAATTCCGTTGTCTGCCAGATCAATAGGCGTTCCCATGTTATTATAGAAGCTGTTTCTTGAGATACGTATGCCTGTTGATGCCCCGGTAACCCGAACGCCGTCGTTTGATCCAGGATAGACACGTGCATTGTTCGCAATGATGTTTGCCTCTAAACCATCGCTGGTACCGTCGTCGTTTGATCCGATACGAATATTTGTAGCAGCCCCAATAACGACTCCGGGACTATCGTTTCCAATTGCAGTGGTTCCGTTTGCGCCTACACCTATGTAATTTCCAGCGACAACACTATTTGACATAGTACCGTTTAAGCTAATCAACGAGACGCCCCTGCCGAAAATCGCACCGGAAATTACATTCTTCTCCTCGCTATCGAAAACATCGTCACCATCAGTACCGATAGTGATTGAGGTTGCATCTTGGGCTTGAACCCCATTCCCGGTCAACCCTCCCGCCGAGCCACCGACGCCGTTACCCAACCTTACATTGCCTGTCCTATCGACACCAATATAGTTACCGGCGATTTTAATGTTATTGTTCTGCGATGAGGAAGTTCCAATTCCGTAGATATCAATCCCTACCGATTGGTTCCCTGAAATAACGTTCCGAACCGATGCTGCCGATGCCTGATTGTGTTTCGTATCATCGAAACCGATCACAATGTGGTGACTTGCTTGCTTCACAAGGCTACCTTCCTCTTCAACCGATATCGCAATACCGGCATTAAATCCAGTCGTGATTGATTTTGTCGCATTCGGGACAGCCATGGTTCCATTTTTGTCGGTACCGACAAGGTTCCCGGCCACCCATATCCCATTGGAACTAAGAATCTCGATACCATGGCCAGAGTTTCCGGAAATGACATTGGGTTCATACATATCGGCTACTCCGTTACCATCGGACCCTATCACAACATTCTGCCCATTAATAGAGGTAATAAATACTCCATCGAAACCATTGGGGTTGGGATCCGATTTTGTGCCATTGGGGGCCGGGGTTACGCCGTCCGCAGCAATGCCAATGTAGTTTCCGGCGACTTTGATGTTGGTAAAAGAAGCTCTTCCATCGTGACTGCCGATCTGTATACCATCGCCCCCAACTGAAGTATTCGCATTGGAAAGCACGTTACCCTCGTTAGCGTCGTTCACATTGTCGCTATTTGTTCCTATAAAAATGTCTGTGATTGCAGCAGGAGACGAGTCGCCATAGCCTCCCAGAACTACCGCATCATCGCCGAGCCGCGTACTTGTACTTGCGCTCCCAGATGCGTTTGCACCAATGTAATTCCCCCAAATATGGATACTGCTCGTTCCCGGCTCTATCATGATTGCCTCAACGCCTGAGCCAGTATTAACAATAGCAAGGCCGCTAATAGACGATCCGCTAGCCCCCGGCCCGAATCGAAACAACCCATCGCTATCAACACGCCCCCCGCTGTTGGATGTGAAGTAATTACTGAGGTTTGCTCCGTTTATAGTAACCTTGATACTTCTAGCTCCAATTGGCCCGTAATCAGCCGGAGAAATATACCCATTAATCGCAACTTGACCCGTGATTCTGGGTAATAGTGACTGAATGGTAATTGTGCCATTCACTGTGAAAGTAATGACATCTGCACCCGAAGCGCCATTTGCGTTCAAAATGGCTTGCCTCAGGCTTCCGCTTCCACCATCATTTGTATTTGTGACTTGAAAAGTCGCTGCACGCGCTGTGGACACGAGTCCAGAAAAACAACACCACAAGAGAATTAGTTTGTAACGGTTTACAATATACGACGACAACTTACTCATATTTTTTTATATTTATTTAATAAAACAACATCGAGCTACCTCAGCCTATATCAACTGATCTCAGACTATTAATTACTGGGCAATCTACACCTGAAAACATCGACGAAGATTATGGAGCTGGGCCAACGAACTTGATCAGCATTAGATCCAAGTAAGAACTGATTTGACAAACGAAACACTTAACAATACCCACGGTTATTTATTTGTTTGTGTGTATATTATGTTTTGGAATTGTACAGCTTCAATGTGTCGGAGTATCGGATTTCTATTTAATTACTGCGACAGTTGTCATAACATTGAATAAAGAGTAGATTAAATACCCTCTAACTGGTTTAAACTTTCCCCTAAAATTTAGTTTCTATTACGAAGAGTTGAATGTACAAATGTCCCATATTTACCAACCCAATACAATCACTCTGAAAAGGTATTTTTATGCCTAATACTTATAATAACAAATACCTCATATGAGGTATCTTAGATTCTGATTTTATAAAATAACTTTGCAAAAAAAATAAATTTTAGATGCATAATATTGCGGAGATTCCCGTATCTGATATCCTTGTGATAGACGACCATGTTCTGGTAGCCGAAGGTTTCAAAGAGCTTTTATTAAAGATCTTACCCTCAGGTTCCAGAGTTGATGCTCTACATTCTATCGACAAGGCAAAACTGGCAATATCCGAAGGCAACTATAAATTCGTTATAACTGATCTGCTAATACCAGGGCAAGACGCTCTGGAATTCATTTCTTTTTGTAGAAATAATTTTACAAATCTTGTGATTATTGTAATTACTGGTATAACTGAGGCAAACAGCATTATAGCTTGTTTAACGGCGGGGGCTAATGGGTATCTTAGTAAAGCAATTGACCCACTTGATATTAAACTGGCACTGGAATATACGTTTGGTGGAAAGAAATTTATCAGCAACGACCTTAGCGGCAAATTGGCTGAGAGCATTTTATCGACAGAGAATACCATTCTGACCAATAAGGAGCTGGAAATAATACGATCAATTGCTTCGGGCAACAGCACCAAAGTAACTGCGGAGATGCTCTTTATCAGCCCAATTACTGTAATGACCCACAAGCGTAATATACTGCGTAAGCTTGGCCTCCATTCTGCTACAGAGATGGTCAAGTATGCATATGACAACAATTTAGTTTGAATCAATGAAAGGAGGTTATCGTTGTCGGTTATTTCAAAATATCAGATCTTTCAGATATCGCCTTACTAGAGGCCAGGGTTTGTTTTATTTGTTACTCGTTATTTCTTATTCTGAAGTCTGCGTGGGGCAACGGGCTCTTGTAACTGATCGTGATTGGACAAACATCTTATCAAAATATGCATCAAAATCAATTAGTGATACAATTTATCTAAAAGAAGTAGAAGCACTAGCAGAAGGATCATTTAAAGATCCGCAACTAAAAACAAAATTAGCAACTTATCAGAAAATAGCCTGGAGTAATAAAGACTATCAAACTTATCGTGAAAAGTATTATTATTTACTGGCTACCAATTCGTTTTTTATTCATCAAGAAGGATTTTCGATATATTATTTACAGAAACAGGAAGAGGAATTTAAAAAGACTCGCCCTTACATAAACTCACTATCAGAGCCTCGTATGCTTCTTGCAATTTACGGAAGTGATAACCAAAGTAACATTGCAAGACGCCTGGACATTTTTCGAAGTAATCTTCCATTTCTGCAATCGCTACCTGACTTGCTTTCAAAACAAGTAGTACCGTATTCTACCTGTATTAATGCCATGGCCATCCTAAACCATGCTGCTCAGATTTATGCCAATACGAATAACAGTGTGAAAGTAGTTGAAACTTTCAATCTGGCTAAAGCTATCTATGATGAAATGGAAAAAGGGGCCCGATACACTAAAGTCAGAATGCAACAATACAGGTTGCGGTTATACATGACTGAACATGCAAAGGCTAAGGTATTGCAGGATACAAAGCAAGAATCAAATTTGTTACATGCCGCTGAAACACTGGTAAGGTCTTTACAAATCGAATCACCGTCCGCTTGGTTGACAGCATTTGAAAGAGGTCTGTTAATGAAGATCATTGACTTCCATATCAAACAAAACCAGATTGACAGCAGCAAATATTATTTTAAGGTACTAAAAAATCAAGTTGACTTCTACGGAAAAAATGAGCCTGGTGATGGCACTAAGTTTTTAATTTATTCCAGCAAGATCAGTGCTAAAGTAGGAAACTACCGAACGGCCTACGATACACTGTTACGCGCATACAGAACTAATGATTCCATAATTTCTATCAAAACAGCTGACATTCACAACAATATGTATGCGCATATGGTGGCAGAGCAGCGTTCAGAAGAACTTATAAGGTCAGAAATTGAAAAGGGCAATAGGAACCTTGTCATTTTTATAGTTTCTACGATTCTTATTGGGGCTGTCGCTTCGTTCATTGTGCAACAGAAGGTCAGGGATGCAGAAATGGTAAAGCAAATAGATGATCTCAATAATGCTACCCAAATACAAATTGCTGAGCTAGAAGCGAAAGCAAACATGATCCAAAAAAAGTTGGGGATGGAACTTCATGATGAAATTTCGGGTAACCTGGTTCACATTTGTAACTATCTGGCTACTGAACTATTAAGTGAAAAAAATCCTGACAAAAGAGACCGATTACAGAAACTATCAGCTTTGGCAAAAAAAACTTATATCGATACCAGGCATAAAAGTCATGAATGGTATACGCAGGGAACGAAAGAAGAGTTAGAAGCTTTTTCCGTGAGTATTTTAAAAATAGTTTCACATGCACTAGAGGACAACAAATATGAAAAACATATAGAGATCGACAACGATTCTTTGGAAAAACTATCCTCACTTAATCGAATGCATCTTCTGCGAATAATACAGGAAGCGGTTTCCAATATCATCAAACATGCTAAGGCCAGCAAAATCAACCTTTATATTTATGAAGAAGAACGTTCTTTAACCCTTCAGATAACCGACAACGGAAGAGGCTTTGATAAAAACTCTAAGGCAAATTCAAAGGGTGTTGGCTTACAGTCAATCAGAAATAGAATAAAGGAAATGAATGGATCCTTGGATATTCTGACTTCTCACAAGGGAACCGAACTCCTTTGTATAATACCGATTTGATGTCTATATTTAGTAATGCTTGTCATCAAATCCGCGAGTAACGCCTTGTTCGATGTGTCAACCCATTGGTATGTGCCTCCAAATGGAAACCTTCACCGTCTTTCAAAGTCTCATCTATAGGCCACTTCATCTCAAAATGATGTTTCAACATCTGCCTTGTTCCGGCATCCGATCCGCAGTGTAAGCGATGACGAATTGCCCCTCCTTAAGACAGAAATATGCTAAACTACATTCCTGGAACAGGTTGAGTTTCATGTAATTCAATTCTACACTCTGCGTTCCATGCCAAATGAGGATGTCCTTGCATGAGCGATTCCGCCTCATGCATATCTGCAACCTGTAAAATGGAGAAACCGGCAATCTGACTGTGCGCACTACTGCTACCTGTGGAAGAAAGGCTTAAACCATTTGCTAGCGGTTGGCCCATATCCACAAGTCTTCCCCCACATTTTTGCGCCCAGTCCATCCAGGCTTTCATTCCTTCTACCTGTTGTTCGGCAGTGGCCCCCTCCATTTGTTTGTTGGCACCAACCGGCGCTTTGTAGAGTACAAGATACTTTTTCATTGACATTTGTTATGTTTGAATGTAAAATTTGGCCATTGCGAATAAAATCAAGCCTCCTAGATTCCAGGAGGTTGAAAGCACCACTCACTACCAGTGTTCTGAGCTCCAAAGGTATGATGAGAGAATAAAAACGTAAGTCAAACAACGGAGCGCCGCTTGTAGGATTTTATTGATATAAGTAGTATAGTGTATCCCGAACTTGATCAAATAGAAACACCGTGATACAAAACAATTCCTGGGCATGACCCAGGAACTGGATATTTAACTCAATTTACTTTAGCTGACAAAAAATCAGCCCCCCTGAAATACAAGGAGGTTGAAAGCATTACTCCTCTTTTATACTTTCTAAAACTTAAAAAATCAATTATATCAAGCGCACTGGGTACCAGTAGCAGAAGGCCCCTTCGGTTCTGACAAGCAAAAGTAAATCGAGAAGATAAACCAGAAGGTAAAAGAAGAGCCTGATTGCTATAAGATTTAGTTGACGTCTGTCATCAAAAACGGCTATCTTATTTCCCATAGCGGTAAAGTAAGCAATCTGGCGCCGATCAAAAATAAGGTGGTTTTCGTCAGTTAGCAAGGGCAGCTCTAAGCTTTTACTGCGGCTCAAATTCGATGCATTGAAAAAATCTACTTAAATAGTATATCTCTACACCCTGGCGGTATCACAAAGATGAGTCAGTAAAAGAATTACAAGGGTGGAACGAACTACAAACTATCTATCCGCTGTCTGAAAACTTCCCTCCCGGGTTCCGGGAGGGAAGTAAAAACACTCAATGCTATTTGGAAAATTACTCCCAAATTTGGAACTGGATGCTCAAATATAAAATCTACTTATCAGCACCTTTATATATAATATACTAAGCAAGTGTAATAATAGGACTAGGCTGGTAGTGAATAACTGAATAGCTCTTTACACGCAAACTGTTACAAGAGATTTCTTCCTGATACAATGTTGATAAATAAGGTGTCATCTTCTGAACAATATAGCAAGCGACAGGGCACTTATGATCTTCGACTGATCTGCAACTTTAAAGAGAATTGCTAGGTTGTCAACCGTCAGGTTGCATAAAACTTTGTCAGTCGTCTTACTTGGGTATTTGCTTGGCTTTGAAATAAGTTGTTTTTCTCGTCAAAGTTTCTATTTTATTTAGCATTCCGGTGTATTCGCAAGCGGCATTTGCCCTATCCACCTTAAACGCGCCTGATAATACCGGAATATCCGCCTTTGAAGAGCGAAAGAACCTATTTTCTCATGATTCGATCAATGTAATTGTTTTCTTGTCTTAGTGAGTTGATTGGCCATAACCCAGTCGATCAACTGATTTCGCTCAGCCAATGGATGAATTTGCATATTGAGATCAAGCTGATTAATAAAATCCCGCGAAATGTGCTTAACGTCCATAATCAAAATGGCCAATAGTCTGGGCAAAAGCCTGACGATAGCCCAAAGCTCCATAGCGAGCCCGTGATCACCTTTTGATTTCCTTCGCAATTTTCCGTAGTCTCACAGCATAGTTTTGCTGCTAATCTGACCCAAAATGTTTTCCGCTTTCAAAGAGAATTTCATAACAATTTTTTTATTGCTGAAATAACTAAATCAGGAGCTGGTCAATCAATAACAATTAAAATGCCCTTTAACGCGATTGGCAGACAGGGCTTGATCAAAACCCGGCTTCCGCATAATTAACCTATTTAAGAATATCAAATTTCCTGGCGAGATCCATTAAATTATCAACTTTCATTTTCTTTAATATCCTTGCACGATGTGTACTGACTGTCGAAATATGCACGTCGAGCATTCCGGCAATTTCGGAAACCCCTTTTCCCGACAACAATAACTGGACAATCTCCCGCTCCCGGAAAGAGAGCCGGGGTTCCGCATCATCCTGGCTCTTTCCCGAGTTAATGAACCTGGAGAGACTATCTTCTTTCATGCGCTCGCTCAAATATACTTTCCCCCGTAACAAGATTGTTTCCAGGGCAGACTTGAATTCCTGTTCTGGAGCGTCCTTGGAAATATAACCATCTGCTCCGGCTTTAATAAATGGAAGGGCGTACAGATCTTCATCATATGAGGAAAAAATAAGCACTTTCACATCAGGATGTCTTTCCTTAAAAACCTCGATCATTTTGACGCTGTTGCCGCCTGGAATACCAATATCCAGAATCGCCAGATCGCATGCTTTTTCGCCCGCCGACATAATTGCTTTTTTAAAAGTGTCAACCTCAGTTATGACTGAGTCAGGGAAATACGTATGGACAATTTGCCGGGTCCCCGACCGCATAATAGGGTGATCCTCGGCGATAAGAATATGTTTCATCAATAGCTTTGTCTGGTTCTGAACATTGTAATTAAAGTGACAATTAATAACAAATTACAAGAATATCTCCATAAATCTGAACTGTATCTTACCAGTTTTTCATTCACCTTAAAACGGGGGTAGCAATGTTACTACAACCATCATAACATTACCAGTCACCGCCTCATTCATTTGCTAACGCATTGCAGCGCGACATGAAATACATTTGCCGCCGGAAGTTTGGAACAAGCACTATACACACACCTAATTTCACTATTGCACCAATTAATAGTCAAAATGTGCTTAGTCCATCCAAATTCGCTCCGGCAAATGCATCGGCATGTGCTTTCAAATAACAAAAAGAATGATACAGATAGGGATTATTGACGCATTCCCAATTATACGGATTGGTCTGACGATTTTATTGAAGGAGGCTTATAAAGACGCCGAGATATTGGCTGCATCAAACCTGGACAGTTTTCTCTCTGAACACCGGAATATTCGGGCCAGGGCGGTGATCATCGGTATTTGCGAAAACGCCAAGGAGGACAAGCTTCTTATGATCAGGCAATTCAGGAATGAATGTCCGCAGGTCCCCCTGATGATCTATGATCATCAGTTTCAGCCCGAACTGGTGCCTTCCTATTTTATGTCTGGGGTTACCGGATACGTACTTAAACATCAAAATGAAAATCAGATGCTTACATGCCTTAACAGGATCCTGAAAGGTGAGCATTATCTAAGTCCTGAACTCACCAGCAACTTCGTTCAACGTATAGTCGAAAACGATAAAAACCCAACGCGTCATCAAAGGAGATTGACGCCTTATGAATTTGAAATTGCAGTCCGATTGTGCAGGGGCCAGAGCAGTCCGTTTATTGCAGAGAAATTGGGTCGAAAACCCACTTCGATCAGCTCCGCAAGAAAAACAATATTCCGAAAACTCAATATACACAGCATCGTCGACCTGAGAAAGGCTATCAATCTCGATCCCGAGCAGGCGTAACATTCCGCTATTTCCGCGCATAATGTTTGAAATTACCGCAAATTCAGCGATGTAAGCTGGAAGTGGTACGCACACTATTAACCCAATATGCTGTACTTACGCGATAGTTCCATCAAATTTTCTACTCCCATCTTCCTGAATATCCTTGCGCGATGGGTACTAACCGTGGAGGTGTGAAGGTCCAGCAGGCCCGCAATTTCCGACACGCCCATCCCCGAAATGAACATCTGTGCAATTTCCCGCTCCCGTACGGAAAGAGACGCCTGTGAGCTTTCCATTGCCCGTCCTGTTTTCATAAACATCCTGAAGCTTTCCTCCCGGACTGCCTCGCTCAGGTAAAGCTTTTTATTGAAAAGCGCCGATTCCACTGCAATTTTGAGCTCGTTTTCCAATGCATTCTTTGATAGGTATCCGTCTGCCCCCGCTTTCACGAACGCCAGCGCATATAAATTTTCATCATATGCCGACACCACTAATACCGGAAGGTCTGGCCACTTACTTTTAAATGTTTCGACCATTTTGACACTATTACCGCCTGGCATATCTATATCCATGATGACCAGATCGAAGTTCGATGATTCAGAAACGTAAAGCGCTTTTTTGAAATTTTCGACTTCTACGACTTCCAATTTAGAAATGAAGTTTTCAAGCGATTGCCGCAAGCCGCTCCTAAAAATGGGATGATCATCTGCAATAAGAATTCGAGCCATGTTAATTATGATTTTCACTATCAAAACACGGCGAAAAATTCAATCGGTGCAAATATATAGCCGTAGTAATTAAACGATAGGGATCATACTTATTAATAGAAATCTGACCATTTCAATTATAAATTTTATTTCAATATAAAACAGGGATTAATTGCCGACAGGTAATGTAGAAATCGAACTATAATTTCCCGGTTGATTTAGCACACCTCAGTCTTTTTAAATTAGTATTAAAGCTATTTTCATCGTAAAAAAACTAACCGGAAACCTGCGCTCCCGCTACAATTCCGTTGCCTGCCGGGCAATAACTTTACCTACCCCATCTTTGACCGGTTAGGATGACAAAAATTAAAGTTTCGATTATCGAAATACTGTTCACAATAATTTATCTCTTATCTTTTATTCCATCAGGCTATTGCGCTCCCTTGTCGGGTAACCCGGAACCTGACCGCATCGTGTGCCTGTACGGGCGCCCGCTTCATGATAACGATGTGGGCGCAGTGATGTCCGGAATCGCCGGCCGTGATTACAGTTCCAGTATCCAAACCAGTTTATTCCTCCCAGGGACATCAGTTTGGCTTTTTATTCCCTATTCCATACTCAGGAATGACAAAACCAGGAAATACCTCGTCACCGGCTACCAGGATGGAATTGACGTCTTTCAGCGAAAAGGGAAGCAATGGAAGAAAATCAAAAAGGCCGGAAAATATGCCAGTTTTCCGGCCGGTGCTTTAAAAGAACGGTATTTTGTCAAACTTTTCGACGCATTCCCTGCCGATACATCATCTGCATTTCTGGTTGTTTGCAGGAAGAACAACAATTATTTTTTCTCGGATTTACAAGCCGACCTGAAATCAGAAGCACAATTAGCTGCCTGGCACTCAGCGTTCATGGCGTCGGCGGATGCGTATCCCAAACTGACACTTCCCTTCTTCGGGATCGCATTTACGACGATTATTTTGCTGCTGGTCAAATTCTTCCTCTCCCACGACCGCGCCTACTCCTTCCATGCTGTTGGCCATATCCTGTTTCCCTAGTGTAATATTTAGTCGCTGTTAACACTTATGTAAATGACTATTGTAGTTGAATTACGAAACTCAATCACGAACACATTTAAACGCAGGTTTACTTGTTCAACGGAACACATCGTGCTAACTACTGTCAGCCAAAACGTCAGATTATCACCCGAATCATATCGCTCACTGTTCAGGAAGGGAAACGGTAACATGCCACATATCCCCGGAGTTGGTCACATGCTCGCTTCCACAGATTCCGGGGCCACCCTCCGGACGAAGGTACACTTTGAATACCAGTACACTGATCTCAGACCCTTTGACCAATACACTGCCGCATGCTGCGCCATTTCCACAATCACCGGTGATTGGTGTCTTGGAATGTAGTATTTTGGTTCTTGATGAATCGATCTGCAATTCTTCGTTTCCAGACAATTTGGCGAGGGTTAAAGAAGGGGTTTGCAATTCCAGCTTCGTTGCGAACCCGAGCTTTTTATTCGCAAAATTTGTAGTAGCTCCCAGGCCAACAAAAGACAGAACGGGATTAGCAACCTAGCGGCTAAACCGGATACGAATCTCTCCATAATAGTATCTGCATATATCCGACTTAGACGCATTGGCGAACAGCAGCGGCTTAGCGGACAAAAATACCTGCATACCAGCGTTCGTATTTAAATTAACCCCCTGCCCGGCAGGACCTTGCGGATGAGATGTAAAAATTGCTCTGTTATGGTCTGTAAAGTAATATTTTGTGTTGGCGATCAGCTCAGGTTTTACATGGTTTTTGCTGCCACCAGACGATGCCCCGAATGTCAGGCCGGTTACGTGCTGAGGAATATTGGCAAAAGATTGGTCGCTAAAACTGAAGTAACCGAAAGTGCTGGTTCCGGTTTGCGGAAGTAGATCCCCTGGTCGATGCTGCCATTGTGGTTATCAAAGAAGTGCATCGTCTGCGGAATGGAAGTCGGACCTTTGAGCACTGGCGGCTTGTAGCTGTTATTGACACCATCCTGAACCAGATCAAGTGTATTTTGTGCGAATGCCGGCTGCATAAGAGTAGAAAGGGCTAAAAACAGAACAACCGGCCGTTTCGATCGAAGAATTGAAGACAGCATCGTGTGAAAGTGTTGGGTTATTTCTGTCCTGAGGATCGGGCAAATATATAAATGATACTCCCGGTCTTAAGTAGTATATTCTACAAGCACATTGTAGCAAATGGTTGAGCGGAACAAAGTCGCCCTGCAAGTAAATGGCTTGCAGGGCGCCGGGATGAAGGGAGATCAGGATAACGGTGGCGAGATGGATCTCTCTTATTCAACCGTTTACCACATCATGGGTTATCACAGCGAAGCATAGCGCACTATCTTGCTATCATTATCCTTTGTGCTAATGCAACCCCGTCGAGTGTACGGGTACATACCAGGTATGTACCGATTGGCAACCTGCTTACATCAATCCCTGCCGGGGACATTTTGCTGGCGGCATACACTGTTTGCCCATTGTTATTATGTATTGAAATGGATTTGACTTTGGATGCATCAACACCATCCAGGAACATCACATTGGTCGCAGGATTAGGGTATATCACTAAATGTCTTTTTTCCATTTCGACGTTCCTGATCTTACTGAACGAAAAAGTGGCATCGTTGTCGACCATCTTTAACCGGTAATAGTTCGTACCCGAGAGCGGTGAGCTGTCTGCAAAGCTGTAATTGACGTTTACTTTACTTTCTCCGCTTGCGTCCACACGGCCAATTTTCTGCCATGTCTTTGCATCAGCGCTTCGCTGTACCTCGAAATGACTGGCGTTGGTTTCTTCGGTTGTCGTCCAGGCGAGGTTGACAGCCATGCCTTCTTTTGAAACAGTAAACGACTGCAGTTCTACCGGCATAACCCAGTCCAGGACATTTAGAGGCGACCCGGTGGAGTTACCGGCCGGATTTTCTGTTACAAAAGGATCAGCCCATTGTAGCGCGGTTGCTGTGGGCTGGTCATCGGAAGCATCTATTATTTTTATGGGTAACACCAACGTACGTATTGCGGTCGGTCCGGTTCCTGCCCAGTCCCCTGTGATCGAAATAACCACCGCCGAAGATCCGTCAGCTCCCTGGGTGACGGTAAATTCTGACGGGATGGTTCCTCCACCAGCATAGACTGCACCCGGGGGAAAAGCTACGTTTATAGTAAATTGGCCGGCAGTAAAAGTATGCGCAGACTTGGCAACTTGTATGGTATATGTACCCCTCTCGCTGCCGCTGGTATTATAGCCGGGATAAGGGTCCCGGTCATAGTTACCCGACTGCAGAACGATGTCTTCGCCTTGCGCAATGGCGCCATTGACAGCCATAAAAAAGCCGAACACTAAAATAATCAATCTGGAAATCTTCATTGGTTTAGCAATTAAATGTTGAATAGTATGGTACGGCCGGCAAGCTGAATTGCTTGCCTGGGTATACCAGTTACATATTGGATACCGTGACTTCTACTGAGACCGTGTTGTTCAGATTATTCGTCTCCCCTCCGGACGTATCACCGACTTCAAACTGGATATTGTATTTCCCTTTTGACACCTCGGGAGCGGCGTTAATGGTCAGATTAATTGCCTCGAAACTGGAAGTGCCATAGGCAATCGTGGTCGTAGAAGAAGCCAGAGTATAATAATTCCCACCTGCATCGTAAGCCAGGTTCCACCCTGGACTGGCATCGAGTGCAATGCTGAAATTATTGTTAGGCGGGTATATATATATCGTTATTGCCCCGGAGGCACTTGAATTTGGATCACCTACATTATATAGCTTCAGTGTAGCGCTCCTGGACAAAGCGGACGGTTTGATAAAACCTACGTCACCCATCGAAACCAACGGACGCAAATCGGGTGGACCCGCACACCCTGTCGCCGCCGCTCCGATAGAAACAGCGTTGGATGCATTAGAAGTACAGCCGTCAATGGTAGATGTTACAGCATAAGGGCCGCTGCCGGCGGGTAATCCGGAGAAAGACCCGGTTGTGCTCGTTATATTTCCGGGAGACAACGTGTAAGTAGCACCACCGATGGGGTAGTTAACCACAATACTGCCTGTAGGTTCTGCACAGGTCGGATTACTAGCTGAAATTACAGGTGCCGAAGTTGAAGGCTGTGTGTTGACGGTACCTGACTGGACCGTTCCCGAGCTGCATGTTCCATTACTTGCAGTGAGCGAATAAGGACCTGATCCTGCCGGAGCAGTTACAACAGCCCCATTCCTGGTTGCACCAGCCGGAGTAATTGTATAAGATAGCGCCGAATTGTAGTTGGTGATGGTGAATGATCCCGTTGTAGTAGTGCACGTAGGCTGCGTTACTGCGGAC
Source organism: Dyadobacter sp. UC 10 (assembly GCF_008369915.1). Taxonomy (NCBI): domain Bacteria; kingdom Pseudomonadati; phylum Bacteroidota; class Cytophagia; order Cytophagales; family Spirosomataceae; genus Dyadobacter; species Dyadobacter aurulentus. The sequence goes on along the minus strand of NZ_VSRN01000001.1, from coordinate 4,489,513 downwards.
AGTGCAGGGCTGGAAACAACACTGCCGTAGTAGAGTAATACTGCCGCTCCATTCAGGGCACTATTTCCCTGGGTGTGTATCAATGTTATCGAGGTGAACGGGGAATCAGCATGTACTGTAAAAAAACCACCTGCCGAATTCGTACCGCTTGCATCCGAGGAACCTGAGGATGTAAATGTGGAATCGCCAAGTACACCCAGGCAATAATTTGATTACGTAACACTTGTATTCCCGCCATTCGTAGACCATGAGAACTTCTCCGGTGCTCCATAGGCAGCAACGTCATGCATTCCCCCAACCCAAAATACTACATCATTTACAGGACTTGAAAAAACGTATGAACCGCCTGTTATAGTGGCCCCGTTTCCATAAAACTGACCAACCGCCGGTGCTGGTTGGCCGCAAGTAATCGGTGTGCTGGGAGGGCTGAAAGAAGCGCTCCCGTAATACTCAATCGTAACACCATTGACCGTCGTCGGGTATGATGTGATCGGGCTGGTACAGGACTGGGCAAAGGAATTTCTGCTAAAAAGAAAGGCAGAAATGGCGATAATAATGGTTAAAAATCTAAAATACTGGAAAGTTGTTTTCATAATTCTTAATTAAACCTGTTTTTAATTGACTGCTTCGCAGGAGGGATTTTTCATTGTTTTTAATAGTACTGGGACAATACTGCATGTCCATTTTCATGAATGCATTTTAAATAGTTGGATAAAATATTTAATCGAACAGTATCAAAGTCAACACACCTCAATTAAACTACCCATCCTAATACATGTTAAGTAAATTGATCTAGTAGATTTTCGGTAGTTCATTACTCAAAATTGAGGCTATAATGCCAAATTCACATTAGGATTTCGCCTGCTAAATTGTAGTATTTGTATGATATGCAATATACTTGAACTACGCACAGCTCGTAGGTCATGGAGAAGCCATATCTATACTATACGTATAGGTCAAAAACTACATGAATACCTAAAAAAAATGGAAATCGTAAAAGAGAATATTAACCTGCATTGCCCTGCCATAGTTATCGACCTATCACTTTTGATTGATCGGACGCAATTCCTATATGAAAAGGGAATAAATAAACAGATTCTTATTAAACACTTATGCTAAACAATTTAACACATGGAAATTCTTGAAATTGCCAAAGAGTTCTTCACCAAATCTGTTATCGAAAAAATAGCCGATAAAATCGGAGAGGATGCGCCGCTCGTGCAATCGGCGATGAATGCAATCCTGCCTTCTGTTTTGGGTGGAATTATGGAAAAAGGATCTACCGCAAACGGTATCGAGCAACTCATTTCAATATTTAATAAGAATGATGAGGAATCCATACTCAAAACATTTTCGAAAGGTGCGGGTGAGACGAAACAGTTGGAACTTACTGACGAAGGTCTACAATCAAGAATGCCGGCAACTACTGTATTCTTCTGGCCTTGACTCAGATAAACTGCAAGCTCAAATTCATAGCTTGTCAATTTTCTAATTTTTCTTATCGGACTATCCGTCCTGAGTAGTAACGGCTGCACAAAGTCGTCAAGCAATTCGGGGCTCAGGAAAGGTTTGCCGCCAATGATGGATTCTATACACGTAATCAACTGATGCTCACTATGCTGCTTCAAAAGATACCCGTCTATACCGACCATAAAATAACTAAAAATCATTTCCTGGACTAAATCATAGTCGTATGCAACAATCTTTGCTGTTGGAAATGCCTTTTTAAACTTCCTTACTGAGATAAGACGGTTTTCTTTGGCATTTTCGCTGATACCCAAAATAACAACAAACGGCAGATCGCTTGCTGCATTTGCGGAAATCCTTCAAGACTACGGGATTGAAAAAGCCTGGCGTCTTCATAATGTGTATTTAGCAAGACTGATAAGCCGGTCCTCATAATTGGGAAGGGATCAATTATTCCAATTGTTAACATAACTATCGGTAGGTACTACCTTTTTTAAATTGGTACGAGTTAAGGGCCCCGATTTGCTTGAGGTGAGCTTAAACCATGCAAAAGTAGTTATGTGTTTATAGGTACAATGTCAGTCTGAATGCGAAGCCGAGAAGATATAATAGGACACTTACAGTTGTTTTATTACATATGATCAGCATGTACGGATTTCTTCTTCCCCGTTTTGCTAAACTCGACCGGACTTAATTTCATTGCAAATTTTCAAAATTCAGAACACAAATCAGTCGCGTGATACTTCCATGCATTCAGGATTCAACTTGCACGTAAGTGTTTTAATGATCTGGCACAGCGGATGAAATCAGTGTAGTAAATAAACGATAGTAGACTAAGAAATACTATCACTGCTAACGGTTTATACTATTAGCAGTAAATGATTTGATAATGATCTTGCAGTCGCTTTTAGGTTTATTAATCATTTAAAGACAGATAATTAACACTACGATTATCATCTCAAATACCTGCATTTGAGAAACGTAGAATGCTAAACCCGGAACATGACCAGCTATGCAATTATTAAACAAATCAGTTACAGAATGAAACAACTTTTTCTTTTTATTCTTATTTCGCTTTGGACGGCAACCATTTCTGTCGGGCAGAATTGTACCATCAATGCCGGCGTAAATAGTTCGATCTGTCTCGGACAGCCGGTCGTGCTGGATGGGAGCCTGGGAGGCCCTGCGGACCCGGCGTCTATAAAATGGACGTTATTGTCCCAGCCGGCCGGTGCGAATGCCACTATCAGCAATTCAAGCAGCCTGTTGACCAATGTGAATAATGTGTCCGTAATTGGCACTTACACGTTCAGGATCAATGCGATTTGCGGTGACGGCGTAGCCATCTTGATGAAGTCAGCGTTACGGTAAACCCCGTTCCACCCACACCAGCCATCACTGGTACTGCCAATTTCCCCTGCTATGCCGGGGGGCCTGTTAATTTAACCGGTACTGCTCCCGGGCCCGGAGAAACGGTTTCATGGTTGGTTATTGGAGGGGCATCCGGTACCTTCGGTAATCCGTCATCCGC